>LFTO01000116.1 GCA_001513335.1 Clostridiales bacterium DTU086 | reverse complement strand
TTCAGCTCCCAGGGGGTAACTTGGGTGCAGTATTCAAACCATTCTATTTTTTTGGCATCCATATACCTGTTGAAAATATGCTCACCCAGGGCTTCACGGATTACTGTGTCCTTCTCCAGTTCTTTCATGGCCTCCATGATGTTCTCGGGAAGGTTTTCAATTCCAAGCTCTGCCCTTTCCTCTTCCGTCAATTCATAAATATTGACATCAGTGTAAGGTGGAGGAGTAATCTTGTTTTTTATGCCGTCTAAACCTGCCTTCAGCATAACAGCTGTTGCCAGGTATGGATTGCAGGAAGGATCCGGATTGCGCAACTCCAAGCGGGTTCCTTCGCCTCTCCTTTCAGGGATGCGGATGAGGGGGCTACGGTTCCTGAAAGACCAGGCAATATGTACAGGAGCTTCATACCCTGGAACAAGCCTCTTGTAGGAGTTTACCGTTGGAGAGATTATGGCTGAAAGGGCTTTGGCATGCTTCATCAGCCCTCCGATATAGTAGTAAGCTATTTCACTGAGTTCATGCATTCCGTTCGGGTCATAGAAAGCGTTTTTTTCCCCGATAAAGAGAGATTGATTCATGTGCATCCCGGAACCATTGATACCTTGGATAGGCTTGGGCATAAAAGTTGCATGCAGGTTATGCTGCTGGGCAATTATCCTCACAACAAACTTGAAAGTGGCTATGTTATCGGCTGTATGCAAAGCATCGGCATACTTAAAGTCAATTTCGTGCTGTCCCGGAGCTACTTCATGGTGAGAAGTCTCGATCTGAAAACCCAATTCTTTCAAAGCAAGCACCATATCCCGGCGGGCTTGTTCCCCCCTGTCCACAGGGGATAGGTCAAAATAACCGGCATGGTCGTTGGTATCAAGAGTGGGATAACCGTCTTCCTCTGTTTTAAATAGGAAAAATTCGGCCTCAGGTCCTACGTTCATTGTAAAACCCATTTCTGCCGCTTCTGCCAGGACTTTTTTTAGGATATACCTGGGACAGCCTTTAAAGGGTGTACCATCCGGGTCAAATATGTCACATATTAACCTGGCTACAGGGCAGCCGTTGTTGTTCCAGGGAAAAATAGCAAAAGTGTCAGGGTCAGGCCGAAGATACATATCTGACTCTTCTATTCTTACAAAACCTTCAATGGAGGAACCGTCAAACATTATCTCCCCGTCCAATGCTTTTTCCAGCTGTTCGTAAGTAATGGCAACATTCTTTAATACACCAAAAATATCAGTAAACTGCAGGTGAATAAATTTGACCCCTGCTTTCTCGGCTTTTTCCAAAACATCTTCTTTGCTTAACAATACAGCTCCCTCCCACAGAACGATTAAGCTAACAAAATACGTCCTCATTGGAAGCAGAACAGCTTTCCTGAGGACGCCTTCCTTTATTTTTTCACTTAATTATATCAATTCAAATTAAAATTACAATGTCCTCTCTTTAAATTAATAAAGGGAGACAACTGAAACAAAGACTTTTTTGAGCATGACCAGTAGTGACCCTTTTCCCACTTGTTCAACGGCGACCAGGGGAATACTCTGCAGTTTCTTTCCATCCCGGAAAATCACTGCATTTCCAATTTCCTGTTCTTTTTCAACGGGGGCTTCCACATACTCGGGCAGTTCAATTTGGACCTCCAGTCCTTCGTCTTCACCCTTCGGGATAATTGTCCCAACCCTGTCTTTGGGAATAATTTTTACACTTTCTTTTACGCCCTTGCCAATTTTTACTTCTCCAATCTCCTGACCCCGTTCATAAAACTCCTTATATCCATAGCGGGCAAAACCATACTGTTGTAGGCTCATTGATTGCGTAAAATGTCCCCGGTTTCCTTCCGCTCCCATTACAACGCTGATGAGCATCAGCCCGTCTCTCTCCACTGCGGCAGTTAAGTTTCTCTTGGCTGCATCAGTTGTTCCGGTTTTTAAGCCTTTTGTTCCTTCAAACCACCATAAAAGCTTATTGGTATTGTAAAGGAGGAGTTCAGGTTCCTCTCTGAAAAGGTATTCTTTCATACTGGTCATTTCCAGCAATTGAGGCAGGGTGACGGCATGTCTTGCCATCTGGGCCAGGTCGTAAGGGGTAGTATAGTGATTGTCGTCATGGAGCCCATGGGAGTTTACAAAGTTAGTATTTTGGGCTCCCAGTTCTTTGGCTCTTTCGGTCATCATCCTGGCAAAGGCAGTTTCAGAGCCGGCTATATGCTCCGCTACGGCAACACTGCAGTCGTTGGCGGAACCGACAGCTATGGCGATGAGCATTTCTTTCAATGAAAACTTTTCTCCGGGTTCTAACCAAACCTGTGTTCCCCCGAAACTGCAGGCGTATTCACTGGCAGTTACCTGGTCGTCCAGTGATACCTTACCATCCTGAACAGCCTCAAAGGCCAAAATAAGGGTCATTATTTTTGTCATACTGGCAGGGTACCATTTTTTGTGTGGATTGGACTCATACAAAATTTTCCCCGTTTGGGCTTCTATAAGGATAGCTCCTTCACAGTCTAATTTCAGGTCATTTTCTGCCATTACGACGGGACATATTGACAGGATGATAACAATAACTAAAAGAAAAGCCACCGCCTTTTTGAATTTCATGAAGAATCTCCCCCCGGAAGAGTCTGATGGTTTGTACTTATAACTACATTTATTACCGCAGAGGGAATAATATGACAAAATGTTTTCAGCTGATAATGTCTATAATGAGAGGTTCAGAAGCCGGTCTTTCCCTTCCAATTTGAACGGCGTCCAGTATAATATCAGATGCCTGCTCGCAGGGCGCACCGCTGTTGAAGTGGAGTGTGGCCAGGGGTTCGCCCCTGAAAACAGTGTCTCCAATTTTTTTATGCATTACTATTCCTGCAGAGGGGTCAATTTTATCTTCTTTTCTGCTCCGACCGGCACCTATACAAGCCGCAGCCAAACCCACCTTTTCAGTGTCGAATTTTTGAATATAACCTTCCCGGGGAGAAGTAACTTGAAGAGTCAATTCAGCGTTAGGGAGCAGGGTCGTATCTTCTACTACAGCAGAGTTCCCTCCCTGGGCTTCTATTATTTCACGGAATTTATTCAGGGCAGCTCCGCTTTCCAGGGCTTCCGTTACCTGTTTTACTGCGTTCTTCTGATCTTTCATCCCCTTACCCATCAGCAGCATTTGGGCAGCCAGTTGAATACACAGTTCCTTTAAATCTCCAGGACCGTTGCCCTGGAGGGTTTCCACGGCCTCTTTTACCTCCAGTGAATTACCTATCCCTTTGCCCAGGGGTTGATTGGCCGAAGACAAGACTGCGGCAGTCCTAATTTGCATTGCCCTGCCGATATCCAGCATTAAATTTGCTAATTTCCTGGCCTCTTCCTTGTTTTTCATGAAAGCTCCGCTGCCGACTTTTACGTCCAGTACCAGGGCATCGCAGCCAGCTGCTATTTTTTTGGACATGATACTGCTGGCAATTAACGGGATACTGTCGACAGTTGCAGTAACATCCCTTAAGGCATAAATTTTTTTGTCCGCGGGGACCAGATTTCCCGTCTGGCCTATAAGGGCTGCCCCTGCATTTTTTACCGTTTGGATGAATTCATCAATGGGTAAATCGGTGCGGAAACCTGGAATGCTTTCCAATTTATCTACCGTTCCTCCGGTATGTCCCAACCCCCTCCCTGACATTTTGGCTACAGGCACACCAAGACACGCTACCAGGGGTACCACGATCATCGTAGTCTTGTCTCCTACACCACCTGTGCTGTGCTTATCGACTTTTATTCCAGGTATCTCTGACAGGTCCACCCTGTCCCCGGAATCTGCCATGGCTCGAGTTAAGACAGAGGTTTCACCGGGATTGAGCCCACGAAAAAAAACAGCCATACAAAAGGCGGCCATTTGGTAATCAGGGATTGTGCCTTTTACATACCCGTCAATAAGGAACTGGATTTCTTCCGAAGAAAGCTCCAATCCATTGCGTTTCTTCAATATGATGTCATAGGCCCTCATCTTTTCCTCCTCAGAATAATATCAGTCCGTTAGTACAATCCGGTTGGCAAATGATTCCCCTGCCGGTGGAGGCGGTATTTTCAGAAGATCGGCAATAGTTGCCCCCAGGTCAGCAAATGTTTCTCTTGTTCCCAGGCAGCAGACATTTACGGGCTTACCGTAAATTAAAAGGGGAACATACTCTCGGGTATGGTCTGTACCCGGTGTAGTAGGGTCACAGCCATGGTCTGCGGTAATTACCAGAATGTCGTCTTCACCCAAGGCTGCCATTATTTCCGGGAGCCTGTTATCGAAAGCCTTCAGAGCCCCTGCATAACCTCCGGGATTGTTGCGGTGCCCAAAGAGCATATCAAACTCAACCAGGTTGGAGAAGATTAATCCCTGAAAAGGAGTTTTCAGTAAATTGATTATTTTATTCACGCCGTCTATATTGTCAGCAGTCTTAAGAGAACGGGTTATTCCTTCGCCGGCGAAAATATCGGTGATTTTCCCTACCCCGACAACTTCCATGCCTGATTCGGCAATACTATTTAAGACAGTTTTGGAGGGTGGTTTCACAGAGAAGTCTTTCCGGTTCTTCGTACGTTTGAAGTCTCCCGGTGTACCGATGAAGGGACGTGCTATTACCCTGCCGACAGCATGCTTTCCTGTTAACAGTGCCCTGGCTTTTCTGCATATTTCATACAGTTCCTCCAGGGGAATAACCTCTTCGTGGGCAGCGACCTGAAACACGCTGTCGGCTGATGTATAGACTATTGGATATCCTGTGCGCATGTGTTCTTCCCCGAGCATGGCAATTATTTCGGTTCCTGAAGCCGGTTTGTTCCACAGGACCTTCCGGTTGATGGCAGCTTCAAAGGGTTGAATAATTTCCGGCGGGAATCCGGAAGGGTAAACGGGGAAAGGGTGTTCCAGAATGATTCCGGCAATTTCCCAGTGTCCGGTAGTTGTATCTTTCCCAGCAGATTTTTCGGCAGATTTTCCGAAGGCAGCCAAAGGCTTGTCCACAGGTGATATGCCTTGTATCTCCACCCCTGCGGCATTGGCCAGGCCAAAGGCTTCCAGGTTAGGCAGATTTAACCCTCCCACTGCCTTTGCGGTATTGCTCAAAGTATTGCTTTTCTCATCTCCGTACTTTGCGGCATCAGGAAGGGCGCCGATACCTACGCCGTCCAAGACTATAACAGTAATGCGATTAACCGGCATATTTTGCACCTCCAGTAAATCTACCATTACTATGCCCTTGGATGAGTGGAATCATATATCTGGCGGATTTTATTTGGTGTGAGGTGAGTGTAAATTTGGGTTGTTGAAATATCTGAGTGTCCTAACATTTCCTGGACAGACCGGAGGTCAGCACCATTTTGCAGAAGATGAGTAGCAAAAGTATGCCTCAAAGTGTGAGGCGTTACCTTTTTCTTAATTCCGGAAGCCTGGACGTATTTCTTGATTATTTTCCAGCACCCCTGTCGGGTAAGCCGTTCCCCTCTTTGGTTAAGGAAAACTGCATCTGTTGCATGCTTAATAAAGGTGCCTCTGGCGTGAAAGAGATATTTCTCCATAAAAAAAATACCAATAGAACCCAGGGGCACTATCCGTTCCTTATCACCTTTTCCCAGGCACCGTATATAACCTGAAGAACAGGAAATGTCCTGAAGATTCAAGGATACCAGTTCCGAAACACGTAAACCCGTCCCGTAAAGAACCTCCAGCATAGCTTTGTCCCTTATTCCGCTGGGTGTCATTAAATTTGGTGCTTCTAGGAGTTTATCAATTTCTTTTTTTGTGAGCACAGTTGGAAGACGTCTTCCCAGCTTAGGTGGGTCAACGTCTTGAGCAGGATTATCTTCCTGGATACCTTCAAATAACCGAAACCTGTAAAAAGCTTTAATCGCCGCCAGGTGTCGGGCAATTGTGGCAGGAGTCCTCCCCAGTTTCTGGAGGTAAACAAGGTATTGGAAGATGTCCCTTTTGTTAGCGCAGCTAAAATCCTTACCGCTCTTCTTAAGGAAGAACCCAAAAGACTCTAAATCACAGTTGTAAGAATTTAGTGTATTAATTGATAAGCCTCTCTCTACAGACAGGTAATGCAGAAACCAGTCAATCTCTCTTTTCACCCTTAGAACTCCCTGAAATATGTCTTTGTCTAAATATTTCCTTCTCTATAAGAAATCGTTTTCCTTTTTCCTTCAGATGTTTTTTACACTTCTGGTACTTATTGTTGGGTGATAGTTTTTAGGGTTTCAATAAAGTCTCCCCACCAATGGGCGTCAACCCCTTCCTTTTCAACAGGTGATGCTGCATCTACCCTGAGGGAACCATGGGCATCCCTGTCGTTTTCAGCCGTACCGATACCTCCTTCCCTTCCCATTCCCAGCAGCATACAAACGGTTGCAATAACGACTGCCAGAAGAAGTACGACCAGTACGATTCGAAGTTTTTTTCTCCAATTATTAATTGTCATTACAATCATTTTGCTACACCTCCCCAGACAACTTAATTTCAGAATTGTTCAACTAATTGTATGTCACAAAACAGCTGTTTAGACTTGGTATTAAAGGAGTGCTGTACCTGTCACTTTCGTAAAAAACTGCAAAAAAGTAGGTGAAATGTAAACTTCAATAAACCCTGCTGCTGCTGATACAAGAGCAATAAGAAGCATTACAGCACAATAGGCTCCGAGAAACTTGAAAAGAGGACTGTTTTCATACTTATATCTTCCCCTGACCAGCCAACCGGAGAAGGTCAAGGCAAATGCTGCACCGACAATGAGGGCCGGAATATTGAGTAAACTGGGAGGGAGTATGGCTAATACTGCTATAAGGATTCCCGCTCCCCCTTTTTGCTGTACAAGAAATCCTACGGTAAACCCCATTACAAAACCCCGGGCAAATACAATCAGGAGCACCAGGGGGATACCGATTACCGTAAGCCCCAAAAACCAAATATAAAGGACTATTTTTAGATTATTGAGAACGGCATGCTGAGCTGCTGCACCGGGATCGATATCCCATTCACTTAAACCTTTTAGAAATACGTCCAGGTAGTTTAGGAGTTCTCCTTGCTGACTGGCATTAATATGCTTTACAACATAGCAACCGCAGAAAATGCCGAAAAAGAAGAAGGTAACTACTATAATATAGAGTAATGCGTGTTCCTTGATATGTCTGATTAAAGCACAGTTTCGCCGGTCGATCATCTTCTGCCCCTTTCAATTTCTAAAGGCTTTTCCAAAGTCTCTTATAAGATATATGAAAAGTTTTCCTTTTCTAGACCCTCCTGAGGGCAAGAAAAAACACTCCAATGGAGATGGAGTGTTTGTTTTAGAACTGACTGTTGTATACTGTAGAACTACTTCTTTGAAGGACCTATGACCACGCCTTTGGCATAGGGAAGAGGTTACAGACTGGGCAGGGGACCGCGCTCTAGTTGAGACGCCTTTTTGTATTATGCAGCGGGACTTGTTTTGCATAAGCCTTGCGCGGCTCTGCCGCCGCTAACGGCGTGCAAGCTTGTCCCTAGCGGAATAATACATTCGGGCGTTTCCAATTCTACCATTTTAGCTTGGAGATATCCTGCGCGGATTCCTGGAGTAAAAAAAAGCAATAAAACAGGAATCTTGCCTTCAAGTTAAAACATTCCAAATGGAGTGTTTCCTACTGTTGAAAAATTCTTTTTTATTTTTGGTCCTTGACCCCAAGGAAACCTCCTTCTATTATCCGCTGGGCAATATACTGGGCCGCTAGAATATCCTCTATTGCATTTCCACTGGCTGCCACTACAGAAATGTTCTTATTATGCTTTAGGGCATAGGAGCAAATTCTTTCAATACCTTTTTGGGCCGGTTCACCCGCTTTCATCCGCAGGGTCCTGGCAACAGTAATGGTAAAAACCTCTGCCCCCGCCTGGAAAGCGGCATCAAAGGCTACACCGCCGCTGTTTGTTACTGCAATTACTACCGAATTTTCAAAATCGACCAGGTTTGCCGTCTCTGCACCAATATTAGGTACTATAGCAGATATTTCTGCCCCGGTATTTATGACGGCTTTTTTTACTGAGGAACACCTGGCTTCCCTCAATCTATTATCTCCACTTCTTGGTTCAGAGACTATAATAATCCTGCAGCCTCTTGAAAGGGCGAATTTCCCTGCGGCCGCGCCTATTTTTTCGGGGCATACATAAACAGGAACTTTCAACCCATCCGGGCAGGCACCAAAAACCTTGAGTGCCCCAAACTCCAATGCCGTTTCAAGAGTTGTAGACATATCTATTACGTCCACTATGGCAACTGCATCTCCGTTTTTGGCCGCCCTGACAGCCCCGCTGGCATTGGCCGTTACTGAAACAATGGGAAGAGACATATCTCTCACCACCTATGGTAAAAAGAATCTGGCTGCTGTATAGATACCTACCAGAGTCTTGGCGTCAATAATTTTACCCTGCTCCGCCATTTCCAGGAGCTTTTCCAATCCAATTCTTTCACCGGTCAGGAACTCATCGAAATCAGGCTGGGAATCTACCGGTCTCAGGTCGGTAGCAATGTAAAGGTACATTATTTCATCGCTAAATCCCGGTGTAGTATAAAAAGTCCCTTTATGCTCAAGCCGCCCTGCCCTGTATCCCGTTTCCTCAGCCAGTTCCCTTGCTGCACAGTGCTCAGGCGCCTCACCAGGTTCTAGTTTCCCTGCCGGAATTTCCAGGGTTACCTTATTAATTGGTGCTCTGAACTGTTTTACCAGAATCACAGTGCCATCTTCAAGAATAGGGACGATACTGACAGCACCCGGGTGCTCAACGATCTCCCGTTGGGCTTGTCTCCCGTCGGGAAGTTCCACTATGTCACGTCTTAAGTTAATAGTACGGCCATCATAAATTCTTTCAGAAGAAATAGTGTTTTCCTTTAAGTCAGTTGATTCTTTTCCTCCCAAAATTCAATTTCCCCTCCTGTGGCAATCTTTGCGGCAGTCCTGCCGGCAGATGATGCAGCTAAAAAGAATTCCGGTTCCTCCAAAACTGAACGCCCCATCGTGGTAACCTTAATATGATGAAATTCCAAAAATTCCAGTCCGGGTTTCCCATCTTCCAGTACAATTTTGTGCTTGGATGTGATCCCGCTCTCCTGCATCTGGCGGATAATAAAATTCTGTTTCTTTTCGTCAATTTGCGGGAGGCTCACGTAGACTGGAATAAGTACCGCTTTGGCCAGTGTCGTTCGGGTATGGTGGCTCAAACCAAAATGCCTTTCCCTGGCATCAGCAAAACTCAACCTAAGGACAGCTATTGGACGGCCTTCTAAAGCTTCAGCAGCATGAATGATACCTGCCTGTTCTATGCCTGAGAAGCCCAAAGGCGTTCCGGTTCCAACAATACCCGGCCCCATACCGGCAATGATAACGTCGGCACCAAGTACTGCCCTGGCAGCGGCCAACCCGGAATATATGTTGACTGCCTCAAAGTCACCGCCAAAGGCATGTCCGGCAGTTACAGTTCCATCAATTAATCCTTTTGTTTTCAGCTTTTTCACCAATCTGCTTAGTCCTATAGGTAAGGCTGCTCCATCGGTCATTACATAAACAACTTTTAGATTTTTTTCATAAGATTTTACGGCAGCCGCAGCGGCCGGCAGCATACTGTGAAGGCTGCAGCAAACTACCGGGGTATTGTCGAGGGACCTGAAGTCTTTCATAACATCGTGGTAGGGACTGTCTTGTTCCTCCACAGATAACACCTTAATCTGATTTGGAGTATAGCGGATTTTCATAATATGACCCGGTTCAGCAGCAATTTGCCTGGAATCCACTGGAACTGTTAGGTTTGCCATAACAAAGTGGCTGCCGCCGGTACCCAGATTTAACTCTACTGCAGTGGTGTTCAACAAAACCTTATCGCCGGTAGAGACTGTGCCGGTAATCTCATTAAAATTAACAGCGGGGTAATCATTCCCCGCCACCTCAACAATTACCTGCGTTATGTCCTTAGTTTCTTTGGTTATGCTCTTCACCAGTCCAACAGCGCGACTAATCACCTGGAAGTCCCCCATTCGTCTATCCGGCGGAGAAAAGTAATTTTTTGAATTGTTTCTGTCAGTGAATATTTTTCTGTGTATATATGTAAAAGGACTAGCATTCCCAGGATTATGCTCTTGACCAGGATGGGCAGCAGCAGTACCGATACTATTCCCAGGATAATACCCATTACATTAGAACCTGTGTCGCCCAGCATAACCATGCCTTTAAGGTCATAGGGTAAAAAAGCGAGTACGGCGCCGAATGCCGGTCCCAGGACTAAAATACTGTGAGAACCAAGAAAAAAGGCAGATACCATGAGAAAAAATCCAATGAAGAGAAATGCTTTAGCGGCCCTTCCCGGCCTTAAGTCTGTTAAATTAACGGCATTTGTAAACAAGGCAATCAAAAAGGTATTTACCAAAACCTCTACAATGCCGGAGGAAAAAACGAGACTGAAACCAAATGCTAGGCCCCCGCCCCCGATGGCCTTTAAGCCTCCTGTCGTGCATTTACCTTTTAAGAGCATGGAAATGTGCCCTTTTAGCCCTGTAATTTCACGGGTTCCCAGCAGGTCATCGATAAGACCCAATAATCCCATACCCAGTACAACAGCAACAGAACTCATTATTTCCAGGCGGTAAACCTCAACAAATACAAAGGCAAAAAAATAAGCTCCTGTTACAGAAACAATAATTGATAACCCCGCAGCGGTGGGGATGTCCTTTCCTGCGTAATTCTTCCTAGCAGCACCGCCGGCTACCAGCAAATCGGAAATCTTCGGAGTACCAAACCAGGTCAACAAAAAAGATGCTGTTAACAGTGCGATGACGAGCGGCAAGTACGGCCACCTCCGATATATAACTGGAGAAATACTTTCAATATATGGTAGAATTGTTTGCCCCTATGCACAAATCCTTGAATGTCCTTACCGGTTTCATTATGCTTCATAGAGACAGGTACCTCCAGAATGTGAAAGCCCTTGTTCAGAGCCTTTACAGTCATGCCAACTTCAACCCCAAATCCTTCGGAAAATGGAACCAATTGATCGAAAACTTCCCGAGGCATAGCCCTTTGACCCGACAAGGTACAGTTAACTTCTTTACCGGTAAGAAATTTGACACCGTGCCTTGCCAAACCCTTAACAAGGCCAAAACCCCCTGACTTTTTGCTGGACTTAATTTTAGCTACGGTAATGTCTGTTTTTTGTTTCCGGATGGGGTCAACCAACTTTTCGGCTTCTGAAGCCGTGCTTCCTAAATCTGCATCCAAAAGGACAACAATGTCACCTTTTATCAGTGGTGCCCCCTGGTTGAGTGCGTTACCTTTACCTTTATTGGGACAAATTCTTTTAACTTCTGCACCAGCTGCTGCCGCTGCCTCCAGGGTATTGTCCGATGAACCGTCATCCACCACAATAACCTGGATTACTCCAGGAACATGCAAGGCAGCCGTAACAGTATCGCGGATTTTTTTTTCTTCGTTATAAGCGGGAATTAAAACGGATACGCTGCCCAATCCGGTCCCTCCTTAAGAAAAGATGCTGAGCATCAATTTAATCCTCAAAACCAGCAATCGTGCCAGCTGGTGTGAAGAAGGGGAGACAATAAAAATGACAATTAACGGAATAAGTGCTGCAAGAACAATACCGACAACATGTTTTAAGCGCAGTGAACTTTTATACAGCTTATTAACACCCTTGGCGTCAACAAGAATGGAGCCTATTTTGGTCCTGACTAAAAAAGTGCTGGCCATACCTTTCCGGCCTTTTTCAAGGAAGTCAATTACGTTGGAATGAGTCCCTACAGCAACGATTAACTGAGTTCCTTTCTGGTATGCCAGAAGCATGGCCACGTCTTCACTGGTTCCCGGAGCCCTTACTACGGTACATTCCATACCCAGGTTTTTTACCCTTTCCAATCCCGGTGCCCGGCCATCGGGGTAAGCATGAACTACCAACTCTGCTCCGCATTTCAGTGCCCTATCTGTCACGCTGTCCATATCACCGCAGATTATATCGGGCTTATAACCGGCTTCCAGGAGAGCATCAGCACCTCCGTCAACTCCAATCAAAACAGGTTTTACTTCCTCAATGTAAGACCTGATGGCGCTTAAATCTTCTTTGTAATCGTGCCCTCGCACAACAATTAACGAGTGACGCCCCTCAAAATTAGTATTTAAGTCGGGATTTTCTATTCCTTTGACAATGATATCAATCTCTTTTTCCGCATAATCCAGAGTGTTATAGATAAATTTTTGCACTTCAACTGCATAGTTTTTTTCACTTTCCTTCATTAAATGCCTTATTTCATCTTCTTCTAAAACTTTTCCCTGGCCAATTTTAACATCTTTTAAGAATATGGTCCCTTCTTGAACTGTAATTTCCTGGTTGTCTTTAAGACTCATTATATCTTTGCCAGCGTTGTCAATTAGGATAATTCCTGCTTTTACCAGCGCAAGGGGACCGGGATTAGGATACCTTCCTGAAATAGACCTGCTTGCATTGATGACCATTTTCACTCTTGCGGAAATCAGTGATCGCGCAGATACTTCATCAATGTCTTCATGGTCTATAACAGCTATTTCATTAGGTTTTATCCGCTTAACAAGGTTCTTTGTTCGACTGTCAACTTTAACGGTGCCTCTCATTCTCATATTTACCCCCGTTTGTTAAGATCAGCCTACAAAACCTATTATTATATTTTAACACAAAATCTGTTATTTATGATAAAAACCTGACACTAGGCCAGGTTATACCACTTTTGCGTTCATCCTCAGCTTATCAGCAACCATTGCAATAAACTCACTGTTTGTAGGTTTCCCCCGTTCAATGTTAATTGTATATCCAAAGAACTTGGTCATCATCTCTACATTTCCCCTGTCCCAAGCCAGTTCAATTGCGTGACGGATTGCTCGTTCAACACGGCTGGCTGTGGTCATATACTTTTGAGCAATCATAGGATACAATTCTTTGGTTACCGCACCCAGGAGGCTGACATCATCGATAACAAATAAAATCGCATCCCGAAGATATTGGTAACCTTTAATATGCGCTGGCACACCCATTTGGTGAATAATCCGTGTAACTTCCACATCCATGCTTCTATTTACACGTCCGGGCTGTCCCTGGTAAGTTACGTTTTTTTCCCTGATAGTTGTACCTTCAAAGAGCTGGCGAATCCTTGTACCTAAGACTTCTAAATCAAAGGGTTTAAGGATGTAATAATCAGCTCCCAACTCAATGGACCGTTGAGTTGTGGTTTCTTGTCCCAATGTGGTAAGAATAATTATTTTTGGTCTTTTCTTTAGCTCTAATAAGCTCATGTTTTCCAGTACCCCGATCCCGTCAAGATGGGGCATAATAATATCCAGAACCATTAAATCTATTTCTTTTTCCTGTAATAACTCCAAAGCCTGATTGCCATTGTAAGCTGTTCCCACTAAGGTGAAATCTTCCTGGTTAGACAAGTATTGTTCGAGGATTTCGCAAAATTCCCGGTTATCATCAACAATTGCGATTTTTATTTCCCCCATTTGTAGACCTCCAAATTTAATTTAATTGTAATATTTCGGTTCGACATCGCAAAATAATACTCCTTCAAGTATTTTTTATTAGAGGAAAAGTTTTACTAAGAGACATGGGGCAGCAAATTGGGATAACAACCGACAGAAGATCCGTTATGATCGAATTTTTTGTCAAGCAAACCACATTCTTCAAGCATCCACTCTGCCAGGATACCGTACCCCTTTGTAGGTTCATTGATGAAGACATGTGTTACAGCCCCTACCAATTTGCCATCCTGCAAAATCGGACTCCCGCTCATTCCCTGGATTATACCCCCTGTCTTTTCCAGAAGCTGCCTGTCTGTAATCTTTATGATCAGTCCTTTTCCGCTGAGCTTCTGATGGGGCATAATTCTCAAAATTTCAATATCGAATTCTTCTACGCTGGTGCCGTCTACGACAGTCCGTATTTTGGCCGGGCCACTTTTTACCTGATTGGCAAAGGCCACCGGTATTGGTGTTATTTTTTCCCGGGGCTTAGTGGTCAGGCGGCCAAAAATTCCATAATGGGTGTTCTTTTCGATATCGCCGGTCAGACCCTCTCCGTGCAAAAAAATCCCTATTTTTTCTCCGGGTTTTCCCTTTCGTCCTTGTTCTATACCTTGGACCACGGATTCAACGATCTTTCCGTTTTTGATATCAATCTTTTGCTCACTGTTTCCGTTACTTACAACATGTCCCAAGGCTCCATACCGTTTACTTTTTGGATCATAAAAAGTTAAGGTACCAACGCCGGCAGTATTATCCCTGATCAGCAGCCCAATTCGGTATCTTTGGGTCTGGGAACAAAATTCTGGTTTCACACTGAAGTCATATATTCCATCTGCCCTTTTAACCTTCAATCGGACCTTTTTATTTTTTTCTCCCGAGACATTGATCAGGTCTGCCATTGTTTCCTCTTCGCTTACAGTTTTCCCATTTGCTGCTATTATTATATCCCCAACTTTAATGCCTGTTGATTTTCCGGGATATATATCACCTTTTGCTGTTTTAACAGGTGAATAACCTACTACCAGAATGCCTTTCGACTGGAGCATAACGCCAATGGACTGTCCCCCTGGAACCACTTCGTACTGGGGGACTACATTAACCACCATCTTTTTAACCGGAATAAGTCCAAAAATGCGGAGTTGGACATTTACGGTACCTGTGGTTGCAGCTACCGGCCATTCCCCTTCGTATTTAAATTCTTCTCCATAAAAGGGGGCGCCTTTATAGCTGAGAACAAGCCCCTCTTCCGGAATAACGATAACTTTCATTGCTCTCTGAAGCTTGTACGGGAAGTCAAGGCCCAATTTCAGTTCCTGGCCTACAACCACTTTATGCTCCTCAGGAGATTGGACATAATATAATGTTGCTTGAAAGAGACTAATAAGCAAAAAAATTGACAAAATAATACGTACAGTGTTTTTTCTGCTGGCTGCATTCAATAGTTTCACTCTCCTAGCAAATATTGGTATGATTTCTCTTGTGACGGTTACTGGAAATAAAAATCTAAATTTCTAAATCTGATTGCTGTAAAGGTTTGCTAAAAGGTTGGTGTATAAGTGAGGAATGTTCAGCGGAAAAAAATAACCCCAATCGTACAACTGGGGAATTACCGAGTACGTTATTGGTTTTAAATTAACCCGCAGCGGCTTGTTTTATGCCTCCAAAGGACTGTGGATCAAAGGTTAAGCTTTCCAAAAGGGTGGCAGGCAATGCGGTACAACGGAGTTTTTGAAAAAATTAATAATTGTCAAAAAAACAAATTATGCCCGCTCCTTACGGGCGTCTTCAAGCATCTTTTCAGCATGTTTAATTCCCGTATCTAGTTCTTGACCTCCAAGCATCCTGGCAATTTCTGCCATCCTGTCCTTATATGACAATATCTGAATATCTGAAGTGGTTCTATTGTGGGAGGTTCTTTTTGTAATTAAAAAATGTCTGTCGGCAAAAACCGCAACCTGGGCAGAATGGGTAACACAAATTACCTGCCGGGCAGAAGCCAGTTTAGATATCAGCAGGCCGACTTTTCGTGCGGCCTCACCTCCAATCCCGGTGTCTGCTTCATCAAATACCAGGACGGGAAGGGAATCAACTTCGGCAAGAACACTTTTCAATGACAGCATTAAACGAGACAGCTCGCCCCCGGAGGCTACTTTCTGTAAGGGTTTTAACGGCTCACCCTTATTTGCAGAAAAAACAAACTGGACTTCATCCATACCGTTCTCGGAAAACTCTGCCTTTTGGGAAAAATCCACCTGAAAACGAGAGTCTCTCATTTCCAATTCCTTAAGAATAGCCGAAACCTGTTGGGACAAAAAATCTGCAGTTTCCCTCCTTACTTTTGTTAGAGTCTCTCCTGCTTCCATATATTTATTCATCAGATTATTTTTTTCTTTTTCCATTTCTTCAATTTTGTATTGACTTATGCTCTGATTCTCCAGAGTGGAAGCTATTTCGTCCCGGAACGGTATTAATTCTTCTATTGATTTTTTATATTTGTCCTGCAATTTTCGCAGGAATGTAAGGCGGTCCTGAAGCATTTCAAGTCTTTGAGGATCGCTTTCAACACTATCGGCATAGGTCCTGAAAAAATCGGAAACCTCTTCTATTGAGTACAGGGCATTTTTTATAATTTCTTCTTTTTCACCCAGTAATGGATCAATGGTTTTCATTTTTTCCAGGATTTCTAAAGACCTGCTTACTTTATCGTAGGCAGAGCTTCCCTGGTCAAATCCAAAGAGCAGCCCGTAAATTTCCAGACTGTTTTGGACTAGAGATTCGGCACCGGATAAAATGCGAATTTCTTCCTCCAGATGCTGTTCCTCATCCTTATCCTGTAAATTGGCTTCCACAAGTTCATTTAATTGGTATTCAAGAAAATCCGTTTTTGCCCTTATTTCCTCCTGGCGAAACTTGGCTTCCTCTATTTCCTGTTCCAGTGATGCCAACTTCCTAAAACATTCCCCCGCTGACTTTTTCCATTCTATTAGTCTGTCCCCGCCGAATTGGTCGAGAATGTCCAACTGATTGGAAGGAACAAGAAGACCCCTTTCTTCATTTTGACCATAGATATCGATGAGCAGTGACCCAACTGCCTTAAAAGCGGTGAGGGAAAAAATTTTTTCATTGATCCTACACAGGTTTCTTCCTTCCCGGGATATTTCCCTGGAAAGGGTTAGGATTCCGTCCTCCAAATCAGGAATTGCATACCGGGAAAGTTTTTCATAAAATAAACTATCAATTTCAAAGGCCCCGGTTACGAATCCTTTTTCACAACCGCTTCTGAGTACATCACTGGAAGCCCTGAAGCCAAGAAGCAGCCCTAAGGAGCCTATTATCACCGATTTTCCGGCTCCTGTTTCACCTGTGATTACATTTAAGCCGGGATGGAGCTTTAGAGCCAAATTATCTATAATTGCAATATTTTGTATGAACAGCTCTCTCAGCATCATCAATCCCCCTTACAAGAGCGACCGGAACTTCTCCATTACTTCTCCTACAGCTTCTTTAGGTTTAATAATTACCAGAATAGTATCATCGCCTGCCACTGTGCCTATGATCTCTTTCCAGGTAATATTATCCAGGCACGAAGCAACCGCATGTGCTGTCCCGGGAAGGGTTTTTACCAGTATCAGGTTTTCACTGTCTTCAAAACTGACAACAGAATCTTGAAACATCCTTTCCAAACGGCCAAAAACGTTGGTAACACGGTGTTCCGGGGGTGCGGCATAATTATATTTATTGTTTTTTCCGGGAATTTTTATCAAACCCAATTCTTTAATATCCCGGGAAATGGTAGCCTGCGTAACTTTAAAACCTTTACTTTTAAGTTTATTGGCCAGCTGCAGCTGTGTCTCTATCGGCTCTTCTGCAATAAGTCTCAAAATGGCCCTCTGCCGCTCTGCTTTCAAAAAGGTTCACCTCCTCTGGATTGTCAACAAATATGGCGGGTGATTTTTTCGGTTTGGAAAGGTAATTTCGGCTACATCCCAGAGGTGTTGCGGCAGTTTAGATACCACTTCAGCAACAGCCGCTGCTTCTTCGGTTCCCCCTGTGTGCCCGGTATAAATAACCACTGTAATCAACCCGTTCCTTTCAAGGACAGTCAGAGCCTGCTCAATAGCCGCTTTCGTTGTCCCCGGGAGAGTCACGATGCTGTGTTCTCCTCCGGGAAGGTACCCTAGATTGAACATGCACGCTTTAACCGGCTCCTTAACATGTTTGGTTAGGTTCTCATGTCCCGAATGTATTAAGGAAACCCGTTGTCTGAGCCCAACCTCCTTAAGCCTGTCTCCGGTCCTTTCCAGGGCGGACGGTTGAGTATCAAATCCTATAACCCGCCCTGTGGCACCTACTAATTGCGCCAGAAACAGCGTATCACTACCATTGCCTACTGTTGCATCAATAACAGTATCACCCAAGCAGACAACTTCAGCAATAAATTTATGTGACAGGGTTACTGCGTTACTAAAAAGCCTGGCCATTTCTTTCTCCCTTGTTCAGTTTATTTCTTACAACATCGTAAAAATTCCATTCAGGAAACCTGATTAATTGAGTTCTATAGGGAGCCCGCTCCAGTACAACTTCATCTCCCTTTTGGAGGACAAAACCAACCTGGCCGTCAATTGTTAAGACTACTTCCGAATCGGCTGTCTCCAGAATTAACCTGACTTCTTCCTCAGGAGAAATAACCAACGGTCGTGTATAAAGAGTATGTGGGCATATTGGAGTAATAATGATTACATCGACTTTTGGCGATACAATAGGGCCGCCAGCCGACAAAGAGTACCCGGTAGAACCGGTGGGCGAAGACACAATTATCCCGTCTGCAGGGAAATTATTTACATATTCGCCGGCAACATAAGTCGCCAGCCGAATCATGCGGGAAAAACCCCCTTTTGTAATAACAACATCATTCAAACCGTATGCCACATCAGTTGGCTCACCATTCCGGTAAACGGTAGATTTAATAACCATTCTCTTGTCACAGATGTAATCACCTGCAAGTACTTTTTCCAAGCTGTGATAAATGTTTTTTGGTTCCACAGCAACAAGAAAGCCAAAATTGCCAAGATTTACCCCCAGTATAGGCTTTTCGCTGGCTCCGGCAATCCGGGCAGCATAAAGAAGTGTCCCGTCACCACCAAGGCTAACCAGAAAATCCACGGCCTGGATTAAGTCCTTTTCGCCTAAGCCGCACTCAGGATATCCCACAAGTTCCGCCGTTTCATGAACAAAGTATATTTCAATGTCCCGGCGGCTCAGCCAGTGATACAGTTCCTGACCTGTTTTGATTGCCTGGGGTTTCTCTTCGTTTAGAACTACTCCAATTGCTGCTGCCACACAAAAACCTCCTTTAGAGAAAGCGATACCCCGCTATTATTGTACATAAAGAACCCAGGATAAAAAAGAATAGGGGTTTTTTGAGCCGGTTAATTTTATTGTGAAAGGGTTCCTTGAACGCAGTTTTCATTAACCTGATATTTTTGCGCTCAGGGTCAACAAGCAAAAGGTTGGGATAACGGAAAACAGCAGATATACCGATAAGGTTTTCCCTGTTTTCCCTATAACCCAACCTGGAAGACTGTCCTCCCGCAATTTTTACAAGATAGCGCAGGTGACCCTTTTGAACTTCAAAATCTGCGATAAGGATATCACTATATGTTTTTCCGTCAATAATTGAGCATACTTCAATGCTGCGGTCACAGTCGACTATCTTATATCCCCTTTCCTCCAACAGTTCCAAGGTTTTAAGTTTACTACGCCCAGCACTGTTCAGTTTATTATGTAAAGCAGATGCTTTAAGTCTGCGGTAAAGAAAAACTGTGAGCCCGCTTATTACCAGTACACAAACTATCAGCAAGTCAATCGGCTGCATAAATACACACCCCCGTACTACTTCAACCAATAACCTGCTTTTTCCTTTTTACTGTTTCACCGGAAAAAAAGATATTACCCAAAGGCCGGAGGTGAAAGTCATATTGCACTGGGACATGAAGAACTAAAGTGAACGCCATGCCTCCTCTACCACAGCACGGACATCAATTTCCGAAGTAGACTCTTTTTCGCCTTTTACTGCGTATACAAGGTATTCAATATTCCCTTTTGGCCCCCTGATGGGTGAGTAGGTTAAGCCAGCAATGCTGAAGCCCGTCCTTTGGAGTATAGAGATAGTGCTGTTTATTACTTCAACGTGAACTTCCGGGCTTTTTACGACTCCTTTTTTCCCCACATTTTCCTTCCCGGCTTCGAATTGGGGTTTAATCAGGGCAACAAGTTCGCCCTTTTCTTTCAAAATATTAAAAGCCGGGCCAACAAGCTTTTCCAGCGATATAAAAGAAGCGTCAATTGTAACCAGATCTACCTGTTCTCCAATGTCACCAGGGGTAAGGTACCTAGCGTTATGCCTTTCCATGTTTACGACTCGTGGGTCCCGGCGCAGCTTCCAAGCCAACTGTCCGTAACCCACATCCACGGCAAATACCTTTTTGGCACCCATTTTTAGAGCACAGTCAGTAAAACCACCTGTTGAAGCACCTATATCCACTATATTTTTACCTTCAAAGGATAATCTGAATACTTTCGCAGCTTTTTCAAGTTTGAGCCCACCCCTGCTGACATAAGGAAGTTGTTCTCCAATAATGCGTATTACGGCATCTGCCGCAACAGGAGTGCCCGGTTTAGTCACTTTAATCCCGTTAACAAGGACAGTGCCTTCCATTACTGCTGTTTGAGCCCTTGTCCGGCTTTCAAAAAAACCTTGATTAACTAGGACAATGTCCAGTCTATCCCCTTTTTTTGCCAAGGCGGTCAACTCCTAAGGCACGGATTTCAAGATCCCAGCCTGTCGCTTATAGTATTGACAATTGACTCCACTGTAAGACCAAATTCCTTACGCAATATGTCAGGAGCACCATGCTGGATAAAGCAGTCCGGCAACCCGATTCTTACGACAGACACGTTGTCAATACCATGCTGGGTCAACAGTTCCAGTATTCCGGAGCCAAAACCCCCGCCTAAAACGTTTTCTTCTACAGTCACGATCAGCTTTACCTTACGGGCAGTTTCGATAATCAGTTGGGAGTCCAAAGGCTTAACGAACCTGCAGTTGACAACTCCCGCACTGATTCCTATTCGCGACAATTCATCGCTGGCTGCCAGACCTGTATATACATGGGGGCCAACGGCAAATATAGCCGCATCACTCCCCTGTTTTTCTACAACGGCTTTCCCAATGGGGATAGAAGTAATTTCCTCATCCAGAGGTACTCCTATTCCCTTTCCTCTGGGATAGCGGACAGCTATTGGCCCTTCGTGGTCGAGAGCAGTAGCCAGCATATGCCGGAGTTCATTTTCATCTTTCGGAGTCATTACCACAATATTGGGAATTGGCCTGAGGTAGGACAGATCAAATACTCCCTGGTGAGTTTCCCCGTCTTCTCCCACGATACCTGCTCTGTCCAGGGCAAAAACGACGGGGAGTTTTTGCATGCATACATCATGGATCACCTGGTCATATGCCCTTTGCAAAAAAGTAGAATAAATAGCAACCACAGGTTTTAAGCCCTGGGAAGCCATTCCTGCGGCAACTGTAACGGCGTTTTGCTCTGCAATCCCTACATCATAGTACCTTTCAGGATAGTGTTTTGCAAATAAATCCAACCCTGTCCCCCCGGGCATGGCCGCAGTAATAGCGACAACTTCCGGTCTGTTTTCTGCCAACCTGATTAAAGTGTCAGCAAACACTTTTGTATATGTGGGAGGTCCTTCCTTTTTTGTCGGTTTTCCTGTGTTAACAGCAAAGGAACCAACACCGTGAAACAGGTCAGGTTTTTCTTCCGCCGGAGGATAACCTTTACCTTTTTTGGTAACCAGGTGAACTATTACAGGCCCTTTAAGGGTTTTGGTGCTGGAGAGGACAGATTTTACAGCCTCAAGGTCATGGCCGTCAATAGGTCCCAGGTAGGTAAACCCCAGTTCCTCAAAGATGATGCCCGGTATAATAAGGTACTTTATTCCATCTTTCAGTCTTTCTGCCAACTTGAGGAATCGGTGGCCGTAAGGCAGGCGTTTCATGAAGACTTCCATTTCTTCTTTACTTTTAAAGTAGGCCGGATCAGTTCTTAACCGGCTCAAATACTGGGATAATGCCCCTACGTTCCTGCCAATTGACATCTTATTATCATTGAGGACCACAATAAGGTTGCATCCTAAATCACCGGCATAGTTCAAAGCCTCAAAAGACATTCCTCCGGTCAGTGAGCCGTCTCCGATAACTGCTATAACGTTATAATCCTCACCTTTGTGGTCACGGGCAAGTGCCATTCCCAGGGCAGCAGATATTGAAGTGCTGGAGTGGCCGGTTTCGAAAACATCAAAAATACTCTCTTCCCGCTTTGGAAAACCACTTATGCCGCCGTATTGTCGAAGGGTAGAAAAGGAGTTTTTTCTACCGGTGAGAATTTTATGTGCATAGCACTGGTGGCCAACGTCCCAGATTATTTTATCTTTAGGTGTGTCAAATACACTGTGTAAAGCCAAAGTAAGTTCAACTACTCCCAAACTGGAAGCTAAATGCCCCCCTGTATGAGATACTGTCTCAATTATTAAGTTCCTTAACTCTTGTGCCAGCTGTTTAATTTCCGCGGTGGACAGGTGCCTTAGATCTTTAGGACTGTTCACCTTATCCAAAATAGAGCTCATTTTGTCCTCCCTTTTTTCACTCCACTGCCAAACAGGGTGATTCCAAGTGTTCTTTCTATAACCGCCATGAACATTCCTACCTTTAGTATTATATCGTTGGCATTAGCAATAGCAAAACTTTTTCCAGCAGCCTTTCCACCAACAGTTACAGAAGCAATTGAGGCAGTCATCAAGGTGCTAAAAACCAGCTCCTCCACACCTCCAGAATTTAATATCAGTTCAAAAAGAATAGCAGTACCAATTGCCCCGCTTAAAATACCGCACACGTCTCCAACAACATCATTACAGAAGCTGGAGACACGATCTGCGTTGCGTATTATTTTAACCGCTTGCCTGGCACCAAATGTTCGGGTTGCTGCCTGTGCATGGGCTGGACCTTCACTTGCCGCTGCAGCTGAAACCCCAATAATATCAAAAAACACTCCTATAAGTATAATGATAAATAAAAGAATAAATTTAAAAATAATAGAATGGAGAAAGTCCAACATAAATTGTGACCCTAAATTAAAAATAACGGACAAAACTAATGTCCCAAGTCCTATTAAGATTCCGTTTTTAAGTGCATGGGGCAAGATGTTCCCTTTCAACTTTTACCCTCACTTTTTAGAGAAATAATAGATTTTACCGCACATAGAACGAAAGACGAGGAAGCCTATCCCCGTCTTTAGGATTCTCGTATCCGGGTGGCAGTGAGTCAGGTAAACTTTGCGGCTTAGGTCCAGCAGGGTTTCCCACCTTTCCACTGCCCGTCACCGAAACAGCGGTTTCCCTTTAAGGAAAGGTCTGCTATTGATAGCAGGACTGGATTACCACTTAGCACACACTTTAATCCCTGACACACCTTGCCTTTCGAAGCAAACAGTCTAGGAATTTTCTTCAACAAGTTGCATTTACTCCTAGCCTCTTTTGCAGCAAAGGTTTCAACCAAGACAATCATTGGGTTAGGCCTCTCCCAATAACTGCCTTTTTCTGCGTCTCCGCCAGAGCCGCTCAAGGCAGGCTACACTGTACCCAGCACTATTCCGTACCGAATACAGGTTTACTCCCAAGCCGTAATCAAAATATATGTTTTTGCACCACGCACTTGGGTCTCCACGGGGCTAGGGTCAACGCCTGCATGCCTTTGCAGATCGCCCCAACCCCTTAACTCCCAGCAGCAACCCCCGACTGGGCGTCAGCAGCCACCACCAGGAACTTCATCGATGTGCCCTTTGACGGATTTTTAGGCCCGCCTTCAGAGTAATGAAACTTGACTAGAATACTGCGCCACCCCTATTTACACAGGATATATTATACCATGAAATCGTAAGTTTTTTCAATTGGTGAAAAAACTCCTAAAAGTCCCTTGAAACCAAATAAAGGACAATTTCTTCCAGGGGCTTTGCCCTGTTGCCCAGTGTCCGGACAATTTCTCCAGCTTTTCTACTCTCATCCAGTGCCATTTTTCTTGACTCTTCAAGACCGTAAAGAAGAGGAAAAGTTACCTTTTTTTTGCGTGTATCACTCCCGGTATTTTTGCCCAGTTTGCCGGAATCTCCGGTGATGTCTAAAATATCATCAGTAATCTGAAATGCCAGCCCCAGGTGCCTTGCGTAGTCAGTCAGAGCGTCCATCTGTACGCTGTTCGCACCTGCAAGAATTCCCCCTGTACGGACGGAAGCTACAAAAAGGGCCGCAGTTTTATTTTCATGAATATAATCCAATTCCTCCCTGGAAATGTCTTTTCCCTCTGACTCAATGTCGACCACCTGTCCGCCAACCATTCCAAAAGTACCGGCAGCCTTCGAAACCTCACCAACAACCTGGTTAACTGATTCAGCTGGAAAATATTTTAAGCAATGAGAAAGAACATAAAAGGCATGGGTCAGGAGGGCATCCCCCGCCAGGATAGCCATTGCCTCCCCAAATACCTTATGATTGGTAAGCATCCCCCGCCGGTAATCATCATCATCCATTGCTGGTAGGTCATCATGAATAAGGGAATATGAATGTATCATCTCCAATGCACAGGCTGCAGGGAGGACATCATTACCTTTTCCGCCCACGGCCTCTGCGGAAGCCATTACCAGAATAGGCCGCAGTCTTTTGCCGCCGGCAAAAACGCTGTAGCGCATTGCCTTATGAATGGTCTGCGGTTTAACATCTTCTGCAGGAAGAATTTCATCTAGCGCCGCATCAATTACTGCTTTCTTTTCTGCAAGGTATTCCTTGATATTCAATTAAAATCACCGCCCCGGTTTATTTCCGGCACGGTTTCGCTGATACTGCCGTCCTCTTCTTCAACCAGCTGCCGGATAACTGTTTCAGAATCTTTCAGCTTTGAGTTGCATATTCTTACTAAATAGATGCCTTCTTTGAAACACTCAAGAGCTTCTTCAAGGGGAAGTTGCCCATCTTCCAGCTTTTTAACTCTGTCCTCGAGCTCTTTTAACGCGGCATCGAAACTTAACTCGTTGGTTTCTTTTGTTAATTCTTCTTCCATGCCAAGTCTCCCCTCCTCTTATTAACCTGGCAAATTAGGCTGCCTTTGCGCAAAATCACTTCCACATCATCGCCAACTTCTACAAGTTTTACGTCTCCTATAATTTCGTTATTTTTTCGGCAAATTGCATATCCCCGGGCAAGTATTCTTAGGGGGCTCAGGGCATCCAATTTACCTGCCGCAGCTTCAAACCTGCTTTTATATGAAGTCAGAACCATATTCACGGCGGAGGAGAGCCTCTGTTCATTATAATCCAGGCTAAGCCGGTATTCGTTCAGCAAATTGTCAGGCTTCTGGATCACACGGGAAGAAGTAACCTTGTCCAGCTTGGTCCTGCGCTCGCGAATATGCCTGGCAGTAAGAGCCTTAATCATTCTACTACAGCGTTCCACCGACAAAAGCAGGTCTTTCTTTACAGGCACGGCAATTTCTGCAGCTGCTGAGGGAGTAGGAGCCCGCCTGTCAGCAACAAAATCTACAATTGTAAAGTCAGTTTCATGGCCTACCCCTGTAATTACCGGAATTTCCGAAGCTGCAACTGCACGGGCTACTTCCTCGGAGTTAAACCCCCACAGCTCTTCAATGGAGCCTCCACCTCTAACCAACAGGATTACCTCTGCAGCTCCGTGCTTATTGACGGTATTAAGGGCTTTGACAATTGAACGAGGCGCTTCAGCCCCCTGAACAACTGCAGGGACAAAAAGGATATATATTCCCGGAAAGCGCCTGTTTAATACATTGAGTACATCGCGGATAGCTGCACCTGTAGGAGAGGTAATCACCGCAACTTTAGACGGCACCGGAGGCAGGGGCTTTTTTTTCTGAACGTCGAATAACCCCTCTTCCTGCAGCTTAGCTTTCAGCTGCTCGTAGGCCATATACAGTTCACCGAGTCCGAAGGGGTCCATTTCTTCCACGTAAAGCTGGTACTGCCCCATACGCTCGTAGATAGAGATATACCCCTTGGCTATAACCTCCATACCATCTTCAGGCCGGAACTTAATTTTTGCACCCCGAGACCGGAACATGACACACTTAATAGCTGCATCGCTGTCCTTTAATGTAAAGTAAAGGTGACCGGAGGAATGCATCTTAAAATTGGAAATTTCCCCTTTTATCCAAACATTGGCCAACTTCGTATCCGCTTCTAAAATCGTGCGTATGTAGTTGGTTAATTCGCGGACGGTATAAATTTTCTGTTCTAACACAGTCTTTTTGCAGACTCCAGAGTATTATAAAGCAGCATGGCGATAGTCATAGGTCCCACCCCGCCGGGAACCGGTGTAATCCAGCCGGCCACCTGGGATACACCGGTAAAATCTACATCACCAACCAGTTTTCCGTCGGGCAGTTTGTTTTGGCCAACATCAATGACTGCAGCGCCCGGCTTTACCATATCAGGTTTGATCAAGAAAGGCTTACCTGCAGCAGCAATTAAAATATCAGCTTCTTTAGTATACTCCGAAAGTTCTTTTGTTCTTGAATGACAGATAGATACTGTTGCATTTTCCTGGAGAAGCATCAAGGCCACAGGCTTGCCTACAATGTTGCTGCGTCCGATAACAACGGCTTTTTTCCCTTCAATGGCTATCTCATATTTTTGGAGCATTTTCAGACAACCATAGGGTGTACATGGTTTTACCCCAGGAAGCCCCAATACCAGCTTTCCTACATTTATGGGATGAAAACCGTCCACATCTTTTTCCGGGACTATTGACCTGATTATTTTATCCGAGTCAATATGCTTTGGAAGAGGAAGTTGAACCAGTATCCCATGGACATCCTGGCGGGAATTCAGCCCGGAAATTAGATTTAGCAGCTCACTTTCCGAAGTATCCTCCGGCAGCCTTATTGTTTCTGAAGCTATCCCTACTTCACTGCACGCCTTTTCCTTGCCGCGGACATAAATTTGGGATGCGGGATCATTTCCGACAAGAACCACAGCCAGACCGGGCTTTATATTTTTTTGGGCTAATTCCTCCACCTGTTTCTTTATCTCCTGTCGTATTTCCATTGCCATGGCTTTCCCGTCAATTATCTTTGCACTCATTTAATTTCCCCCCGTTTGAAAAACATTTTTTCCAATACTCTCACTGCCTTATCTCTTTACTGATACCGTCAAGAATGGCATTAACAAAAGAAGCAGCTTTATCGGTACTGTACTTTTTAGCCAGCTCAACGGCTTCATTAATAGAGACTTCGTGTGGTATGTCCGGCTGAGTAGTCATTTCAAATACAGCCAGGCGGAGAATATTCCTGTCGATTGCTGCCAGGCGCTCAATTTTCCATCTTCGTGTATATTTCCCAATCAGCCGGTCTATTTCCTCCCTTTGCCCCCAAGTTCCACTGGCTAAGACCTGAGCGAACTTTCTGCTGTGGGGACCAAGGTTCAGCTCTCCGTAGAAGTTTTCAAAGGCTTCCTGTATATCGGAGCCTCCCATTTCCACCTCATATAAGACCTGCAGGGCCTTTTCCCTTGCAACTCTCCTGCTCAAATATTACACCTCCGACAGATGTTGTCTTTTGTGGCATAATACTACAAGTATATCTATTCTTCAGTATCCTCTTCTAAGGATTCCTTTTCGGCAATTACACCCTGAACGTGGACGTTTGCTTCCTTGACCTGCAAACCGGTCATGTTTTCCACAGACTTTTTGACATTTTCCTGGATTTTAAAAGCTACCTCGGGAATACGAACTCCGAAATTCACGATGACAAAAATATCGATAACCGCCTCTTTTTCATGGACACTAACTTTTACCCCTTTGGCAAAGCTGTTTTTCCCTAAAAGCTGCGCAATACCACCGGCTATGCCGCCGCTCATACCCGCAACTCCTTCAACATTAGTAGTTGCGATGCCGGCAATTACTGCCACCACTTCTTCAGATATTCTCAGGTTTCCGCTTTCTCCAGAGATTTTATTCTCCATATTAAACCCTCCTCCACTTTTCTATATTTTACCCGAATTGCGGAAGGATTGCTGTAGCTAATTCGATTTTAATGGCTTGTTTGTAAAAAACTGAAAACAAACCCGGCTATTTACGCACAGGTAAAGCCGGGTTCCTTTTCTTTACGCGGGTTACTTAAATTCTCTCAGACCATGTAAGTTTCAATAAAGTTGGTAAATACTTCCCCTTTATTAAAGAACGGGTTGTCCAAAACTTTTAAATGGAAAGATGCTGTGGTGCTGACACCTTCAATTTTTAATTCCTGGAGGGAGCGTTTCATCCTCTGTACAGCTTCCTCACGGGTAGGAGCCCAAACAATAAGTTTTGCAATCATGGAATCATAGAAAGGCGGTATGCTGTAACCTGTATATATGGCGGTATCCACACGGACACCGTTCCCTCCGGGGGCATGATAACGGGTTATTGTTCCCGGGCAGGGACGAAATCCCTTTTCCGGATCTTCAGCATTGATTCTGCACTCAATAGCCCAGCCCCTGAATTGAACGTCTTCCTGTTTTAGGCGTAAGGGCTCCCCTGACGCGATTCTAATCTGTTCTTTAATCAGGTCTATTCCGGTAACCATTTCTGTAACCGGGTGTTCTACTTGAATACGTGTATTCATCTCCATAAAGTAGAAATTTTTTTCCTTGTCCAATAAGAATTCTACAGTGCCTGCGCTGCAGTAATTTGCAGCTTTGGCAGCTTTAACGGCACATTCTCCCATTCGCCGGCGCAGATCCGGATCCACTGCAGGAGAAGGTGATTCCTCCAACAGCTTTTGATTCCTGCGCTGCAGAGAACAATCACGTTCTCCCAGGTAGATAATATTGCCAAATTTATCTGCCAGTATTTGAATCTCCACATGTCGTGGTTCCTGAATGAATTTCTCCAGATAGAGGTCGGAATTTCCAAAAGCGGCACCGGCCTCCCCACGTGCAGTCTGATACCCCTTGATTACCTCTTCTTCGTTATAGGCCACACGCATTCCTTTACCGCCGCCTCCGGAAGCAGCCTTGATCATCACAGGATATCCAATCTGCCCTGCCAATGCCGCAGCCTCTGCGGCACTGCCTACCAGTCCCTGGGAACCGGGAACTACAGGAACACCGGCAGAGACCATGGTTTCCCTGGCGGCAGCCTTAGCACCCATGAGCCTGATCGCTTCCGGTGAAGGACCCACAAAAACAAACCCTTCCTGTTCGCACTTTTCGGCAAATACATCATTCTCAGCAAGAAATCCATACCCCGGGTGAATGGCATCAACCCCTTTTGTCTTGGCAGCCATAAGAATATTGTCCATATTCAAATAGCTTTGGGAAGAGGGATTGGGCCCGATGCATACAGCTTCATCAGCAAGTTCAACGTGTAATGCTTCTTTATCACATTGAGAATAGACAGCCACTGTAGCGATTCCTAACTCCTGGCACGCCCTGATAATCCGTACTGCTATCTCACCCCTGTTTGCAATCAGCAGTTTAGAAAACATAATTTACCCTCTCTTTATTTTGAACAGTGGACAGCCATATTCAACAGGCTGCGCATTCTCAACTAGAATTTCAACAACTTCGCCGTCTACATCAGTCTCAATTTCATTCATCAGCTTCATGGCCTCAACAATGCACAGGGTCTGTCCTTTCTTTACCTTTGAACCGACTTCCACAAAAGGCGGTGCATCGGGGGCGGGAGCACGATAGAAGGTACCTACCATAGGGGCTTCTATAACAACAATGTCATCTTCCACTTCCTCTACTGGAGGTTCCCCAGGGGGAGCTTCCACAGCAGGTTTTTCTTCCACGGAAATGTCTATCCCTTTTTCATCTTCAACAGCAACAACTTTTCCTCTCCGTACTACCAGCCGCATACCGTCACCTTCATAGTTAAACTCGGTAGTACCCGTTTCGTTCAGCGCCTTTAAGAGTTCTTTAATATCAGTCAATTTCATACTTTCGTCCTCCTCTTCTATACCAGCGACCTCCTCAAGGACAATATGATCCATGGAGCCAGCCACTTCTTGCTTAGCAGATTCAAACTTAGTTTCACAGGGATTAGAGAAAAATTTTCTGGCTATCTGTGGGAACAGTGCATAGGACAGCACGTCTTCTTCGGAAGATACCATGTCCTTTATTTCTTCCCTGGCTTTCTCCAACCCAGGCTCTAATAGATCTGCCGGTCTTCCCTCGTATATGGGCTCGTCACCCATTATCTTTTCACGTATTTTCTCGTCAATTTTTGCCGGTGGTTTCCCGTAGGCCCCCCTTACGTATGCTTTAACTTCGCCGGGGATAAGCTTATATCTTTCCTTAGTCAAAACGTTTAATACTGCCTGGGTTCCTACTATCTGGCTGGTAGGGGTAACGAGGGGCGGATACCCAAGTTCCTTCCTCACCTTGGGAATCTCTCTCAGTACCTCATTGATCTTTTCTGCAGCGTTCTGTTCCTTAAGCTGGCTCACCAGGTTAGATATCATTCCCCCGGGTACCTGGTGTTCAAAAACCCCCATGTCAGTAATCCGGGTAACCCCTCTCTGGAAACCGTTTTTCTTGCGCAGGTCTTCAAAGTAGCTGGCAACTTCAAACAAGTCGTGTAGATCAAGACCTGTATCATAGCCACTTTCACTCAATGTACGAACGATGGTCTCCACAGGAGGCTGGGAAGAACCGAAGGCCAAAGGAACGGAAGCACAGTCAATATTATCCGCACCTGCTTCAATACCTTTGATGTAGGCCCCAAAAGCCAGCCCACCAACATAATGGCTGTGAAGGTGTATGGGTATGTTCAACTTTTCCTTAAGGAGTTTAACCAGCTTTCCGGCAACATAAGGAGTCAATAAACCAGCCATATCTTTTACACAGAGGGAGTCAACTCCCATCTCCTGGAGCTGCAGTGCTACGTCAACATAATGCTCAATGCTGTGAACAGGGCTTACTGTGTACACAACGGCACCCTGAACATGAGCCCCTTCTCTCTTGGCAACTGTAATTGACTTTTCCATGTTCCGGAGGTCATTGAGGGCATCAAAAATCCGGATAATGTCAATTCCGTTTTCCACGGATTTGGCTACAAAGCTGTCCACCACATCATCAGGGTAATGGGTATAACCTACTAATGCCTGCCCACGCAAAAGCATCTGTAGAGGTGTCCTCTTAAAGTATTTTTTAAGAATACGCAACCTTTCCCAGGGACATTCGTTAAGGTACCTCAGGCAAACATCAAAGGTTGCTCCCCCCCAAACTTCTACAGAGGAATAACCCAGAGAATCAATTCTCTCCAAAATGGGTATCATATCTGCCGTGCTCATTCTTGTTGCCCACAAGCTCTGGTGAGCATCTCTAAGAGTGGTGTCTGTTATACCGATTTTTTTCACTAGAAAAACTCCCCCTTTTATTAAACTCCTGAAAATCTCCTCCCTTGTGGTATCTCAATTACAAATTTCAGGAAAAGATGTATATATTTTTTACCTTGTCGCAGCAAATTAACCCAGGAATATCAGCAACAAGGAATGCGGTGTTGACAGCAGCTAAAATTAAAGGTTGGCATTAAACCAACCTGAAGTACTACGGTTATTATATAAACCTATGTAGGTTTATGCAATATCTTTACAACGTGTATACATAATATTTCAGAATTATATACACTATTTGGGAATTACCACGATGTCTTCCAGCTTATATCCTGTAACACGGGAAATCATATCTGCCACAACTGCTACGTCGCTCTCAACCATCCCGTCCTTTTCCAGAATTGCAGTGGCTGACTCCGGTTGAATAAATAGCGCCGCCTCGTTAAATCCTTTTGCCTTAATAAGTGCCTCCAGCTGCAGTTCTTTGTCCATACGTTCGGAAATTTGAATCAACCTATCCTGTGCTTCCTTGCGCATGCCCGCATCTGAATTGGGATCATTGATTACTTCTTGGAGCAGTTCTACCTGGTGGCCCCGGACCCTTTCCCTGTCCAGGCGGTAATTGGCAAAAAAATCATCATCGGAGCTTGTCTGCTCCCCTTTAATTTCAATAGGAAGTTTTCCAGGGACACTGCTTTTTTCCCCTGTAACGACCGTCCCCTCTTCCTCTTCCTCTGAACCTTCTCCGGGATTTTCTTTGCCGTTAATAATTGTTTCGCCGTGCACAGGGGTTTTATCATCCTTTAGGTTGGGTATTGTCCCATAGATAATAAACCCTATCACCAAGAAAAGGGCTATAATAAACAATGCTACTACTAATGCGGTCCTTCGACTGGTGAAAATCATCACCTCTATCCCTCCTTCCTATTCAATGTTTTTTTGCAGTACGCTTACTTTATGAGCCGGAATATTTAACACGGTTTGGACAGCCCTGGACAAGTTTATCCTGGTTTCAGCATTATCCGCACCTTCGGCAGCAACAAGAACACCGGCAATCTTAGGTTTAATTTCTTTTACAACCACCGGCTGCTGGCCCCCGCCCATATCCGCCGGCTGAGCCAGTACCATCTGGTCACTGTTTGTGGTTTCTGTAGTAATACGGTGGCCCCCGCTGTTATCTTTTTCTTCTATTTTACTTTCGTTAATATTTTCATTTACTGCATAAATATACTCCGGACCGTTTTCCAGGGTTACACTTACCGAAACACTTCCGACCCCTTCAATTGTAGATAGAATTGCCTCCAACCGGTTTTCCATTTCTGTTTCTGCTCGGGCCAGCACGGAAGTACTTTCAGGGTCGGCTGTACTTTCCTGCTCTTTTCCCACTACAGGTAATTCCCCAACCACATCATGGCCCCGTTGGCCGCTGGGAATAAAGCTACTGACAACCAATAGTAAGACACCAATAAGAAATAAAACTATAAGGAGCGGCAGCTTTTTCCTGGAAAAATTAATATACTGGCCAGCTTTTTTTTTCATAACAACAGCACCTCCATCTAATTTTCCAGTTGCACATCAACCTGGTCCAGCTTCAACCCGAAGAAATCCCCAACTATTGACCTGATCCTTTCTCTCAGTTCTTCCCGCTCCTGTTGCCGATTTTTTACAGGATCATATCTGCTGTCCAACTCAATGGAATTGCTATTTTCATGTTTACTTTCCCCTTTTCCAGCAGTATCCCGATCCTTAACATGAGCGGTGATTTTAACTCTTTCAATCCTGCCTTCTTCTGCCAGGGAGATGCCTTCCCCAATTTTTATTTCAACGTCCGCACGGCTCACTTCCGGGGAAAGTCTCACCAGGGCTGCGATCTGCTGTTCCACTTTACTGCGGTACTCGTTAAATATCGATCTCTGAGATTGTGCAGTAATTTCCTGGGCATCCTCAAGAATGGCATTCAGTTCATGGTTTTTTGAGGGATATGACCAGGCCTGAATACTATATCCCGTACCGCTGTCCAAAAAATTCAGGACGGGATTGAGTACGATTACGATTACAAAAAGCCCTAATATAAGCCGGGTATAGCCTTTCATTTTGGTATTTGGAAGGAGCATTTCCAGGAAGGAAGTAAGGATTATTATTGCTGCCAGGTTCCGGACCATTTCTTTTAAGACATCCATTATTATCCCCTCTATATAAAAAGACTACCTCAGCATAACGTTAATATTGCTCAGTCCGATAATTACTGCAATTGCCAGGAAAAACATGAATCCAACTGCTACAACCGAGGCAAATACCAGAGTAAGCATACCTGCCATTGTATCAAGGGCTCCGGCAATTTTGCTATCCCCTATAGGCTGTACCAAAGCTGCCGCCAGCCTGTAGACCAGCACCATGGCTATAATCTTGATCACCGGAAAAACACAAATAATAAACAGGATTACTATTCCTACAACTCCAACAGCATTTTTTATCAACAGTGAAGTACCCAGTACTACTTCCGTGGCATCGGCCAGTATTTTCCCAACCACGGGGACAAATGTCCCTGCCATAAATTTGGCAGTTTTTAACGTCACACTGTCAGCAACGGCACCGGCTATCCCCTGTAAACCTAAAAAACCCACAAAAAGAGTCAGGAAAATACCTAAAGAAGCAACGCTGATTTGTTTCATCAGACCTGCAAGCCGTGAAACGTTAAACCTTTCAGAAATATGGTTTACAATTCCCAGTACTGCTGACAGGTAAATCAGAGGAAACACAAAATTTTTTATCAGTGTTCCTAGAAGGCCCAGTGCAACAATAATAAAAGGATGTAAAATAGCCGCAGAGCTGATACCCCCAATTGCCGCAAGAAGGGTCAACAGGACAGGAAGGAGCGCTTGTACAAAATTCACCATTTGGGTAATTGCCTCACTCCCGATTTTTACAGCAGCAGAAAATGACCCCAGGGCAATAGTAATCAGTACAAGATAGACAACAGTGTAAGCTATTCTACCTGTCGAACCTTCAAAGGCATCAAGAAGGTTATATAGGACGGCAGAGATTACTGCCAGAACTACTAAACGGCCTAAAAGGGAAGAATGGGCAATTAATTCATGAAACAAGTATTCTATTAAGCCTTTTATAAAACCGGCAAAATTAAAGTCAAGATCTCCGCTGCGAATGTCCTCAATCACACTCTCCAGACCAAAATCGGGAATATATGAACCCACATCCTTTTCAATTTCCTCAATAAACTGCTGGAGCTCGGAAAGGTCGAGGCTTTCGAGCTGCCTCTCCAGGTTTGTGGCCGGCAGATCCGTTTCTTCCTGTGCTGGAGCACTAACAGGAAAAAGCAATGTACTAGATATTATTACCAAAAAAATGACTAGTCTTTTCATAAGCAATCTCATGGAAGCAGCCTGGTTATTGTCTCCAGCAAGCCTACCACGATGGGCAGAGCTACTATCAGTACCAGTACCTTGGCTGCAAATTCAACTTTTGACGCTATAGCCGACTCTCCAGCATCCCTGCACACCTGGGCTCCAAAATCACCAATATAGGCAATACCGACAATTTTTAGTATCGTAGTCAAATAAAAGTTGTTTACATCAGCACTGCGGGCTAGATTTTCCAAGACCTGTATAATGCTGGAAACCTTGCCCAGGACAAACAAAAAAATTGTAACGCCTGCGGCAATGCTCAAGAGGACTGCTATTTCCGGTTTCTGCTGTTTAAGCACGGTTAGGAGCGCAACCGATATGAACCCTAAACCTACAACCTGTAATATTTCCATAGCACACCTCTTAGTAAAGTTGGAATACCGTCCTGACAATTGCAAAAAGGTCCTGCAAAATACCGATTACCATTAGGAGGCATACAGCAACACCTGCAAGGGTTGTGAGCTGGGCAAGTTCCTGCTTTCCGAATTCTTTCAAAATACTGTGAAGAACAGCTGTTATTATGCCGATACCAGCAATTTTGAAAATTATATCTACTTCCATTCGGGATTCTCCTTTCTTCTAGTAAAGGATAAACACTACAGCCAATCCAGCTAAAAAACCAACAGTGCGCCACATTCTCTGATTCTTTTCCCGGAGCTTTTCAGCAGAATACAAATGATTGTTCAACTGCTCCTGGGTGAGCTTAAGGTTTTTTATCTGGTCTTCCCTGTCAGATAACCCCAGGTTATTACCAAAATTGCGTAAAATACCCAGGTCGCCGGTAGTGAGACAAGTACTTTCTTTCAATCCGGCTAGACTGTAATCCCAGACCTCTCCGCATATAGGTGCGTTTTCGTGACTTAATTGGGTGCCTACAGATATAAAAAACTCACCAATTTCACCACCAACCCTTTTCCCGACTCTAAAAAGGGCCTCCGGGAGAGGAGTAAGGGTATAGGCAATTTCGGTTTCCAGCATTTTTAAGGCATAAATTAGAGCTTTCAGCTGATCCGGCCTGGAAGCATAGGAATGGGCCATAATCAACCCGGCCATTCCGCAGGACATTATTATCAATAACGAAGCAGTGATTTTTATAATGGGTCTCACCTTCTTTGAAACAAAGATCTTCCTGTAGTCCCATCGATCACTTCTTCCAAAGTACCTACCCCTTGGGACCTCCCAAGAACGACCAGTCGCTCAAACAACTGCATATCCATAATCTCTCCCATTACAGGCCGCCGTTTTATATCTTCCGGGTTGGTTCCGTGAACGGATGTAATCAATTTGATTCCTGCGTTAAGGACTTCTTGAACTGCAGCCACATCTTCCCTTCTCCCGATTTCATCAGTGGCAATTACCTGTGGGGACATGGAACGTACCAGCATATACATTCCTTCCGCTTTGGGACATTTATCCAGGACATCACTTCTAATGCCTATTTCTTTTTGAGGAAGGCCCATGTAACAACTGGCCAACTCCGATCTTTCATCCACTACGCCCACATTGACACCAGGGAAACCAAGCTTGGGTATACCGTTGCTTAACTGCCGGATAATGTCCCTGAGAAGGGTTGTCTTTCCGCACTTTGGCGGTGAAATAATTAGTGTGTGCATAACTGCATTATTCTGCCTGTTAATTATCCAAGGCAGAACTTTATCTGCGCAGCCTTTTACCTCTCTCCCAATTCTGATATTGAGGCAAGATATATTTTTCAGGTTTTTTACTTTTCCCCCTACAACCACAGCTTCTCCTGTAAACCCGATTCTATGGCCCCCGGCAATAGTCACATAGCCGTTGCGCAGTTCTTCCTCAAGGGCGTATACGGAATTGCGGGTAATGCTTTGAAAGACTCTATCAATATCGGTCTTGGTAATGTAATACCCTGCCAGGGGGTCAAAGGTCGGCTCTCCCTTCACCGTTAAGAAACATTCCCGTTGGTCCAGCAAAATGCTTAAAGGCCTGTCCTGTCTCAGGCGCAGTTCCTGTACTTGATTCCTTTGTTCCGGAGCCATTTTCATTAAAAAATCCTTTATAATGGAAGGACAAACAGCAGCCAAAACCGCATCAATGCTGCATTCGGAACTTTTTTCTGTTTCCTTCAGGGATAGAGAGATCATTCTTGTCCCACCTTTCTAGTAATAGATATTATCCATGGCCGGTGATTATGCACAAAAAAAAAGCTGCGGATTTCCGCAGTCCTAACTGTCGACAAACCATATGAATTGCTTCCTTTGCTTTTGCAAACGACTTATGAGCATAAGGTTAAGCTCTTGACAAAGTGGAAGTACAAACTGGAACGGCAACAGCAGAATGGGAGGTAGTTCCAATTTGAGACATTTCAAAACATTTTTTGAAAGCCCGCATGTGTTGTGGAACGGGACTTGTATCGCTTAAGCCCTGCGCGGCTTTGCCGCCGCTAACGGTGTGCGAACTTGTCCGTAAGCGGAATAATACATACGGGCTTATGCAATCAGGTGCGTCAACATTTAAACAAAGCTCTATAGTTCATTGAAGAATTTCTTTATCACCATCCTGAACGTGTTCAGTTTCCAAACTGTCAGGAGTAAAATCATAGTCCCCACTGTTCACAAAAACCACCGAGTCGCAGTTGGGGCAGGTAACCTCGATGGTATCCTCACTATCTAAAATATCCGTGTCAAAGTATACAACTTCATGACACTCGGGACACTCCATTTCAACGTACCCTTCGCCCTCACTCCGATAAATCTCTTCCTCAATATCCATCAGCTCTTCATCAAGGCTGTCAAGATAAACTTCCAAATCCGACTGCCTTCCTTCAAGCCGTTCAACAGCTTCCGCCAGGGACTCTATTGTATCAATAATACCTTTGATAACACGTCCTTCATTAGTTGTAGCGTTCAGGTTGACTCCTTCAACCAATCCCTGCAGGTAAGATACATTTTCTCTAATCGTTTTCAAAATTTAACCTCCCTCAATTTTGAAATTTCCGGTCTGTCAATAGTATGTCCGCCAAAAAGACGGATTAATCTAACTCACGGCAAACCATACCAATTGGCAGCTCGTTTTTGACCAGGGGGCAGTGGCGAAAAACAATAGAAAAAAATCCCGCGTTTTGTGCGGGATTAGGTATCATGGAAACATATAGTAGAAAGGTTCTTTTATCATGAATAAGTCAATTCTTATTCCTTTACCCGTTCCATATACTCGCCGGTTCGGGTATCGATTCTGATTTTATCACCGGCTTCAACAAAAAGGGGTACCTGGACGGTTGCCCCGGTTTCCGTAATTGCACCTTTGGTGCCCCCGGTTGCTGTATCCCCCTTAATACCAGGTTCTGTCTCAACAAGGGTTAGCTCGACAAAGTTGGGCAACTCAACTCCAATTGTTCTGTCCCCGTGGATCAGGACATCAATAACCATATTTTCCTTCAAATATTTTATTCCATCTCCCAGTTGTTCCTTGGAAAGAGCCGCCTGTTCAAAAGTTTCCTCGTCCATGAAATAATATGATTCACCGTCATTATAGAGATACTCCATCTTTCTGTGGTCTAATCTGGCTCTGGGAACCTTCTCCCCTGCCCTGAAAGTCCGTTCAATGGTAGCTCCCGTTTCCAGGTTTTTAAGTTTAGACCTTACAAACGCTGACCCTTTTCCCGGTTTAACATGCATAAATTCTACGACAGACCAAACTTGGCCGTCCAGCTCTATGGTTAAGCCTGTCCTAAAATCATTAGTAGAAATCAATTATTTTTACCTCCTGTTCCTAAGAAGTCAACCCCAACTATTGTAACTTATAAAAGAAATCTTTGGCAATAACTCCAGTTAAGAAACTTCGATGAGCTCTTTTGGAGATTGAGTCAATATTTCACACCCCTTATCTGTTACCAGCACCATGTCTTCAATCCTGACACCGCCCCACCCGTCAATATATATTCCTGGTTCAACAGTAATAACCATTCCCGGCTCCAATATATCCTGGTTTCGGGGATTGACGGAAGGCTTTTCGTGAACTTCCAGCCCTACACCGTGGCCTAAACCGTGCCCGAAATTTTCACCAAAACCATGTCCGGCAATAATATCCCGGGCTAAAGCATCTATCTCACAGCATTTTCTGCCAGGTTCCACAAATCCAAGTGCCTCGGTTTGCGCCTCAAGTACAATATCGTATATTTTCCGCTGTTCCGATGTAGCAGTACCAACTACAACTGTACGGGTAATGTCCGAGCAGTAACCATCCAGAATTGCCCCATAATCCATAACAATTAAATCCCCAGGGCATATTGCCCGGTCTGATGCCGTACCGTGAGGCAGGGCCCCACGAAAACCCGAAGCGATGATGGTGTCAAATGAAGGACCTCCTGCACCCTCTTTCCGCATAAAATACTCCATTTCAGCGGCTAATTCCCTCTCCGTTACCCCAGGCTTGATAAATCCCAGAATGTGCTCAAAAGTTTTGTCAGCTACAGATACAGCATTTTTAACCTTTTCTATTTCAGCGGGGTCTTTATGTTTCCGGAGTTTTTCCACCAGAGAGGAGACCGGAATAAAATCAACCTCCAACTGGGACTTATATTTATGATATTGTTCATAAGTCAGGTGTTGGGATTCAAAACCTAATGTTTGAATTTGTCTCTCTTTCAGCAAATCATTGATTTTTTCCAGAAGACTTGTTTTAAACAATACAATCTGGTAATCTGTTGCTTCACTCTTGGCCTGGTTGAGATAACGAAAATCAGTTACTAATATCTGCTCGTCAGAAGTTATAATGAGACAACCTGACGTTCCCTGAAAGCCGCTGAGATAAACTCGGTTAGAATTACTGCTGATTAGGAGAGCGTCTATTCCCTCTTGGGAAAAATGCTCACGCAGTCTGCTGAGCCTTTTCCTAAACATCTTGTGGGTAACCTCCGGCAGCATTTAAGAGGGCATAAACAGCCATTACGTAGCCGTACTCACCAAACCCGCAAATCTGCCCCGAAACAACGGGAGAGAGAACAGAACGGTGCCTGAATTCTTCCCGGGCATAAATATTGGACATATGAACCTCAACGACAGGTATCCCCGCTGCAGCAAGAGCATCTCTTATGGCATAACTATAATGGGACAGCGCACCGGCATTGATGACAATACCGTCACTTACTGCTGAAGCCTCCTGGATTCTATCTATTATTTCCCCTTCGTGATTTGACTGGAAAAAATCAACTTCTACACCAAACCTGCTTACAGCGGCGTTAATATGGTCATTAATCTCTTGCAGAGAGTTTTCTCCGTAATACTGGGGCTCCCTTTTTCCTAAAAGGTTGAGATTTGGTCCGTTGATAATTGAGACTCTCAATGTAAACTCCCCCTTTAACTGCCGCTGACTGTAATACTGCCAACACGAATAGTCGGTGCACCTTTTCCAACAAAAAACCTCAAATCATTAGCAACACAGTCAACAGACCGGAACAATTCCAGTATATTCCCTGCTATGGCAACCCCCCGCACAGGGGTGGTAAGTTCGCCATTCTCAATAAGCAGTCCGGAAACACCAACGGAAAAATCACCTGAAATCGGATTTGCCGTGTGCATTCCCATTACTTCAGTAATATAAATTCCCTTATGGACATCCTTTAAAAGTTCCGCCTGGGAAACTTTTCCCGGCTCTAAATAAAAATTGGTTGTATCCACTTCAGGAGTCCCTTTATAAGAACTGGACCGTATTCCGTTACCTGTAGAACAACAGCCTTCTTTTGCTGCAGTATATGTATTATACAGATAGTGCTCTAAGACCCCGTTCCTGATTACTGTAGTTGTGCCGGTCTTCACTCCCTCACCGTCAAAGGGAGAAGACATAATTCCTCCCGCCATCCTTCCGTCATCAACAATAGTAATTAATTCTGAAGCCACTTTTTGGCCGATTTTTCCTGCCAACAAAGATTTGTTCTTCTGCACTGCATCAGCGCAAACTGCCGGTGCCAGTATATCCAGAAAATTAGTTACGATATACGGGTCAAACACTGCCACTGTTTTTTGTGTCGGCATGCTTTTTGCTCCTAGCATGCGTACTGCTTTGGCCGCCCCTTCTTCACCGATTTTTCCAGGTTGGACTGCATTATAAGTAACTCCGAACTCGAGTCCAAAACCTGTTTGGGATTCTCCGTTCTCTTCGGCAACAAAATAGGAGGTTGCTCCCGCCAGTGTTCCCGAGTAAGAAACAGCAATACCCCTGGAATTGGCCAGTGCCGAAACATAAACTGCATCCTGGTATGTACAGCTCTCTGTAACTTTTATCCTGGGGTCGTATGCCCTTCCAACCCTTTCTATTTCCTTGGCTATCTCAATTTTTTCTTCCACTGAAACTTCCGAAATCCGCGGGTCATAGACATTCAGAGAAGGATATTCATTTGATGGCCAAGGAAGAATGTTGTATTCGTCTGCAGAGGTTTTTGCGGCATTGTGGAGAGCCTGTTCAATAATCTGTTGGATGCTTTCGTAATTAAGGGCGGTTGTAAAAACAAAACCCATTTTTTTATCTTTAATCAAACGCACAGCCAGACCTGTCTCGTCAGTTACCTTCACTGTCTCAACATCGCCTTCACGAACATTAATATACAGCTGCTTTGAGTGAGAGACGTAGCTTTCAGACAGTTCGGCACCTTTTTTCTGTGCTTCCTCAACAGCCCTAACTGCAATTTCAAGACATTTTTCCTCTGTCATTCCCAGTCCACCCCTCATTCCAAAATCCCGCCTACAACTATTTCCGGTATCCTAACGGTAGGCTGAGCATCACTGACGGGTACTCCCTGCCCGTCCTTTCCACAGGTACCTATACCCCATCCAAGATCGCCGCCCACCATATCTATAATTCTCAGCACCTCAGGTCCGTTTCCGGTAAGGGTTGCCCCTCTTACCGGAGCTGTAACTTTACCGTTTTCAATAAGATAACCTTCCGAGACGTCAAAAACAAAATCACCATTGGTGGTATTAACCTGTCCTCCGCCCATTTTCTTCACAAAGAGTCCCCTTTTGGTTTTGGCTACAATTTCCTGGGGATCATATTCCCCTGGAGCGATATATGTATTGGTCATTCGGGGAATAGGTTTGTGTCTAAAGGATTCCCGCCGCCCGTTTCCGGTTGAAGGTCGTTTGTCCCTCTGGGCTGTAAGGTAATCATACATATATGTTTTCAGGACACCCTTTTCTATCAGCACCTTCTTCTGACTGACTGTACCCTCATCGTCAAAGGAAAATGATCCATATTTATTGGGAACCGTTGCATCGTCCACCACAGTGACCACATCAGAAGCGACTTTTTCACCTGTTTTACCTGCATAGACCGAGAGGCCTTTTTGCACTAAGTCGGCTTCCATCCCATGGCCACATGCTTCATGAATCATGGTACCTCCTGCCTCAGCGGCCATTACAACAGCCATCCTCCCTGCGGGAGCAGGACGGGAATCAAGCATTAGAACTGCCCTGGCAGCCGCATTTCTGCAGATTTCCTCAGGAGTAGTAGAGTTTAAAAAGAATTCAAATCCCGCAGTACCTCCTCCGGATTCAAATCCCGTTTGGATGATGCCCCCGCTGGAAACAACCACGCTGCATATCATGCGGGTGCGTATCCTGGTGCCCTGGACAAACAATCCTTCTGAGTTGACAACAGTAATATCACTGATATTATCACCATAGGCTACAGTCACTTGCCGCACCCTGTTATCGTAAGCCCTGGCAACAGCATTTCCTCTCTCAACCAGGGCAACCTTATCCTCCACCGGAATATCCCCAGGCAAATACTTAACAGGAGATACATCCTTGACCTCTTTTTTGCTCAGACTAATGGTTACATCACTGGACTTTCCACTGTTAACTGCCTTGCTCACTATTACCGCAGCATCAAGAAGACCCTCCAGGGTAACATTGTTGGTATAAGCGTAAGCAGTCCTTTCCTGGAATACTACACGGATCCCGGCTCCGTAATCAATTCCCGAGTGGATTTTTTCAATCTTGTCAGACTCACAGGTTATACCGTTGGCATCTTTTCGCTCAATATAAATATCAGCAAAATCGCCCCCTTTCCCGAGGGCTGCGTACAGTACTTTCTCAAGTTCTCTCTCTGTTAACATTAATTTACCACCCACCACATTCAACCTTATTTTAGTATTTGGCATCCACGGGGAAATATGCTTTCCCTGCCGCAAGTTAAAAACCACCAGCGTTTTTTCCTTCTCCAATAGGTTCTTCCCACTACATGGAAATCCTTCTTTCTGGCAAAATGTTCCTTCGCTTTACGGGCCAGCTCACCCCTTTGCTTTGCCTATTCGGGAAACAAAAAAGACCCGTGAAAGGGTCCCTTTGGCTCCAATATCATTATCAGCAACAGTCTCGATGGTCAATAACCCGTTTTGTCTTTTTTTCGCTCCTGGGAAGTTGATTATACTCAACTATTTCAACATCCATACTTAATCCAATCTTACTCTTAACTTCCATCTCACATATCCTGGCCAAACCGTTACTGCATTTCTCGAAGGGCTGTCTTTCAACACGGAGGACTGCTCTTTCTTTGCCGCTGCTCCGGCTAATCTCAATTTGATACTCACTGCTTAAACCGGAAATACCTTTCAATATATTTTCAATCTCCGCAGGATAAATCTGTACTCCTTTAATTTTAATCATATCATCTGAACGACCGATAATCCGGTCAATCATGGGATACGGACTACCGCAGGAGCACCTTGCGGGGATAATCCTGGTAATATCTCTGGTTCTAAAACGCAATAAGGGCATACCTTCCTTAGTAATCGTTGTAATAACAAGCTCACCTGTGGAACCCCTGGGCAGCGGTTTTCCTGTAACAGGGTCAACTATTTCAAATATTAGGTGGTCATCCCAATAATGGAGACCTGTATGGTGAGGGCAGTCAATTGCGATTCCAGGTCCGTAAATTTCTGTAAGCCCATATATGTCAAACGTTTCAATGCCAATCAATTCTTCAATTCTGGTACGCATTTTTTCCCCCCAGCGCTCTGATCCGAAAACGCCCAGCCTTAAGTGGAGCTTTTCCGTAAGACCACGCCGGTTAGCTTCTTCGGCAAGGAGAAGGGCATAGGATGATGTTCCAATCAGGACTGTAGTCTTTAGGTCAACCATCATTTTCAGCTGCCGGTCTGTATTACCGGGTCCAACAGGGACAGCCATAGCTCCCAACCGTTCTGTACCGGCTTGAAAACCAATACCTGCTGTCCAAAGACCGTACCCCGGGGTGATTTGAATACGGTCACTATCCGTGACTCCAGCCATTTTCAAACAGCGGGCCATCATTTCCGCCCAGGTATTAACATCGTTTCTGGTATAGGGCACCATAACAGGCTGTCCCGTAGTACCGGAAGAAGAATGGACTCTTACCACATCCCTGTCGGGAGCAACCTGAAGTCCCAGGGGATAAGTTTTCCTTAAATCTTCTTTGGTAGTAAACGGGAGCTTGGGCAGGTCTTCAACCCCTTTAATCTCTTCAGGGACAATCCCTAAGGAATTAAACCTTTCCTTGTAGAAAGGGTTACGTGCCATTTTTTTAATCAGTCTGCACAGCAGGACACTGGACTCTTCACTGAACCCCAAAGGGGTTTTTTCTGCATATTTCACTGTCATGGTGTTTCCCTCCCCGAAAAAAACAAAAGCGGCTTGACCCCGAAGGGGCCAGCCGTTGTTATAGTCAGACTGGTCCTAACTCGGCTCAACAAAACTCCTCTAAGCTCAGCTCAACTATTTTTCAGTTACTAAGAAAATATCACAGGTCTCCTCTAAAGTCAACATTAAATGTTAATTATGTCTAAGCAACGCCTATTGATTGGCCATCCTTTCCAGGACTGATTCCAGCTCGGAAAGGGCTTCACCGTATCCAGCCCAGTCACCGTTTTTTTGTCTCTCCTTGGCCTGGCGGAACAATTGATTTGCACGGTTGATAAGTTCATCAAGGCTCTCTAATTCCGGTGCCATGTCCTCATCACCTTTTTCTTCGACACCAGCATCATCTTCGCCATCTCCAGGAGCTCCATCATCTATTAGCCCTGTCCTCGTGTCTTCGCCAGCTGCAAACAATTTTGCCAAAGCTTCACCCAGGGTTTCCGCCCATGCTAGTTCCCCGTTGTGAAACACTATGACGCGTTTAAGGCTGGGTAGTTTATTTTGTTCAGACTGAAGGAATAAAGGTTCCACATAGATTATCCCATCATTTATCGGAATTACCAGCAGGTTTCCTCGAATAACTTCCGAACCCCGCTGACTCCAAAGGCTGATTGCCTGTGATATTTCTGAGTCAGCCTGAATTTCTGCCTCTACTTGGTTTGGCCCGTATACAAGTTCCTGCTTGCTGAACTGGAAGACAATAGCGTCACCATAGTGTTCAGGATCGCACCGGACAGCCAACCAGGCTGCCATGTTGTTCTTTTTGGCAGGTGTGAAGGGCAACATAAGTACAAATTCAGGGTTTTCCCCCTCGCCTGGAAGAGTCATAATAGTATAGTATGGCTGCATTGTTATTGTTTCACCGGCAAAAATTTCCTGAGGAATTGTCCAAACATCCTCCTTGTTGTAAAAGTCCCTTACATCTTCCATATGGTATGTCTTGTAGATCTCTGCCTGGACATTAAATAAATCCTCGGGATAACGCAGGTGCGGTACAAGGCCATCGGGAATCTGTTCCCAGGGTTTGAACAATTTCGGAAATATTCCCGCATAAGACCTGACTATAGGGTCATTTTCCAGGTCTGCATAAAAAGTAACATCCCCGTTATAGGCATCCACAACTACTTTTACACTGTTCCTGATATAATTCCCCATGCCCCCTACCGGGGTAGAGTAGGGAAAATTTCGGGAAGTAGTATAGGCATCCTGTATCCAAAATAATCTGCCGTCGTCAACGACAAGGTAAGGGTCCCTGTCATAAACCAGGAAAGGAGCTATCCGCTGAATACGTTCGTTGATATTTGTCCGGAATATTATCCGGCTGTCATCGGTCAAAGCGTTGGAAATTAACATGCGGTAATCCCCAAACCTTAAAGCAAACAAAGCCCGGGTAAAGATATTGGAAACTGGGATTCCGCCCTTTCCTGTATAGGTAGTACTCACATTGCCCGTAGTTGAAGGGTAATCGAATTCTTCAGTAGTTGTGTTGACAATCACATAATCATCTTCTGCCTGACCAAAATATATTTGCGGTACTTCCACAGTAATATCTTCCGATTCAGGAGGAATATCCTTTACAACATAATGGGGATGCCCTTCTGAAGTTGCACTGGCAACAAAGTTCATTGTCAAACCGTAACCGTGGGTATAGCGAAGCTTTTGGTTTACCCAGGTCTGGGCATTCTGGTCAAGCTGATTTTTGGTTAATTCCCTGGCTGAAATCATAACCTGTCTCAATTGCCCGTTAATGGTGTACCTGTCGATATCCACATCCAAAAAGGAATAATAGGGGCGAATTTCCTGCAGCTGCGTGTTTGCGTTTTGCAGTGGTTCGGGGTCCCACAGGCGGATGTTCTGAATAGTCCCGGGATTCTCCTGGATATCAGCCATATCAAGAGTGGAAGCTTCAAAGGTTTCCAATCTGATTTGATCTATATTATAAGCTTTCCTGGTAAGTTCCATATTGTTTTTGATATAAGGGGATTCAACAGCCAGTTCGTTTGGTTCAACGCGTATCTTTTGAACTGCATATGGAGCAACGTTTCCTAACAAAATGGATACGACTATCAGGGATATAACAGTATATATAACATACCGGAATTTTTTTAGAAAGATGTTAATAAGAACAGCCACAGCCGCTGCTACAGCAATCACTGCCAGCACCCTGTACGCCAGGAGTAGGACATTTACATCTGTATACCCCGGCCCATAAACGACACCCCCGGGCTTGTTCAATAAACCAAAGCCATCCAGGATATAATCAAAAGCCTTTAAGAGAAAGAGAAGTGCCAAAAGGATGGAAAGGTGCACCTTGGGCTGGTTAATCTGATTATCCCGCCAGTTAAGGAATTCCCTTGCTCCGAACAGGAAATAAGAAGCTCCAGCCGCAAATATAGAAAGGAGTATCCCTATGAATAAGAAGGAGTATAACATCCGTAAAAAAGGAAGAGTGAAAATATAAAAAGAGGCATCCAGATTAAAGATAGGCTCTTTTATGCCAAAGGAAGCTTTGTTCAAGAACTGCTGTACCATGAGCCAGTTATTGGAAGCAGCAGAACTAAAAAGTAAAGCGAGAAGTATACTCACAGCGAGAAAAAGTATGTTCAGCTTTTTTGCATCAAAAATTCTATCTGCAACGTACCTTCTAATGGGAATTACATTTTCATCTTCTTCATAGATTTCAGGTTCAGTATGCAGAGACCGCCTGGTGATTCTCAAATTTATATATATGATCAAGAATAGGAATATCCCTGTAATGATTCTCAACCCAAGACTTGAAAGCAAAGATGTTAAAAACACACTCTGGTAGCCTACTTCCCCAAACCAGAACCAATCTGTTATCATGGTGGCAGTAAAGATTAGAATTAGGATTGCTGCCACAACAGCAAAAATTGTTATGTAAATGGTACGCCTCAACTGTGATCCTCCATTCACAATTAATTTTTCAAAAGGAGATAATAAAATGATCCTTGTAAGTGCCTGTTTGCTGGGAATAAATTGTAAGTACAATGGCAAAAACAACCGGCACGACAAAGCCCTAAACTTGGGCAGTAAAATCGTTCCCATATGCCCGGAACAGCTTGGGGGGCTTTCTACTCCCCGGCCTCCTGCACAAATCGTAGGAGGCGATGGCAGTGATGTGCTGGAAGGTAATGCCTGCGTTGTCACTGATAAAGGCTCTGATGTAACTGGACACTTTATTGCCGGGGCGGAAATGGCCCTTAAAATAGCCCGGTTAACAGGCGCCAAAAAAGCCGTCTTAAAAGCAAACAGCCCTTCCTGCGGAGTAAACTGCATTTATGACGGTACTTTTTCCCACTCTAAAAGGTGTGGAAACGGTGTAACAGCAGCGCTTCTCAAGGCATATGGAATAGAACTTATTACAGAAATTGATTTATAGCTTTACCTTATTTTTACACTAATAGCATATTTTATCCTCATTTATTATGAATTCTAGGAAAAACCTCTGTCCCCTCCTAAAAAATTAAATTATCTCAGTTGACAGGAACAAATCCGTTCTGTGGGCGGCAACGATTTAACCGAGGCTTCTAAACACCAGCAAGTGATACGCGAGCTCTCCAAGCGCTAGACACACAAGAGGTACGCTGAGCATTTCAAAATGTTTGCCCTGAGACGCAAAGAACCCCTCTTGCCCACCGCGTGCGAATATCAGCAAAAACTCTTGGCAAGTCCGTATGCAAACCGGGGGCCAGGCAGAACGCCTGTTCCGGCCAATCAAGACAGGATGTCGCTTTTTTGGCCGCTGGATTTGGTCGGAGAACAAGCATCAAGAAAGTGTCCTGCCTACTTCCTGGGCACTGCATGGGGCGGTAAAAGGCACAGCCTGCTATAACGGCTAATTGGTGGTTAATTATTTATCTTGATAAAAAATAAAACAGGGCCGTGAACGGCCCTACAATTCCTGGTACTGATAATTAATATACTCTCTAATTTCCTCAAGAAGCTTTTTATGGTTGGGAATATCGGTGGGGACAGCTATATAGGTAAACCAGCTGTCTTTTTGCCATGCTCTAACAGAATAGCGCTTTGTCACAAAAGATACAACTGAGGCTTCATTAATGGTACTATACTTGTAATTCCCATTGGAAACCCATTTAGCCCAAAACTTTTTCCCTTTGGAAGGGGAGTCAAATTTTACTATTTTCACTGTAATATAGTTGTTCAAATAGCGATATTTGATATTATATCCTTCGCCAAAATTATTTAAAGAAACCCCTGTCACTTCATTGATTTTGTTTTTCTGCAGCTTACCCATGTCGACCAGCTTTAAATCCATCTTCCCGGCATCCTCCAGACTAAAGTTCTCCGGAGGGCTGGTATATGCTGTTGTAGAGCCGGTGCAGCCCGACAGGAAAAAAGCTGCTGTTAACAAAAATATTACGATTGCTAATTTTATTAGACGCATTTTTTCACCTCGGAGCATATAATAACCAAATTGACTCTCAGCAACCATAATTTACTTTTGATATATAATACACTTTTACGGTATACTTTCTTTCATCGAAAAAAGTAAAGTATGGACTTGTTGACTGTTATAACAAATTATCATATAATGTTTAGGTGTAAGAAGCAAAGGGGAGTAGCTCAATTGGTAGAGTAGCGGACTCCAAATCCGTTGGTTGCGGGTTCGATTCCTGTCTCCCCTGCCAGTTAAGTAAAGACCTCGCAAGTTTTGCGGGGTTTTTTTACTACTTTTATAATACCAGAAACCCAAGCTAATTTGGTGGCTAATATTTCAAAAGTACTGAATGATAGTTCTTTTTTACCCAAATCCCTGGTAAATGTTGGTGGAAAATATTGCATAAATCAGCTCTGTTCGGATGCGGCTATAATGGACTACTTTTTCTCAGTCAAGTACCTGAGCAGTGTTGTTCTGGTTGTCCCAGAACACTCGTTTATCCAGGGCCTCAGCAAAAGCCCTGAGTTCCACAAAAGCCTTTCCCTCAATTAGGTACCCTTCCAAATTTAGGCCTTTATATTGTACATCTATAGATTGAAGTTCTCTAGTCACTTTGACCTGCCTAAAATAATTTCCTACCCCTTCTGCTATAGCCCGACCGCACTTAATGTGAAAGTCCAAACTTGTTAATAGTGCTTCTTCCTCCCGGTTTGATAAGAATCCCAGTTCAACTAAAACTGCCGGCATATTGGTCTCCCGAAGCATGTGCAGGTTGCCCTCTTTTACACCGCGGTTGCGCAATCCTGTAGCTGAAACAATTGACCTCTGGATTGACCTAGCCAGGATTTCTCCGCTCCCACCGAAATTATAACAGTACGTCTCTAAGCCATTTGCCCGTGCATTTTCAGCGGAATTACAATGAATGCTGATTAAAATGTCCGGTGCTTTTTGGTTAACATACCTGGTTCGTTCCTCCAATTCCACAGTTATATCATTATCCCTGGTCATGAATACTTGAATATTATCTTTAAAAAAAGCAGCCGCCTGCTTAGCCACATTGAGGTTAACGTTTTTTTCAAGAATGCCTGAAGGTCCAACAGCACCGGGGTCACGGCCCCCATGGCCGGGATCAAGGCACACGCTGTAAACTGCCATTTTACCCTCCCCCCCAATACTTATACTAATAGAGACCATGTTTGTTAAATTATACCATAGTTTCCCTTTTTAGGTATTTATGCCTGCTATCATTAGAATAATACGTTTCTTATCGGGGAAAATATAATTGACCACTCTTAGAAAGGAGTAGAAAAATATGGAACAAAATCAGCAGCATATTCACTGTATTGTAAACAATTGCCATTATTGGACCAACGGCAACAAGTGCGGGGCCAATGAAATACTAGTAACTTCCGATGAATTTGGTTCCCAACAGCCAGACAGGGTTGACGCAACTATGGCCAAACAGCTCCAGCCTACTCCTACACAAGAATGTATGGAAACCTGCTGTAAAACCTTTGTCCCCAAAGGCTCAGATGAAATTTCCGCAGACAGCGTGACCAAAATGTTTTAACAAACTAAAACTTATGAAAAGAGCACCACTTTTTTAGTGATGCTCTTTTTTCCCTTTATCATTTATTCTTGTTTTTCTGCATTTGCAATCTCAATCACTTTTTGGGCTATATTCGGAGGTGCTTCTTCATACTGTGAAAATTTCATGGTAAAGACCCCTCTGCCCTGGGTAATCGATTTGAGGTCAATTGCATATCGATACATTTCTGCAAGGGGAACGTGAGCGCGAATTACCTGTTCTTGCCCAACAGGTTCCATTCCAAGTATTCTTCCACGTTTGCTGTTCAGGTCCCCCATAATATCACCCATAAATCTCTCGGGAACCCTAACCTCAACCTCCATAATAGGCTCCAAGAGCACTGGATTAGCCTGCTCCATTGCTTTTTTGAAAGCCATAGAACCAGCAAGCTTAAATGCAAATTCAGAAGAGTCAACGTTGTGATAAGATCCGTCCACCAATGTTACTTTGACATTAGTAACCGGGTAACCCGCCAAAATCCCTTCTGAAAGAGCTTCCTGGACACCCTTTTCCACGGCTGGGATATACTGCTTGGGAACTGCACCGCCAAAAATTGTTTCCTCAAATTGGAAGTGCTCTTCCGGTAGAGGTTCAACGTCTAGGAATACATGCCCGTACTGGCCGTGACCACCGGTCTGTTTTTTGTATTTGCCTTCCACCTTGGCAACCGAAGACCTAATCGTTTCCCTGTAAGGTACTTTAGGTGTTTCAACTTCAACTTCCACACCATACCTGTCCTTCATTTTGGAAACGGCAACATCAAGCTGCAGTTCACCAACACCTGTAAAAATATTTTGGTTAGTTTCCAAATTCTTTTCCAGACTCAGGGTTGGATCTTCGCTTAGAATTTTGCTCATAGCTGTACCTAGTTTATCTTCATCCCCTTTATTCTTAGGAGCAATAGCCACTGAGAAATTGCTGGGCGGGAATTCTATCCCTTCAAAAATAACTTTTTCACCCTTAACACATAAAGTATCGCCGGTTTCCGTTTCCTGTAGTTTAGGGATAGCTCCAATATCTCCGCAGTTCAGCCGGTCTACACTTTCCTGATATTTGCCCCTAACCACCAAAACCTGTCCGATTTTTTCTTCAATATCTTTATTAGCGTTTAATAAAGGTTTCTCGGCAGTAAGAGCACCTTTGTACACTCTGATGAAACTGAGTTTGCCAACATAAGGGTCCGCAAGAGTCTTAAATACCAGCCCGGCAAAGGGAGCGTCAGGATCCGAATCTTCACCAGCCACTTCGGCGGGGTTGGGCATAAGGTCAACAAAAGCATCCATAAGGGAAGTGACTGCGATATTCTTAATGGCAGAACCACAGAACACAGGGAAGACATTAGCGTTTCTAACCCCAACCCGAAGGCCCTGCTCGATTTCCTCTGCTGTAAGTTCTTCTCCTTCCAGGTACTTCATAAGGAGTTCATCATCGGATTCTGCAACTGCTTCAGCCAGAGCTTCCCGTTCCGCAGCAGCCTGTTCAGCCAAGTCTGCAGGTATATCCTGTTCTTCAACCTTGCCACCGTTAAATATATAGGCTTTTTGCTTTAAGATATCCACTACCCCTTTGAAGCTGTCTTCTTTTCCTATTGGGATCTGCAGGGCAGCAACTTTATTTCCAAAATTCTTTTTAAGCTGATCCAGGGCAGCTTCAAAATTAGCATTTTCCCTGTCCATCTTGTTTACAAAAATTATCCTGGGAAGGTTTTTCTTTTCAGCTAATCCCCAGTAGACTTCGGTCATTACTTCAACACCATCCGGTGCTGACACAAGTACAGCCGCTCCATCTGCTACTCTTAAGGCGCTACGGACATCTGCAGAAAAATCCGCAAAGCCGGGGGTATCTAAAAGGTTTATTTTACAATCCTTCCATTGACAGAAAGCAGCAGTGGTATTTATGGTAATCTGCCTTTTTATTTCTTCCGGGTCATAGTCAGTAGTGGTATTCCCATCTTCTACTCTTCCAACACGTTTTAAGACACCTGTATTTCCTAAAATAGCCTCCACCAGGGAAGTCTTTCCGGCACCACCGTGGGCAATAACAGCTATGTTTCTTATTTTTTCCGTTTCAAATACCTTCAATTTACTTCCTCCTCTTCCTAAGTTACAGGGGTTCCTATTTTTGGAATGCAGCTAAAGCTATTTATTTTAATAGTAAAAGCTACACCAATATCTATTATCTATTAGTCCCCAAAACGTTAAAATCCTTTTCATTCTCAACAAAATTTTTCCTCAGGCAACATTATAACAAATTTACCCTGTTAATTATGCCCAAAATAGGCACAGATATGCTTAACACTCAAAATTGCTTTCTAACCCCCGGCAGACATGCATAGACTTCTTTAGGACATGGTTGAAGGGGCTGAACAGTATTGGCAGTACAGGGGGCTTTCATGCGTGGAGCAGTCGTTCTCATTATTGCAGGCTTCATCAATAAAGTTATTGGATTTCTGTACCGGATATTTGCCGTAAGGGTTGTAGGCCCTGAGGGAATCGGATTGTACGAAATGGTTATTCCCGTTTACAGCCTTATCCTTGTTGTCACTACAGCCGGAATTCCCCTGGCAATATCTAAATATGTCTCGGAGCAGGTTTCTCTGGGAAATATCCGTGAAGCAAGAAAGATTTTTTGGGTGGCATTAGGATTTCTTCTGTGCTCAGGCCTTATCTCAGTGGGAGTACTATGGGCTTTTATTCCCACTTTGGTGGGAGAAATACTCCCAGACCCGCGTGTATATTGGTGCATACTAACCCTTTCCCCTACCCTTTTCTTTACTTCAATATCTTCAGCCTTTAGAGGATATTATCAGGGGCTGCAGAACATGGTTCCACCTGCAATAGGCCAGGTTGTTGAACAGGTTATTCGGGTAACGGTGGGCATATATTTTGCCTCAAAACTACTGCCTTATGGAATTGAGTATTCTGTTGCAGGACTGGCAGCGGGTACAATGCTGGGAGAATTATTAGGCTTATTGGTACTTGCCCTTACCTATGCATCTCACAGGAAAAACCAAAAGAAATTGCTGCCATTAAATTATAGACAAAAATGGAACTCAACAGGAAATATACTCATGAGCCTATTTGCCTTTGCTATTCCGGTATCCCTTTCAAGGCTTATTAACAGCCTTCTTCTGGCTCTCCAGGCCATTGTAATTCCACTACGGCTCCAGGTAGCAGGAAATACTCTCCGGCAGGCAACGGAATTATACGGACAGTTCAGCGGAATAGCCATTTCTCTTTTAGGCCTACCAACAATTATTACCCTATCGCTGGCAACAACCCTGGTACCTGCCACATCAGAGGCTTTGTCAAAAAAAGATTATCACCTTTTAAGGTCCCGGACGGTAAAGGCCCTGCAGTTAAGTTTAATAGTGGGCTTACCTGCAGGTGTTGTTTTTTACCTACTCCCCGAACAGCTTTGCAGCATTATCTTTAATTCGCCTGAATCGGGAATCCCTTTAAGGATACTGGCCATAGGCTGCATATTTCTTTATCTTTCCCAGACCTCCAGTGGTATACTCCAGGGTCTTGGTAAAGTGGGGATTACCCTGCGCAATTCCGCAGCTGGGGCCGCATGCAATATTGCCCTGATATATGTGCTGACTGCTGTCCCCACATACGGAATCAGGGGCACCGCCATTGCAATGGATATCAGTTGGGCTCTGGTAGCGCTCCTTAATCTCTGCTCAGTTTGTTACTTTACAGGGGTTTCCTTTAGTTTCGGCAATTTTGTGGTAGTTCCGCTGGTTGGTTCATTCTTAATGGGAGGAGTTGTTTATTCACTGTTTCAGCTTATTTGGGCCTGGACAGGTGATGTAATAATCACCACAATAGGTTCTTTATTTGCCGGTGGAACAGCATATTTTGTTTACCTTCTGTTTTCAGGAACAATAAAAAAGGACGATCTTTCCAAAATTCCTGGAATAGGCCCTTTTTTGAATTCTATATATTAATCTTCCACCGGGATATTTCCTCAATTATCTCATAGTTGGTAAGATCGAAATGGACAGGAGATATGCTTATAAAGTTGTTTTTTAAAGCAGCAGCATCGGAATCAGGCTGGCACCCCTGGTCATCAATGTGACCAGCAAGCCAAAAGTAAGGCCTACCCCTGGGGTCCTGCCTCCTTTCAACTGAATCCACATATTTTCTACTGCTAAGGCTGGTTATTTGAACCCCTTTTACTTCCTCCCAGGGCACATCAGGAATGTTAACATTCAGAAGGGTATCTGCAGGTATTTTGTTTTGAAAATATATTTCAATCAGCTTCGCTGAGAATTTTACCGCATTGGAAAAATCGGGATAACTATTCTCAGTGTCCAGGGATACAGCCATAGATTTAAAGCCATTTAACGTACCCTCTATAGCTGCTGAAACCGTACCGGAGTAAAGTATGTCCGTTCCCATATTCGCCCCGCAGTTAATCCCCGAGACAATCACATCAGGTGGTTTCTCCATCAGCTCTTCGACTGCCAGTTTGACACAATCTGCCGGTGTACCGGATACTGCCAGGGCAATTTTTTCACAATACCTCATTTTTACTTCCGTGACCCGCAGGGGTTTATGCATAGTAATGCCGTGACCTGTAGCACTTCTCTCCCTCTCGGGAGCAACAACAAATACGTTGTGTTGCTTATTCAGATAGGCTGCCAGAGCCTGAATACCCTCAGCCTGGACACCATCATCATTGGTAATTAAAATACGCATTTTTTCCTCCGAACTATTCAATTTTCCCCAACCTGTCCAGGGGCCAATACCTTATAAACGCTTCCCCCTTGACCTTATCGAGACGCAGCCAGTTATTCCAAAGGTGGCTGTCATAACTGGAATTTCTGTTGTCACCCATTACAAAAAGAGCATCATCGGGAACTTTAACCGGTCCAAAATTATAATCGGGGTCTTCTGCTATATAGTCCTCTTCCAGGGCTTCGCCGTCAATATATACTTTACCGTTTTTTATTTCTACTGTCTCTCCGGGAAGACCTATTACCCGCTTGATAAAATCATCGTCAGTTCCCCCCATATTTACAGGAGCCTCAAAGACAATTATTTCCCCCCGTTCCGGTTCGCGAAAGTGATATACAATTTTATTGACCAGAACTCTGTCTCCTTCTTCAATTGTTGGAAGCATAGACCCGGAAGGAATCATCCGCGCTTCAACCACATAAGCCCTGATAACTAGAGCTAAAATGAAAGCCAGAAGAATAGTGGTAATAGTTTCTTTTAAAATATTTCCGATTTTCCCCATTAATTTTATTTACCTCTTTTCCATCCTGATTTCAACTCTCTGTAAAGGACAGTTCTTAAATTCTACCTGTTACCTTTAATTAAGGAAAAGGCCTCAGCACGGGTAGCAGAATTGGACCGGAATATACCCCGCACTGCAGAAGTCAAAGTCATGGAACCGGGTTTATTAACCCCCCGCATGGTCATGCACATATGCTCTGCCTCAATTACAACCAAGACCCCCTGGGGGGTTAGAATGCGCATAATTGTATCCGCTATTTGACCCGTCAACCTCTCCTGGAGCTGCGGCCTCTTGCTGTACCCTTCAATTACACGAACCAGCTTGCTTAACCCAGTGATTTTCTGATCTGCAGGGATATAGGCAACATGGGCCTTTCCGTAAAAAGGTAGAAGATGATGTTCGCACATAGAATAAAAAGGTATATCTTTAACCAATATCATTTCCTCATGTTTTTCCGTAAAAAAAACCTCGAGCAGTTCGCCGGGGTCCTCTTCCATTCCTTGAAACATTTCTTGGTACATTCGGGCTACTCTGGCAGGAGTGCTGACTAACCCCTCCCGGGAAAGATCCTCTCCTATGCCTTCTAAAATTAATCTGACTCCTTCCTCAATCTTTTCCAGATCCAATGTTATTCCCCCAATTTCATAGCTTACATATTTTCCCTTAATTTTTACCCTTTAAGCTGCTGAATAAACTATCCCTTTAGCATTGACAAAAAACTCCGCTACTTTGTTCCCAAGTCCTGAAAATTAAAACATTAACTTTGCTCCAACCCTTTACAATCAGTACAGTACCCAAAAAACTTCAGCCTATGATTAATAATTTCAAAACCTGTTTTTTCTTCGATACTGGCTTCCAGCCGCTCTAAAAGGTCGGCATCAAATTCTTCCACTTTTCCGCAATTTAAACAGATAAGGTGGTGATGATGGTGTGCCTCAGTATCGTTTAATTCAAACCGGGCTTTGCCGTCCCCAAAGTCCATTTTTTGCAGGACTTCTAAATCAGCCAGTAAATCGAGAGTCCGGTACACTGTGGCTAATCCCACATCCGGGTTGTGTCTTTTTACCATGGAGTACACGTCTTCGGCACTTAAATGGCTGCCTCTGTTGTTCATAAACACCCTTAAAATAACCTGACGTTGAGGTGTAAGTTTGTATTCCCTGTTCTTCAGTTCCAGGCAAATATCTTCAAAAGACTTAGACAAAAGAAACCACCCTTTTTAATAGTACCCTATTTTTCGCCAGATATTTGCCACCTTTCGCACCTACCACCCCAGCGGCAGATATCATTTTCACCAATGGATATACATATGATTTCGCAGAGATTCGGGCACTTTGTACATTCAAAACTGGTTACCTGGTAATTAATATCCGTTACATCAAATCCCCGGAAATTTGTCTGCCCGTTTTCCCTTTCTTGCTTCCTGGCAAGCATAGCTGCGCCAATGGCGCCCATCAAACAATAATCTTTCGGAATAATCACTTCCATGCCCAAAGCCTTTTCCAGGGCTTTCTTCATACCCTCGTTAGCAGCAACACCGCCTTGAAAAGCAACAGGCGGAAGAATTTGCTTGCCTTTTCCCACATTGTTCAGGTAATTTCTTACCAGAGCCTCGCACAAGCCGGCAAGCAAGTCTTCCATTTTATGGCCCATCTGCTGTTTATGAATCATATCAGATTCAGCAAACACAGAGCATCTTCCTGCTATCCTGACAGAGTTTTTCGACTTTAATGCAATTTTCCCAAATTCATTAATTGGGATTCCCAGCCTGGCTGCCTGCTGGTCCAAAAAAGATCCGGTCCCGGCAGCACATACAGTGTTCATAGCAAAATCTGAAACAACGCCATTGCGCAGAATAATTATTTTGGAATCCTGGCCGCCGATTTCAATAATTGTCTGGACACCGGGAACAAGAGTAGACGAAGCTACCGCATGGGCTGTTATTTCGTTTTTTACCACATCAGCACCTACAATCGCGGCAGCCAGTTCCCGGGCACTGCCGGTACTTCCTACGGCATATACTTTTGCTTCCGGCGGCTTTTCCCTGGAAATGAGCCTCAAACCTTCCTGGACTGCCTTGATAGGTTGACCGGCAGTCCTGATATATGCAGATGCAATTACATTATTATCGTCATCAATCAATACGACATCCGTGCTGACAGAACCAACGTCAATCCCCATGTATGTACGCATTCTAACTACATTCCCCCAAGACTTTTTGTTTTTCCCTAAGCAAATCCAAAAAAGCCTCCAGGCGCGTCTGTACGCCGGTTTCCCCAGTCTGTTCATCTATGTGAAGGGTTAATACAGGGATATCATAATCCCTGCTAACCTTAGGCAGAATACTGCGGGCGACAATTTCCGGAATGCAGGTAAAGGGGGCTAACTGTACCACCCCGTCATAATTGTCCTTTCCATAAAGAACAGTTTCCCCAACACTGTTAATACCGTGGCCACCTACCATTTGTTTCAAATAAGGCCTGGCAGCATCTTTAATGTAATCTTCTGCCTTTCTGTCCCAAATGGTATGCCTTACATAGGTTGTCACGTAAATGGAACGGTGAGTAATAACCCCCATTTCCCCAAGGCGCCTTTCAATATCCATATTCATAAATGGTTCAATAACTACATATATTTCCCCAACAATTCCGACCCTGAGGGGTTTTCTAGTCTCATCGCAAGGCACTCTTTCAATCAGTTTTCTTCCTTCTGTTTCAGCTTCAACTACTTCCTTGTAAGTTTCTGCAGAGTCAATATAGCTGACTGCTGTTTCAAAAGCTTTCTGGGTGTCCCCCTTTTTCAATTCATAAGCGCGCCTTTGCGCCACCAGCATGTCAAGGCCATCCAAAGCAGTTAGCATCTTCCAAGCAGTCCGAACCTTTTTCAGGAAACTACCCCATTTTAAATTCCTGGGTTTTAAAAATAAAACGTTGTTGTAAAAATCTTTCAAATTTGCCATAGGAGGGTCAACAACTATAAATTTAAAATCATAACCTATGTCCTTAAGAATTTTTTCGTGAAGGACTCCATAAAACCCTGCCCTGCAAGGACCTATACCACCAGAGGATATTATTACATCAGCGCCTTTTTCAAGTACCTCTACATAAGTACCAGTCAATACCTTAAAGGGCATACAGGCAAATTCAGGTGAATATCTGGCGCCATAGGTAATAGTCTTCTGTGTCAGGCTTGGAGGCACAACAACTTCAAACCCAAGTCCCTCACAAAGATGTTTGAAGCCGATATAAGAGTTTCCCATACGAGGAAATGAAATCTTCACCCCTGCTGCTCCCTCCGATATCTGATCATATCCGTAAAGGCTTCCAACCTTGTAGTAACGCCGCCCTCTCCCGTTTGTTCATCTATCATCAAACTCAAAAACGGGAAGTTTCTTTGTTTACACTCTAATTCAACCAGCTTATCCACCATTGCATCGGGACCGCACGAAAAGGCAGTAACATGAATAATACCGTCAATGTGAGGCTGGTCCAGATAGTGGTAACATGCCCAAACCACTTTATTGCTGAAGTGCCAAAAGAGCTTTTTCTTCAATTTGCCGGAGTATTTCTGGAGCTGGGAATAATCAACCATCTCCATAGTCCAGGTTCTAACCTTATGATTCTCCAGCCATGACATTAAGTTAGCACTTATATAGGGGTCATATATTTGGTAAGGATAGCCAAGAACGGCAATATTTAAATCTGCATCCGGTCGCTCTGAACATGAGCCACTGTTAAATAAATAGTCTATTCCTTCAACAGGATTAAGCTTATTCTGTACCATGATTTTTTCAAATTTTTTCTGTATTGATACCGCTCTCCTATACGCCCGAAAGATCAGCGAGGCAGGCTTTTCAAGCTGTCTCCCGATCTCCCTGCAGGCCTTATACAGGTAATAATGTCCCGATTTCCTGTCCAGGCTGGGAGAAATAATTTTCGGAAGGTTAGGTATTGAAGCTTTAATCATATCCGGCAGCCCCAAAAACTTTGGACAAAATGTAATGTTTTTATCACTATCTACATTAACCATTCGGGGAATAAACAGGTAATCCACTTTATCCTTTAATGCAACTGCATGTCCATGGTAAAGCTTAATAGGTACGCAAGCATCAGTAACAGTTTCCTTTACTCCTTCATCCAATATTTTTTTATTTGTCATTGGGGAAGTCTCTACTTTGCACCCAAGCTCGGAAAAAAAGACTTTCCACATTGGGTAATGAAGATAGTACGTAAGGGTTGTCGGAAAACCAACAATAACCTGTGACACCCCTACCAACCTCCTCTATATCCCTAATGAAAAGATACTAAAAAGAAGCGTAGTAATGTCCTACACTTACTTATATTCTTCGACGTAAAGGTTAATAACCCTTGTTCACAATACACAAAAACTTTCCCGGTGACTTTCCTTCAAGGCCGGTAATAACTCTGTAATATTTTCCACAGACACGCATACAGTTTACTAAAACTTATTGGAGGTGTACCCCTTGGGCAAATCAACGTTAATTTGGGGAAGACCGGTAAGACGAGGTGTTCTTTCTGCTTTATGCGCGGCAATACTGCTAATCCTTATTTCAGCTTTAATCTTTCATTTTACACCCCTATCCGAGTCGCTCCTACCCATTACGTCTCTGCTGATTTTAATAGTGAGCGCATTTCTCGGTAGTTTTGTAGGAGCCAGGGAAGCAGGGATTAGAGGGCTTCTCCATGGCATAATTATTGGAACCATTTTCTTTATTGTAGTTGCACTTGTAAGTACAATTCTGTCACCGGGGAGCTTTGTATTTTTTGTTCTGATTAAAAAGCTTTTGGCATGTCTCATTGCCGGCATCTGCGGAGGTATTGTGGGAGTTTCAATGACCTGATTCCCACGGCAGGAAAGCAGCGTCTTTAAATGGAAAATTGCACAGCAGGGGAGGACAGATATACTTCTGTTTCTCCTTTTTATTTTGAACAATTTCGCCCGTCGAACTACTCGGGAAAACGATTCATCTGGAGGGCACCGATGCACCCGCACAAGCAATACACCGGATCTTTAGTGCTAATACCATCGCTTCGCTTCTGAGATCCTCCGGTAAACCCTTGCGGATGACACTGGTCCCAACCGTTTTCTTCGCTAAGCGTATGTATAATTTCCTTACAGACAAGCTCCCACGCCGTTAACGACGGCAAAGCCGCCCAAGGCTTAACAGAAACAAGTCTATTCCATAATACATACGGGCTTTCGTAATCCCAGTATTGAGAACTTCTTTGCACCGGCAAGGAGCCCACCGGACCTCTAAACGCTAGTACAACCGCCTCGCTTAAGGCCCTTTAGACCCTGAACCCTCCAACCTTTTAGAATAAACGAAATCTTACTTGGCGATATCCCAATGGCCTACGATTTTGTCAATCTTCCATTCCTTGTTTTCCCGAACAACATGAACATTAACTGAAACTTCCCTCTGCTGCCGCTCCAAAGGGTGAAAAGTAACGTCTCCTGAAACCCAGGCTTCATTAGGCTTTTCGGAAAAGTCCTCTACCAAAAAAACTACGTAAAGTCCCTTTAGATTTTTTAACCTTTCTTTTTGAATATCATCAATAATGCCTGCAGCAACCAGTCTTTTCCAATATTTTCTGGTGGTAAGTGTCTCGGCCCGGGCAAAGTCCCCTATACCTATCGCCTCATAGAAATCATCTACTACCTCAACTGCAGGAAGGGTTAAAATACGGGAAATAACCCATGACTCCTTGTCCTTTTCCACATACACAATGCGGTTATCATCAGGAACATTCCTGCGTTCGGAAGTCCAATCCACTTTTCCCATGACCCAGCCTTCTTCCTCTTCCTCATCGATTGACTGCTTCTTCACGATAAACAGAAGAAATTTTAGGGTAGGGTCTTCTGAAATTTTCCTTTCCCAACTCTTTCTAAAGCCCGACTTTTCAATGTAATTCCACATACTTTTCGTAGTTAAGGATTTTACCAGATCCCAATTGTTGCCTTCCAGGGCTTTGTAGTATTGGTATATTGCATCATATGGCGTTTCCGCATATATGGTCACAAATTCCTGCTGGGTTTTTACTGCTTTTCCATTTGTTTCCCCATTGCAGAGCCAGTTATAAAAAAACGCCAGCGCCGCAATGGCCATAACAAGCATAAAAAGTTTTATTCCTCTGGAATGCAAAGGCCAACACCACCATCCATCTCTTTACAATATATTTAGACCTGATAAAAGCATTTATGTCTAAATACAAACAAAAAAGAGAGCCTCATTGCTCTCAATTTCCTAAATAACTCAAATGTATTTGTATCTGGGTTTTTACTGGCGCAGAAGCTTTTTTAATACTTTCCTTAAAACACCAGGCAGTCTGATAAAATAAACGCGCAAGTTTTCCACCCCGCTTTCGATCTCCTATCATTGTATTATTCAGAGGTTGACGGGGTGAATATTTTTTCTCCTGGAAATCGTTTCCTCGATAGATCGGCAGATCCCCTTGGTCTCGCAAATAAGGGGCTCGCAGGGAAGAGAATCAATTATATACTCCCCATAAGCCTTGGAAGTGAGCCTGCTGTCCAGGATTACTACAAAGCCAAAGTCTTCTTCTGTACGAATTAAACGTCCGATTCCCTGGAGCAGCTTCGTTGTACACACAGGAAGAAAAAGCTTGTAAAAAGGATTGTTCCCCATTTCTCTCAGCTTTTCCACTTTGGCTTCGAAAAGGGGTGAATCCGGGACAGGAAAAGGAAGTTTCGTAATAATTACACACTGTAAACAGTCTCCGGGAACATCTATCCCCTCCCAAAAACTTCCTGTCCCCAGGAGGAGTGTCTTTTCTTCCGCCCTTTTGACGGCTTCAACCAGGTGGTACCTATCCCCGTCGATATCATGGGCCAAGACCCTGGTACCTTCCTCCGCAAGAGGCCCCTTTAAAAGTTCGTAAGTCTGGAGCAAATGCCTGTGGGATGTAAAAAGGGCGAGAACGCTGCCGGTACAAATTTTCACTAATTCAGCCACTGCTCCGGCACAGGCTTCAACCCATTCCCTGTCCTTTTCCCAGTTTGGTTGTGGCAGGTCCCCGGCAATAAAAATTTTTGCCTGGCTGCAGTAATCGAAGGGAGGTTGGACACTTTCGTAAAGAAGAACATCTTCCAGTTGGGACAGTCCCAGTTCTTCAGAAAAGTAATCAAAAGAGTTTTGCAGCCGCAGTGTAGCTGAGGTTAGAACGACGCTATCCAAACGAGAATAAAGAATATCTGCTAAGATATTTCCTACGTAAAGAGGGGCAGTCCTGATACTTACACCCGTTTCTTGCTCTTCCAGCCATAACACTTGCTCCTGACTGTCAAATTGGGTAAGCTGTACAAGGTTTTTTCTCACAGAGTCCAGTTCACTGGTTATCATTCTCAGGACATCCCCAGGGAAAAATTCCTCTGTAAGCTCCTCAAAACGTTTAATTTTTTCTTCAATCTCACCAAGACAATTTAGTAATTCCGAACACAAGTCAGTAATAGACTCCATATAAGCATCATGCAGGGGGAATTTAATTCGGACCTGTCTCTTCCCTCCCCACAATTCAGAGTAGAATTCTTCTATTTTACTGAATATCTCTGCCAACAGCCCGTACAGCTGTGAACGGGACTCCATAATTAACTTTTCTTGCTCATCAATCCTTTTCCTGTTTTCTGAGTCTTTGCTAAAAGCCTGTCTCGTAAGGGGGGAGATTTGCCCAAGGAGTTTGTATACTTCCAGAAGCTCTCCCTTTTCCAGACACAGGGAAAAGTGATTCACAGCACTTCCGCTCAGGTTGTGGGCCTCATCGATAATAAGCTTGGAATATTTAGGAAGAATTCCAAATCCCCCTTCAGCGTCAATGAGAAGGAGAGAATGGTTTACCAAAATTATGTTTGCCCGGGCGGCAGCGCTGCGGACTTTCCTCAAAAAACACTCCTGGGCCCAGCTGCACCTTGAACCGTGGCAGGTGGCATCATCAGCAGAAAACTTCCTCCACATTGTTTCCTCAATAGAGGAGAGGTTGAGTTCACTCTTGTCCCCGGTGTCAGTAGTGTTGAGCCACGTTTCCAATTTTTCATGGAATCCCCTGTCTCCCATATCTCCAATGCTTAACTGGTAGTCTGAGTACCATTTTCGCAGGCAGAGGTAGTTGGAACGCCCCTTTATCCTGACAGCATTAAACTTATAAGGCAGCAGGTCCTGGAGCATAGGGATATCGTGGTTCCAGATTTGGTCTTGAAGGTTGATAGTATTAGTACTGATGACGACTTTGGAGTCGTTCTCCGAGGACCAGATTATACTGGGAACCAGATAAGCCAGCGTCTTGCCGGTACCCGTCCCCGCCTCAACCAGTAAAATCCTGTCTTCCTCCAGGGTTTCAGCAACCAACTTGGCCATCTGTATTTGACCGGGACGTACGGCATAAGACAAAAGCCCCTCGGCAAGTACTCCCTGAGAGGCAAAAACTTTGTCAATTTCTTCAAATATCTTCGGAAACTCGGGAACCTTCACACTGTCACCCTTTTTCAAATTTAAAATCCGCTAACCCGTTCTGCTACAGTCCGATAACTAACTCAGAAGGTCAAAGGAAAATCCTCCGTCAAGTTCGCGGAGGATCAAGAAGATTATAAAGGAATGTTTCCGTGCCTCTTCGAGAAATGCTGTCCCCTCTTAGCCTCCAGAGATTCCATACACCTTATCAGCATTATCCTGGTTTCTTTCGGCTCAATAACATCATCCACATACCCCCTGGCAGCAGCAACATAGGGGTGGGCAAACATTTTCTTATATTCTTCAATTTTTTCCGCCCGAGTCCTTTCCGGATTTTCAGATTCTTTGATTTCTTTCCTGAAGATAATATTTGCAGCACCTTCAGGCCCCATGACAGCTACTTCAGCTGTTGGCCAGGCAAAGACCTGGTCCGCACCAAGGGAGCGGGAACACATGGCCAGGTAAGCACCCCCATAAGCTTTTCTTAAAATGATGCTTACTTTGGGGACAGAAGCTTCTGAATAGGCATACAGGAGTTTGGCACCATGGCGTATTATCCCCCCATGTTCCTGCTGTGTACCCGGGAGGAAACCAGGGGTATCAACGAACGTAACCAGGGGGATATTGAATGCGTCACAGAACCGGATAAATCTGGCGGCTTTATCTGAACTGTCAATATCCAGACATCCCGCCAGTTTCTTGGGCTGGTTGCCCACAACACCCACAGTTTTACCTGCCAGCCGCGCAAACCCGGTTACAATATTGGTGGCAAACTCTTCATGGACCTCAAAAAAGGTTCCCTCATCGGCAACATCCCTAATAATTTCCTTAATGTCATAACCTTTATTGGGGTCAGAAGGAATTATGCTGTTCAGCTTGTGACAAACACGTGCAAGTGGGTCGCTACATTCAACTTCCGGTGGCTTTTCCCTGTATGTATTGGGCAGGTATTCCAGCAGTTTTTTAATCTGGTTAAAGCACTCTTCTTCACTGCCCGCCCTAAAATGGGCAACGCCGCTCATCCTGTTGTGGACAGAGGAACCCCCCAATTCCTCATGGGAAATTCTTTCCCCTGTAACCGTCTCAATAACCTGGGGGCCGGTAATGAACATTTGGCTTGTCTTTTCCACCATGAAAACAAAATCCATAAGGGCAGGGGAATAAACTGCTCCACCGGCGCAGGGCCCCATGATAACCGCTATTTGGGGAATAACACCAGAAGCCATGGTATTGCGCCGGAATATTTCCCCGTAACCGTTTAAAGCAGCAATCCCCTCCTGGATTCTTGCACCGCCGGAGTCATTGATTCCGATTACAGGCACTTCTGCGGCTACAGCCAGATCTAAAACTCGGCATATTTTTGCTGCGTGCATTTCTCCCAGGCTCCCGCCCATAACAGTAAAATCCTGGGCAAAGATATAGACCGTGCGGCCATCAATTTTGCCGTATCCGGTTACAACTCCCTCTCCGGGAACCTTGTTTTTTTCCATTCCCAGGTCATGGCATCTGTGTTCAATAAAGGCACCAATTTCCACAAAACTGTCTTCGTCCAAAAGCATATCTATCCTTTCCCGGGCAGTAAATTTCCCTGCTTCATGCTGCTTGGCAACCCGCTTTTCACCGCCTCCTTCAAGGACAGTTTTTCTCTTTTGTGCCAGCTCTTGATATTTGTCAACCAAATGCCACACCTCCCTAATATTTGGTAACTGCAGAAAATTCTTGGCTCAGCTCAGGATGACACGGGAGACCCGCGCTCAGGGTGACGATGTAAAGGTGCATTCAGGATTTTTCAGGAACACCCCGCATCAGGATTACCAAAAACCTGCACTTGCGGTAAAATGCCGTCACTTTGGGTAAACTGCAGCCATTGTAACGCCCTCCAGGGAAAAGTTTTACCAGCTGTTCAAATATTTTACCTGCTGTGGGTCAAGGGTGTCTATCTCAACCCCTAAGGCTTCGAGCCTCAGGCTGGCCACCTGCTGATCCAGTTCGAAAGGAACAGGGTGAACTCCCGGAGGAAGAGTATTACGGCTCAAGTATTCTACACATAAGGCTTGAAGGGCAAAGCTCATATCCATAATCTCCGCAGGGTGTCCGTCTCCTGCTGCCAGGTTAACCAGCCTGCCTTCGGCAAGAAGGTAAAGGGTATTCCCGTTCTTGAGTTTAAATGCTTCTATGCCCGGTTTTATCAAGTTTCGGGAAACGGAAAGAGCTTCTAGGTCCGGTTTGCATATTTCCACATCGAAATGGCCGGCGTTAGCCAAAACCGCTCCGTTTTTCATTCTTTCAAAATGTTCTCCGCGTACTACCCCGAAGTTGCCTGTAACTGTAACGAAATAATCCCCTTTCTCGGCTGCCTTGGCCAGGGGCATAACCTCATGGCCGTCCATAAGAGCTTCGTTGGCTTTGATAGGGTCCACTTCACAGACAATTACCCTGGCTCCCAAACCTTTGGCGCGCATGGCTGTACCTCTTCCGCACCAGCCGTAACCTATTATCACCACACATTTCCCCGCTACAACAAGGTTCGTCGTCCGGTTTATACCGTCCCAGGTAGACTGTCCCGTTCCGTAACGGTTATCAAACAAGTACTTGCAGTTGGCATCGTTTACAGATATCATTGGAAACTCCAGTGCCCCCTCCTTGGCCATAGACCTGAGCCGGGTAACACCGGTTGTTGTCTCTTCACAGCCACCGATAATTTTCTTCACCAGTTCCGGCCTGGTTGCATGGGCAAGAGAAACCAAGTCTCCCCCATCATCAATAATTATCTGGGGTTCCCAGTCTAAAACCATGCTCAGATAGCGTTCATAATCCTGGGGGCTTGAGCCGTGAACAGCAAACACCGTAATGCCGGCCTTGACCATGGCGGCAACAACGTCATCCTGTGTTGAAAGTGGATTACTGGCACAGGCAACCACATTTGCCCCGGCACACTTCAGGGCATGAGCCAGGTAGGCTGTTTTTGCTTCCAGGTGCAGGCACAAACCCAAAGTAAATCCCTTTAGGGGCTTGGTCTGTTCGTACCCGGCAATTAAATAATTTAATACAGGCATGTGGGCGCTGGCCCAATGAATCTTTTTCTCCCCGGAGGGAGCTAGCTCTATGTTTGCAATTTCTGATTTAGGACCCACAAAATGTACCTCCTACGATTATTTTTTGAAATGACTGTAGCCCTTCTTCGGAAGGACATGAAGGCTGTTATTTCTCAGGAGTTTAACCCCTTCTGACTTGTCAACAATTTCACCGACCACAGTTAGTTTTGTACCAGTAGCACTTTCAACAGCTTCCGCAAGGGCATCGGCTTTCCGCGGATCGACTGTTATAACCACCTCGAAGTCTTCACCGCCAAAGAGGCAGTACTCTATGAGATCGGTGTTAGTTTTCTCGGCAACTTCCCGGGTATAGTCGGATACTGGTAGATCTTCAAACTTAAGAATTGCCCCAACGCCGCTGGCATCAGCAATTTCATGTATTTCGCTCCCCAGACCGTCGCTGATGTCGTCTGCCGCAGTAATCCCCCCGCAGGCTGTTCCGGCAGCCATTTCTTCAACCCGGGGATTGGAGTAATAGTGCCTGTCCAAAAGATACTTCTCTCCCTCCTGGGAAATACTGCACCTGCCCAGGACAATATCCAGCCCTGCACGGGAATCTCCTAAAACGTTGGTAACCATAACAAGGTCTCCCGGCCTGGCACCGGAACGGGGAAGATATTTGTCCGGATCCACCAACCCCAGAAGAGCAACATTTAATACTAAATTATCAGGGGAAGTCACTGTGTCCCCCCCTACAATATTTACCCCATAATCCCGGGAACAGGCTTTCATCCCCTCATAAACGCTCTCCACAAAGGAAACTTCCATATCCGGGTGAACACCTATGGAAATGATGGCATGTGTCGGGCGTCCCCCCATGGAAGCGATATCGCTGACATTGGCGGCCATAACACGGTAGCCAATCTGCCTTCCGTTGTCCCCGGATATAATAAAGTGAATATTTTCAATCATCATATCTGTTGTAGCCAACAGTAATTTCCCACTAGGGTGTTTCAAAACAGCGGTATCGTCTCCGATCCCGGCGACAACCGAAGACGGGTCTACCAGTGTATTGTCTTTTATGATATCTATTAGTCCAAACTCTCCGACTTGTCTTACCTTCATATTTTTTTCCTCCAGCGGTATTTAAAGTTAATCATATATAATTTTCCCCACAGGCGCAATACTAACCCCCTGGAGCATTAAATCAATCAAAAAAGTCCTTTGGGGAGAAAAAACAAAGCCTTCATTGGGGCGACTGGCGGATACGTTTTTTTTGAAAGTTATTGCTCCTGCTAAAGGAGGTACGCAGGATCTCCAAGCGCAAAGAGCTCCTCAGCACCCTGCAGGCGAATTGTAAATGATAACTAGAATTCCGAGCAAGTACTGTAGCTCAAAACCGGGAGGTGCACCAACAGAAAAACAAAAAACGCCGGGAAAACCGGCGTTAAAATGCAATAATGGATAAAGAAACTAAATTATTAATCTTAATGAGTGCTGAATTCCGTAATAATGTAATTCTTGTCGTCCATTCCGAGGCGGCATAAATCCTGTTCACCCAGAATCAGATAAGCGACTTCTTCGCCTTCACTCCAGGTAACCAAGTACTGCATACATGAAACCTCCTAAAAGGTATTTTGTATACAATATTCTACTGCAAGAGTAGCACAATGGTTCCTAATAAGCAAGGGAAATACGGAAAAATACCATATTAATTCCCCACCATTTTTTACCTGAAAATAGCGCCACCTGTCCTCTTCTTGTTTTACGCCACAGGTTTGCCGGAAAAACATTCTATCTCCTCTTAGATGACAGGTTAGAACCAGCTTTCCCCCATCCTCAACGGTTAATTCCCCGGCGAGACCACATATTATTCAATGAAAAAAAGATTTTTTCACTATGTTAAATTTCCGGTGTATAATGTACATACATCAAACTATAGGGGCTCTTTTCTTTCCGAAATTTGACTAGTTGAAGGACTTTAATTATAATAGACTTATGATATGCGCCTGTAGCTCAGTTGGATAGAGTAACGGATTCCGAGTCCGGGGGTCGGGAGTTCAAGTCTCCCCAGGCGTACCAGATTTTGAATTGTATTGAGACGAGGTTCTGCCTCGTCTTTTATTTTGCCTGAAAGTAACTACTTATCCCCGGCCGACAAGTTTTTTGGCCCCGCTCATACTGTCTGTAAATAAAAAAACTTCCCCCTATCTTTTGCTGACGGCCTTAATAAGTGTTCTAATAAAATTAAGTCCATGAATACAGAACATAAATCAGGCCCCTTCTTTCCTTCATTGTAAATAATCTCTTCCCAAAATATGCACAATATATTATATCTTCATAATGCTGCAAAAGGATTTTATTGGAGGGATCAATCATTAAGGACAGGATTACAGCAGGGTTTATCGGCGGCATTGCCGGCGGAATTGCAATGAATATAGTTGATTGGACAGCGATACTTTTGGGACTGCACCTTGAACGGTTGTCAGACTGGGCTTCTGTGGTAATTTACGGGCGTCTTCCCGCTAATACTCCAGAAATAGTCTTTGCCCAGCTGGGACAGTTGTTCTTTGCCGGTTTTCTGGGAGTCATTTTTTCCAGTTTGTTACTCAAAACGACGAGCGGCAATTACCTGGTAAAAGGCTGGATCTATGGAATATTTGCCTGGTTTTTCATATATGCAGTTTCCATAGTGTTGGACCTTCCTACCCTCACACAGCACACTTTCGCTGCTGCTGTATCCCACTTCATCTCTGCTTCTGCATACGGGCTGTTTTTAACATACACTTTAAACTGGCTGGATAAAAGAAAAGTGGATATATAATAAGATATATAATAAAATGAAGGGCAGTTTAAAAATCCTGGACCAATAGTAAACCGGAAGGCGCAGGCAGAAAAAAAATGCAGCACCGAAAATAATGCTGCACATCTATTCTAAAAAGCTTCTGTTCCCAAGCTACATACCACGTTCCCTACTGCGGCAGCCGGTTCCAAAACCTAACCATCAGTAAAGCCAAGTATCTTGGATTGCCTAGTGCGTGAAGTAGTAGAACTCTTGTACCGGGCCAAAGTTGTCATTGGGAAGCCAGGCTGATAACCCATACCCTTTGGGGGTAAGTATTTCCCTAACAGGAAATGCGTTTGGTATTAGTATTGTTGAAGCCCCCACTTCTATAAGTGGTAGAGGTTCACTCAGTACCAAATATGCTCCTCAACCAGGCCATAATAGCATCCAGGATTTTTTGCAGAACACCTTTGTTCTCGTTTATTGTATCTTTGACCACATCAAGACCTTTACTTATTTTCTCCAGCTGCCTGCTTATATCATCAATGTTCAAATCCAGCTGGCTTATTTTTTTCATCAAATTAAGGATCTGATCAATTTGTTCATCTGATAGCTTAATATTCAACTCGTTGGCAATATCGATAATCACCTGGCGGATATCCTCAGGAGACTTGATATCTCTTTTTACTATTTCTTCTTTAATATTTTGAACCAGCTTTGCCGCTTCGCTTTGCCCTATTTTTGCCCCAATGTCTCCGGTGACAATTATTTCTTCATTGGCGGCATCCTTAGCAAAACCTGACAGCCGTTGACCCGTTGCCTCTTCAAAAGCCATCATAATCCCGGTAAGTGCAGTCGTTCCCGTTACGTTAAAAGGTGCAGCAACCATTACCTGGGCATCTTCAACCCCCGCTGTTACCAGAGCGTTGGCATACATTTCTTCAGTCACCAGGGTTACATTGCGGGCATCAACCCGAAGTCCTGCACCCTCCGGAAGCAGTTTAACGTACGCCGAAGAAATAGCATGAGTACCTATCTGGTCCCTGGTGGCAATCCCCCTTAAATGCTCTGTTACGTCCTGTATCGTTACTTCAATAATATTAACATCACCCAGAGAAACACCAAATTCCCTCAACATTTCGTCCTGCTGGGCTTTTGAAAGATCTGCACCAAGGCTTACCACATCTGCTTTTCCAGCAAAAGCCGCAGGAGACATGATAGTGACCAGCAAAGTAAGGATGATCAAAACAGCCATGCCTTTTCTCGGTTTCATTTTAGACCTCCTCGTCTTTGGCATACGCACCGTTACTTTAAAGAATATGCTATCCTAAGATTATGCGCAACCAAAAATAACCATTACTAGGAGCTTTCCTTGACAAGGAGACCAGAAAATGGCCAAAGACACGTTTTTGCCGGATTGAGACTGGCATTATATCACTTTCTTAACTTCAGGAAGCCTGATTCCTCTTTTTCCCAGCCTTTACCCGGGCATCTTTGTTTAAAATCATCTTCCTCAGCCTCAGAGATTTAGGTGTTACTTCCAGGAGCTCATCTTCCTTGATAAACTCCATACACTTTTCCAGAGTCATAATCACCGGAGGTGTAAGGGTAAGAGCCTCATCCGCATTGGAAGAACGTGTATTGGTGAGGTGTTTTTTCTTGCAGACATTGACGGTAATATCGACGCTGCGTGAATTTTCCCCAACAATCATTCCTTCGTATACCTCAACTCCCGGACCGATAAATAAGCTGCCCCTCTGCTGTACGTTATAGAGACCGTAAGCTACCGATATTCCTGCTTCCGAAGCTACCAGAGCCCCCCGGGTCCTCACGGGAATATCCCCTTTATAGGGTTCGTAGGTTTCAAAGGTGTGGCTCATGGTGCCGTTCCCTTTGGTCTCAGTAATAAACTCGGAAGCGTAGCCGATAAGCCCCCGGGCAGGGATCAAAAACTGCATATTTGTAGTGCTCCCCTCGCTGCTGCCCATAAAGACCATTTCACCTTTGCGGGTACCAAGGCCTTCAATTACCGTTCCCACATACTCCGAGGGCACCTCTAAAAAGAGCCTTTCCACCGGTTCACATAAAACGCCGTCCACAAATTTGGTTATTACTTCCGGCCTGGTCACGGCAAACTCATACCCTTCCCGGCGCATGGTTTCAATCAGTATGGACAAATGCAGTTCCCCGCGTCCCGATACCTTAAAACAATCCGGTGTTACTTCCTCAACCTGCAGGGAAACGTTGGAGAGAAGTTCCCGTTCCAAACGTTCCCTTAAATGCCTGCTGGTAACATACTCTCCCTCACGTCCCGCCATGGGACTGTCATTCACTACAAAATTCATGGAGAGAGTAGGTTCATCAATGTGGAGCAGGGGTGCCGGGTCGATGACTTCAGGGTCACAAATGGTATCCCCGATGGTTAAATTCTCAATGCCTGATACGGCAGCAATTTCACCTACAGAGGCCCTTTCCACCTCCACTCTCTTTAGACCCTCAAAAACATACAGGCTGCTTATCTTTACCTTTACCTGCTTGTCATAGGGATTGCAGAGGACCACTTCCTCCCCTTTGGAAATGCTGCCCCGGGTTATTTTCCCAACACCGATCCTCCCAATGTAGCTGTCATAATCGATAGAGGAAATGACCAGCTTCAGAGGAGCCGTCTCGTCCCCCTGGGGGACAGGAATTGCCGAAATAATCAAATCCAGCAGGGGTGCCATATCCGTTCCGGCACTGTCCAAGTCGGAACTGGCGTATCCCTTTTTGGCTGAAGCATAAATTACAGGGAATTCCAGCTGCTCATCATCGGCACCTAAATCGATAAACAGGTCCAGTACCTCATCCACTACTTCCAGGGGTCTGGCACCCGGCCGGTCTATTTTGTTGATTACTACAATCGGTTTAAGCCTGGCTTCCAGGGCTTTTTTCAGCACGAAGCGGGTCTGGGGCATAGGCCCTTCAAAGGCATCAACCAGGAGCAACACCCCGTCCACCATATTTACAATGCGCTCTACCTCGCCGCCAAAGTCAGCATGGCCTGGGGTATCAACGATATTTATCTTTGTGCCTTTATACTGGATGCTTGTATTTTTGGACAGAATAGTAATTCCCCGCTCTCGTTCCAGTTCGTTGCTGTCCAGCACCCTGTCGGGCATTACCTGGTTTTTGCGAAAAAAACCGCTCTGCTTCAAGAGCTGGTCCACTAAAGTAGTCTTGCCATGGTCAACATGAGCAATTATGGCTATATTTCTTAAGTTTTGCTGCTTCATTCTAGAAGATCCTTTCCATAAAAGATATACCGCTGTCCAGAGACAGCTATTCTATTATAGCAGGGCTTGCCCACATATTCAAAAACCGCCTTTTTTCAAAGGCGGCTTGGCTCATTTTATTTGAATAGTCTTTATTGGACAATGACACCAGTCTATATATCCATACCGTTTCCCGGTGCCCCTAATGCCTTGAGAATTGACCTGGACATTCTAAACCGGGCAGTTTTTTTGGGATCCACCACCTGGCAGATCTGGAGGTCCCCGCCGGCACTCATTAGCCCAATAGCTTCATCTTTGGAGAGGCCGTATCCTTCCAGAATTTTTACCATGCCGCGGACAGCAGACTGGGCAGCTTCATCCAGTGACATTTCCGAGGCAATTGTATAGACAGCCTCTTCTGTGGTGACCATTGGAAGGGGTAAATCATGTCCTTTGATTACTTCTACGGTTACTGTAACCTCACCGGGCACTTCAACACCACAAACGGACACCTCTCCGTCACCCATAACTGCATGGAGGTCCCCCATTGCCAACAATGCGCCAGGCACATTTACCGGCAGGTATACAGATGCATCTTCAGTAATTACTTTACAGTCCATATTCCCACCGTGGCTTCCCGGTTCACCACAGGGAATGCTTTCCCTGGCAGGGGCCGTCCCGATCACACCGACCATAGGATTAAGTTTGAGCTCAATCTTTTCAGAAAAGATCGCCCTGTTATTTTTTATGGGGACGATACGGATAGAATTTTCCTCGAGCTCATCCCCGATTACACCCATATCAGGACCGGTTACCATTACACCCTGGTCCCCAACTTTTATTGACTGGATTTTCACACAGAGAGCATCACCAGGTTCGGCACCTTTGACAAACACAGGTCCCGTTGCCGGGTTTATCCGGTTCCAATCCAATTCATTAAACGGCGTATCCACTGTTTTAATCTGGTCTTCAAAACAGTCACAGGTCTCAAACACAAGAGTTGAACCGCTTTCAACCCTCATCACCGGCAAATTGTTTGGAGACATGGTGTAAACCATCGTTTCTTTTGACACTCTATACATCCCAATTACCTCCTTTCCGTCTCCGTCTGCTACCTCAAAACAACAAACATGAGAAGGCTTTTACCAGGAAGCAGCAACTCCATCGGTCCTTGGCTCAGATCCGCCGATTAGGACACCGCTTTCAGTTCTCCAAATAATCTGCCCTCGACCGAAACCGCTTGAATCTACATTGTATTGAATGTCATGTCCGGCTTCTTTGAGACAACCGGCAATGTATTTTTTGAATGAATGTTCTATTTCTACGGTTTTACCCTTCTTCCACTGCCATCTTGGGGAATCTAAAGCCGCCTGGGGGTTAAGCCCAAAATCCACGGTATTCATTACAACCTGGACATGCCCCTGGGGCTGCATAAAACCTCCCATTACTCCAAAGGGCCCTACAGCTTGCCCGTCCTTTGTCAGGAACCCGGGGATTATTGTATGGTAAGGTCTCTTTCCTGGCTTAAGGACATTGTCAGAAGAGGGATCCAGGGAAAAATTGTTTCCACGGTTATGCAGGGAGATTCCTGTTCCGGGAACTACCAAACCCGAACCAAAACCCATGTAATTGCTTTGAATGTATGAAACCATATTTCCTTCACCATCGGCGGCTGCCAGGTATACCGTTCCTCCCTTGGGCGGGGTGCCAGGTTCAGGCTGCAATGCCTCTTTTCCGATCAGCCTTCTTCTTTCCTCGGCATAGGCATCTGAGAGAAGATCCTCAACACGGATACTCATATGCGCCGGATCAGCGATATATTTCAAGCCGTCAACAAAGGCCAGTTTCATAGCTTCAATTTGTTTGTGGTATGTTTCCGGAGATTCCTTGAACTCGAAATCAAATCCTTTTAATATGTTTAAGGCCATAAGTGCCACAAGGCCGTGACCGTTAGGGGGTATTTCCCAGACATCATATCCCCTGTAGTTAATACTTATAGGTTCAACCCATTCCGGCTGGAAATTTTCCAGGTCCTTCTTTCTTAAATAACCACCGAATTCCCTGGAAAACCGGTCGATTTTCTCCGCAATATCTCCCCTGTAGAATGACTGGGCTTTAGTTTCTGCAATAGACATTAGGGTTTCCGCATGTCCCTTGGAAGACCAAATCTCTCCCACTTCCGGCGCTCTCCCCTTGGGAGTAAACGTCTCAAACCAGTGCTTAAATTCTGGCCCCTGAAGACTTTTTGTAAAGTTTTTATGGGCTCTCTTCCACAGCAAGGCTACAGTTGGAGAAACAGGAAACCCCTCCTCCGCATACCTAATGGCCGGGTCCAAAACCTCCGTCAGAGGCAGCCTGCCAAAGCGAGAGGACAATTCCTGCCAGGCAGCCGGTGCACCGGGAACAGTTACCGGTATCCACCCGTACTTTGGTATTTCTTTGATACCTAATCCCTCAAGAACATTAAGGGAGAGAGCCTCCGGAGCAGGCCCACTGGAATTTAAGCCGTAAAGTTTCCCCTGGGTCCAAACGAGAGCAAATGCATCGCCGCCAATTCCGTTAGAGGTAGGCTCTACCACCGTAAGACAGGCAGCAGTAGCAACTGCCGCATCAATTGCATTTCCGCCCTTTTTCAAAATATCCAGACCTGCCTGGGCAGCCAATGGCTGGGATGTTGCAACCATTCCATTTCGGGCATATACAGACCTCCGCTGGGAAGAATAGGGATAGTCTGTTAAATCAAATTTCATAAAATGCCCCCCTTTTAGATATATAAAGTGTTTTTTTATGCTCCGGATTTTATTAATTGGATACTGTTCAATTTGCCTGAAAAGCTTTTTCGTTGAAAAACAAGCGGACAGAGACAGCCGGTTTCATTAAAGACGCAGCCTTAATTTTACTATAGTTACTACTACCTGGATGCAATGTTGTTATTTGTTTTCGCCCCGGCAGGCCCCAGCATTTCAATAAATTTTTCCTCATCAAGAATAACAATATTTAAGCCTTCACTGATCATTTGTTCCACTTTCCTGTACTTGGCACTCTTTTCCCCTTTCACCCGGTAATAATCTGTTTCACCCATGATTAGAAAACGCGTCCTTTTGCTCACAGAATTGCTGCAGCAGCCACCGCAGTTTACTACCTTCTGCATGGCTTCCCTTCTGGACATGGTCTTCAGGTTACCGGTGAAAACGCATACCGCCCCGTAGAAAGGGTGCTTGGTATCAAACTCACTCACATCCGGGCAGATATCCTTGGGGTTGGGATACTTGGAGCTGTAACCATAGGCATAGGATTGCCTCGGCCTCCTGATGCAGGCTGTGGTTCCCATGTTGATATCCAGTGTTTCAGCCAGTTCCTCAAGAGTGTGGGCTCTATGCACTTGACAAGCTTTAATTGCAATCGAGGCGCAGGCCAAAGCATCTTCCAAAGCATCGTGGTGCTTAAAGGAAATCCCCAGGTATTCAGCAACCACATTTAGCCTGTGGCTCCTTAATTCTGGCCACGTTCTCCTGGAAATCTGCAGGGTGCAGGAGTAGGGAAAATCAGGACACGGCAGTTCATACTGCAGGAGTACCTCCCTTAAAACGTTCATGTCAAAGGAGGCATTATGGGCTACCAGGTTCCTGCCTTTAATGAGAGGCAGGATTTGGGGCCAAATTTCGTTAAACTCAGGTTCGTGTATTACATCTTTCTCGGTAATGCCGTGAATCCTGGTATTGAAGGAAGAAAAATAAAGATCCTTGGGTCGTACCAATCTGAATTCCTTATGTACTATCTCCCCTAGTTCCACGATTACAATCCCAAGCGCACAAGCACTTCCCAGGGAACAGTTGGCAGTTTCAAAATCAATAGCTACAAAGTTCATCTCGGATGTCCTCTTCCCAGATATAAAATAATGCAGGTGGTGTAACGGTTACCATTATTTATTCTTCACTAACGAAGAATTGCCCTGCCTAATGTTTTATTCAGGACCTTTTCCATTCTAAAAAATTGGGAAAGAATCCACACCTGTCACCCCAAAGCAGCAACACAATTTCGTCCTTGGGCTTTTGCCTTATACAGGGCATCATCTGCCTGTTTTAAAAAATCTTCAAAATCTTCAAAATCGTTTTCATTGTTAGTATCACCAAAAATTGCCGCAACTCCAATGCTTACGGTAAAACTAATTTCATGCTTCCTGTAATTCACCTTTGCCCTAGCCAGATTCTTCCGAAGCTTCTCCGCGGCCTTTTCTGCCTCCTTCAAAGATGTGTTTTTTAGAACCACAACAAATTCTTCTCCCCCTAAACGTCCGGCAATATCGGTTTTCCTGAAACTGGTCTTTATGATGTTCCCTACTTCACGAATCACTTCATCTCCCGCCGCATGTCCAAAAGTATCGTTGATAAATTTGAAATGATCTAGGTCCATCATCAACAAAGATAATTCCTCATTACGTTTTTTGGCCAAAGCAAACTCTTTTTGAGCCAAATTAGTAAATTCTGTTCGATTATAAAGACCGCTTAAGGAATCTGTCGTAGCCAATTCCCTCAGTTTCTCCTGAATTTTCCTTTCCTCTGTAACATCACGGATGGATTTTAGCATTCTAGTGTTTCCCTCGTGAGGGTCACCCAACGGGACTCCCTCAATCTCAAAAAACCGTTCTTCCCCATCGATTATCAATGAAAAATCCCGGGCAATCTCACTCTTAAAAATTTCCAGCAGTTCCGGCTCTTCCTTAAGAACAAGCTCTATGGGATAATTGCCCAATGAAATGTTTAATGTTTCAAAAAACTTCTGAGCAGCCTTATTGTAATCTATTATCTTTTGTCCCGGCCCCAATATCACCATACCGGCATAGTTGTTCTCAAAGACTGTTTCTCGAGCCAGGGTTCTTATTTCCAAAAAATCATATTTTAAAATACCATAACCAATAATGAGCAAGGAAATGGGCATTATCAAAGCGGAATAATCAATGCTCCGCTCCTCATAAGCAAAAAGAACCAGCATTATCCCGATGAGAGGGAGCAAGGAAGCAAAAAAGAAAACCAGAAAGTTGGATTTGCTATGGCCGGACTGATTCTTCAAGTATCCTAAGAAGTAAATGATAATAGTCAAAAGCAAACACAGTATAGTGTATGAAATATTAACATAGTACCAGAAACCCCTTTCCATATACAGGGTATAATATCCAAATAACTGTCTGGCTTCCCAGTTTATATAGAAAAGATGGTGCCAAGGATTGGTGAGTCGCATAAAAAAGGTGATTACAGGCACAAAAAAGAGCAAAAGCGCCATTCGGTTTCTTAGAAAATAGATGGTTTTTGTATGAAGGAGAGCCACCATCAGCCATAGTACAGAAATAAAGGGTAATCCCAGATATTGAAACTGATTCCAAAAAATCATCTCTTGCAAATTGCTGCTGTTGATAATCATTAAATAACCAAACAAATAAACACTGACACATAAAACCAAGGCAGAAAATGCCTTTCGGTAGCTAGTTCTGCCCTTTGAAAAGAAATAGGCGGCAAAAAACTGCGTTACTATAACTGCGAAAACCAGGTAAAGACTAAGTAAAATTTTCAAAGAAAATACCTCGCAGTGTATCCCACAATCTGTGCAAACTCCATAATTTGCAAAAAAGGGGAAGATTTAGTTAGGCGGGAAAGCTAAAAATAAGCATTCCCGCCTTGATTGCATAGTAGCCCAACAGCCACGCTATGTCAAGAGCGCCCGTCCAAGGCTGGCACACCCAGAATCAAGAAACAGGGCAAGAAACATTTGTTCTATTTTCTATAAATTTTGCCTAACCAGGGGACGGTTTCTTCATTTTACGTTCTATAGATCTTATTAGGCTAAGGGAAACAAAGGACGGTTTTTGTTTTACGTCTAGAGATTTTGTTTAGAGATATATCCATCTTTAATCGGGATAGCTGTCTTTATGAATTTCCCTCTAACTCCTTAACAAATAACAATTCCTACAAAGACCACCGAATCGGTTCTTTTTTAACTGTGAATTGTCGAACAGAGAACCGTCCCCCTTTCTACGTTCGAGGGTTAGTAGCTAAATATATGTAGTCCGGTCCTCCTTTTTTGTTGCCTGCTTCCGTAACGCTAACGCTGTAGAACCACTTTCTCAAGGCTTGTTCAAAGGTGTCAGACTTCGCAGCGCTCCAAAAAGAAACAACCCCCGACTTATTCAGGATTTTCAATATATTTCGAATTCCCGCATCACTGTAAAGCTTGTTGTTGTCATCCATAACCACCCAGTCCGGTCCGTTGTCAATATCCAAACAGATCACATCAAATTTTTCTCTGGAATTCTTCATCCATTCAATGAAGTCGGCGTTTACCACTTTTACCTTTGGATTGTCAAGAGCATTTCCGGAATAAGCCGAGAGGTGCGTTCTGTTCCACTCTATAATCTTTTCTTCTATTTCTACTACAGTTATTCTTTTTACCGATGCAAAGCGTAAAGCCTCGCCCAGGGAATAGCCGACCCCCAGACCGCCAATTAAAACCGCTTCCGGGGATTCCGCCGCCTCAATAGCCAATCTAACCAGGAGTTTTTCGGATTCCCCGTTATAAGTGGCCATGAGAAAAGTCCCGTTAAAGATTATTTCATAGTCGCTACCCCTTCTCTGCAGCTGGATCTCTCCATTTTTAGTTACCGCTCGTTCTATCACCGTTGGACACTGGTACATTTGTAACACCTCATAAAACATCATAATAAAACAGGGGACGGTTCTCTGTTCTACGCCCTATAGATCTTATTAACAGTAAATCCGGTTAATCGGGACAGCTGTCTTAATGAACTTCCCTCTAGCCCCTTTACATATTTTAATACCTTGGTCTGGATCCCCGGTTCCTCATTTTGCAGTGCGGCTAATTCAATATTAAATTTATCTAGCACTAGACGCCTTATCTCTTTGTCGGAAATGGTTTTCTTTTCCGGAGTTATTTCTAGGCACTTATCATCATTTACAGCCATGTTAAATTCTTTAAACCTTTTGATAGCCGTGTCCCTATCTTCCGCAAACATTGACAGAGCAAAATCTACATTTACAATCTTTGCTTCTCTAATATACTCCATATAACTACTCCACCTATATAACGTAATGTTATTAACCAGGCCTGCTTTTACCGGATTCTGATGTATGTATCGTAATACTGTTAAAAAGTAAGTATCATCTTCTACTGGTTCACTTTTATATCTATCCTGAAACAAGTGGCCTTTTCTATTATACTGCCAGTTATACCAGTACACATAACTTGCGCC
>LFTO01000049.1 GCA_001513335.1 Clostridiales bacterium DTU086 | reverse complement strand
GGGATCTCTGAATCAATTAGGAACTTCTGAAGTCCCCGGTGATAAACACCTGTCGCTTCAAAGACAACCATCGGGTGATCAAGCAGCTCATACAATCGTATGAGTTCATTAAACCCCTCCAGTGTGTGCTCAATAACCTTAACTTTTGATAGTTTCAACAAGTCAAAATTAAATGCTTGGATATGACTGCTATCTTTTGACACATCCAAGGCAATACATTTTAAATCTTTCATATCTGATTTCTCCTTTCATTGTGCATTCGCTGCATTGAGGTCTCTTTCAACTCTTTCGTCCTATTTTCGTGTTTGATACAGGGATCATGAACAAGAGTTCAATACCCTAATTAGTTTTAAACAAGTTTGGATCGAGTGAAGAAATTCGAACATTTTTTTTTACGAGAATATTATCTCAAAAGACTCCACGTCCATATTCCTCTCGCAGTCCGTCTATGCCTAGACGAGAAAAGCCGAGAGCAAATACTCCCGACTTAAGCAATCTGTAGGAATCACACCCATTCAAGTCATCGTAGCTTTACGCCACACTGGATGTGAATTTCCCACTTTTATTCTATATCAATATTGGCTGATGATAAAGAAAAGTCAGAAGTAATTTACTCCTAACTTTATAATACGAAAAGCCTCCATGATATTATTTGCTTACTGAGCTAAATAAGAAAATGGAGGTATTTACATTATAGAACAATTCATACGAGATTTACTAGGTATTAATAATGCAGAGATTGATAGTCTAACTAAATTTGAAAATGAAAATGATATGGTTTGCTTCGAAGTAAGACTGAAGAAGGTTATTCATGCTTGTCCCACATGTGGTGTTAATACATTTAACACTAACGGAACCCAAACATCCAAAGTCAAGCATGCTGGAGTAACTGATTTGAATATTATAATCTACATCGTAAAGTACAGATTTATATGTCAAACGTGCAGTACAACTTTCTCACAACCAAGCCCAACTAGTACCACTCGAAAACGTGTATCTAATCAATTAATTCGAAGAATTATGAAGTTAGCATTAAATGAGAGAAACACTTTCAGGAGCATTGGTAATGAAGTTAACCTTTCAACAACCGCTGTAATAAATATATTTGTTGAACATGTACCAAGACCAAAAGTGTCTTTATCAACTATTTTAAGTATTGATGAAATCTATTTAGGAAAGAAATCTAGAAAAAAATATGCTGTTATACTTATGGATTTTAAATCAAAGAAAATAATTGATATGGTCTACGGCCGTTCAGTTGACGAGTGTATCAGAGTCTTAGATAACTATTCCAGAGAAGAAAGAGCTACTGTAGAGTACATTACGTGTGATATGTACACTGGTTTCCATAGGCTAGCTTCCTCCTATTTTCCCAACGCAAGAGTGTGCGTGGATAGCTTCCACGTTATTCAATTAATAAACGATGCTTTACTAAAATTGATCACAACTTTGCAAAAAGATTATTCTACAGACTCTAAAGAATACTATTTACTTAAACAGCATAAATTTCTAATTCTTTCTAGTAGTTTTAATATAGAATGGACAATACGAAACTTCGATAAAAAACTAAAATAGTATATTCTTGAATTGCAATTCAAGGATTAATTAGCCTTACTATAATTTATTATTAACATTTAGGCAAAAGAAAACTCACTATATGAATAGTGAGTTGCTTATCGTTCATGGTGCCCCCACTCGGAGTCGAACCGAGGACACATGGATCTTCAATCCATTGCTCTACCAACTGAGCTACAGGGGCATTGGTTGCGGGGGCAGGATTTGAACCTACGATCTCCGGGTTATGAGCCCGACGAGCCACCAGACTGCTCCACCCCGCGATATATGCGATACATCTTTCGATGCACTGGTAATACTTACTTCTTTAACGCTTGACTATTATAGCATACTTAATGCTCTTTAACAAATGAATATAATATGGCGGGGCAG
>LFTO01000012.1 GCA_001513335.1 Clostridiales bacterium DTU086 | reverse complement strand
TATAAAAAAAAATGGGGCAATTTACACCCGCGGTGGTGTACCCCATTTTTATTACAAAAGAAAACACTCAAAAAACCAATTCCATATTAACTTTGACAACAAAATAACAAATCAATTCGACTTTGTCAAGAGCATTTTAGGCCTTAGTTATGGAATTTTACAGGTTACCAAAAAAACCAGCCAAAAAATCAATTAAAATCTAATTTTTCCCCTGGTTAACTGAGAATTTTTATTGCATCCTTCCCCACTTCCCAATTTTCTGTTCAAAAATAGCTCGCAACCCATGGGGGGTTTTGTCTCAAAAACAAATTACGTATTTTTTTGCAGGAATGTTGAACTGTGTATCGAATAGTATTTAACTGAAGGGTAGCACTGCAGGATAGTTTTTGGCCGTTGTTTTTTATCTTTTTGACAACAGAATATTTGAATGTAGGACGGTTAGATGGTAGGCAGTAAAGAGTATCAATTACGTGGCCAATTGGCATCGTCGTTGTAATTGATTCTCTATGGCTCCTATTATGGAGTTTTTTTATTTTAAAACTTTAAGGAGGACGGTAAAATGGAAGACGGTTTTAGCAGTTTTTTTGCAGTACGGAAGAGAAGCAAATTTTTGTTTTTGGGATGTCTCTTGTTAGTGCTCTTACTCTTCACTACTGGATGCTCGTCCGACGGGCAGGAAAACAGTTCTGGGGCGATTGAGTTGAAACTTGCCCATTTTTGGCCTGCCACCCACCCTTTTGAGACTGATTTTGTTCAGCCTTGGTCAGCAGCCATCGAAAAAGCCACAGATGGAAAAGTGAAAATTACGAGCTATCCCGGTGAAACCCTGCTCAAAGCAGACGCCATGTACGACGGCGTAGTCAACGGAATAGCAGATATAGGTGCCTCGTGCTTTTCATACACCCGTGGACGCTTTCCTGTAGTAGAAGTCTTTGAGCTGCCTGGAATTACATACAAAAATTCCAAGGTGGCCAGCAAAGTTGCTTGGGAAGGAATACAGCAGTTAAACCCCAAGGAAGTTCAGGATACAAAGTTAATGATGGTTCTAACCACCGGCCCCGGGGACATTTTCGCTAAAAAACCCGTAAATGAACTTGAAGATCTGAAAGGAATGGAGATAAGAGCAACGGGAATCACTGCCACAACCCTTGAAAAACTAGGCGCCGTACCGGTAGCCATGGCCCAGTCTGAAGCTTATGAAGCACTTTCGAAAGGAGTGGTCCAGGGAAACCTGGCTCCCGTTGAAGTTCTTAAGGGGTGGAAGCATGCTGAAGTTACAGACTATTTAATTCGTACACCATTCCTGTATAATACACTGTTCTTCGTTACAATGAACCTTGATAAATGGAACTCTCTCCCCCCGGAAACACAGCAGGCAATTGAGAAAGTGAATCAAGAATACTTTGAAAAGGTTGCTATGGGGTTGTGGGATAAACAAAACGAGGAAGCTCTCAGATTCGCTTTAGAGGAACAGGGCATGCAAGAAATTGTGCTTTCCGAAGAGGAAACTGCCCGTTGGAAAGAATTATTGAAACCTATCCAAGATGACTATGCTGCCAAAATGGATGGGATGGGCCTTAACGGCCAAGATATCTTAAAAACTATTATCAAACTGGCTGAAAAATACAATGCTGAACTGGATTAATTAGGAGGACTATAATGGCTATATTTACTAGTTTTGTAAACAAATTGAGCAGATTCCTGGATAAATTGGCAGGTCTGTTTCTGTCCGCCATGGTACTGCTGATGGTGGCAAATATTGTTCTGCGTGAGCTTTTTCATAAACCGTTTTTGGGAACTTACGAGCTAGTAAGCCTCTTCTCAGCCGCACTTATTGGCCTGGCACTGGCTTACTGCGCTGTTCAAAACGGCCACATAGCTGTTACTATCGTTACCGACAGACTCCCCCGAATACCGAAGGCGCTAGTTGAGAGTGCAGTAAACATTATTGGTTTTTGCTTTTGGGGAGTCACTTCGTGGCAGGTCATAGAGTACGGCCGCAGCTTAATGGAAAGCGGGGTAGTCTCGCCAACCACCCAAATCCCTTTTTATCCATTCGTTTTTTTGGTAGCCTTTGGAATTTTCAATCTGTGCCTAGTGCTGCTTATTCATTCTGCCCAATCGCTGAAAAAGGTGGTGATGGAAGTTGAGTGCAGAAACCGTAGGGCTGATCGGAGTATTGATATTTTTAATATTGATAATGCTTAAAATGCCTATTTCCTTTGCCATGGCCCTGGTGGGTTTTATAGGTTTCAGTTATTTGACGAATCCTTCCACCGCTTTTAGGATGGTGGCTCAGGACCTCTATTCCAACTTTTCTTCCTACTCACTGAGTGTCATAGCCATGTTTACGTGGATGGGGTTTCTGGCTTTTCACTCCGGTATTGGAGCAAACCTATACAACCTTGCATACAAGTGGATAGGCCACCTTCCAGGAGGTCTGGCAATAGCTACTCAAGCAGCCTGTGCCGTTTTCGGTGCCGTCTGCGGTTCCAATACAGCCACTGCCGCAACTATGGGAGCTATTGCCCTTCCGGAAATGCGCAAATACAACTATGATTTATCTATGGCTACTGCCGGTATTGCGGCAGGTGGGGTACTGGGAATTCTTATCCCCCCAAGCGTAATCCTGATTGTATACGGAATGGCAACTGAACAGTCTATTGGTTCTCTGTTTATTGCAGGCATTATTCCCGGAATTCTATTAATGCTTCTTTATATGGGAGTAGTGTTCTTTCTGGCTTCAAGAAACCCCGAACTGGCACCCAGGGGACCTAAAGCAAGTTGGGGTGAACGTTTTAACCTCCTGGGAACCGGACTTACGGATATTATCATCGTTGCTTGTCTCTCTATCGGCGGGCTCTTTGCCGGCTGGTTTACCCCCACAGAAGCAGGGGCAGTTGGCGCAGCAGGAGTACTTATTGTTGCCTTGTTAAAAAAACGGCTAAACTGGGAAAGCTTTAACAAGTCGGTCATGGATACAACCCGTACCACAGCAATGATTATGCTCATGGTGGCAGGAGCTGTAGTTTTCGGAAGGTTTATAGCTATTAGCAGAATACCTTTTGAACTGGCACAGTGGGCAGGCAATATGCCACTACCGCCCCTTGCGATTATGTGCATAATCCTGTTGATTTATTTGGGCCTGGGCTGCTTTATCGATGCCCTGGCAATGGTCCTGCTTACCATACCCATTTTCTATCCGGTTGTAGTAAATACTCTGGGCTACGACCCTATTTGGTTTGGAGTAGTAATTGTCCTGGTAGTTTCCATGGGTGTCATAACCCCTCCTGTAGGCATGAATGTTTACGTTATCAAAGGGGTAGCACCAGACGTCCCCCTAGAGCAGATCTTCAAAAGCATATGGCCATTTTTGGCAGCCCAAGTAGTATGTTTAATTCTACTAATGGCCATCCCGGAAATTGCCACTTTTCTGCCCAATTTATTGGCCAAATAGCAGGTATTAAAAAGGTAAAACATATTTTACATTTTTTACGGAAATACTATTAACACTATGGGGACTGACGCCAAATAGGAGAGTTTATATTGTATAAAATTAAAGACCGGATCTCCCTAGGTATCTTAGCAGGATGCTGCGGAAACACGATAAAAACGATAATCGACGAGATATCCCTTCGAAAAAAAATTTCTCAACGGTCTTTTCGCGTGACAGCTTCAGGAGTTTGGGTTTCTTCTCACAAAGAAGCCACCAGTGCCAAAGGACAAATCCTTGGTGTGCTGTTGGACTATGGGCTGGGCAGTCTTGGTGGAATAGGAATCGTATATTTACTTTCCAACACAGGAAGGGATCATTTAATAGCAAAAGGGCTTGTTTACGGCATTACCATGGGGTCAATAATTACTGCCATAGTGAGCGGGCTTCCCCAGAACAAAGTAAGGCCTAAAGACGCCGCAAGCAACCTCTCTTATATGCTCAGCCATGCCGCCTATGGACTTGTTACTACACTTATTGCNNTTGAACCCACAGAACCAACAACAGAGCAAATAGGGAAAAAATAGGTCTTCACTTCTAATTAAGACTTTTGATTTCAATGAAAAAAGGGCTTTTCACACGACACAATAACCGTGGAAGCCCTTTATTATTTGGTGCCCGAGGCATAGAAAAAACACTCCAATAAAAAAACAAAAAACATTAATTCTACGCAAAAAGGGTTAAGAAGAACTTGCAGCAGGCGTGGAATAATACATAATTTCTAACTGGGTTAAACTAGCTAATAAAGCTCTGTCAGATTTTAAGATTTTCAAGACTCAGGGAAAGGAAGCGTGACTGGTCTATGGATTTTATCATTCGTAATCTCATCGCGGGCACAATTGCAGGCAGCGTTTATACCATCATCAACTTTTTACTTTTCATGGCAGGCGTTTTGCCTTCTACATTGACCCATTATACGGCTAAGCTTGTAATGCCTCCGGGAACTCCCATTACCAGCCTGACACTAATTATGGGAGCCACAGGTGACCTAGCGGCGAGTTTTACGGGAGCAATTTTGATAGACCTTTTACTACGCTGGACGGGCCGGGAGTACTCCTGGCTCAAGGGGCTGAGTACTGGAGGAGTCCTCTGGGTGATCCACGTTGCCTTCATCCCGGCTATTGCGCCAAAGGTCCTTCCTACCCTCCCCCCATCGATGGTGGTGGCATCATTCTTCTTATCGATTTTATGGGGTTTGATTGCCAGCCTCACCCTGTCGCGCCTGCCCCAACCATTGGAATAGCCTCGTCCATTTCTACGCTCTTGTTAAATAACCTGCAAAAAAATAAGCCGCCGCATTGTTTTTAAGGCGACAGCAAAAAATAATGGTGCCCGAGGCCGGACTTGAACCGGCACGTTCTCGAGAGAACCCGGGATTTTAAGTCCCG
>LFTO01000047.1 GCA_001513335.1 Clostridiales bacterium DTU086 | reverse complement strand
GGCTGTCGGCCAGGCAAGAGGGGTAATCCTTTTGGCTGCTGCTCATGCGGGAATTCCTGTTGTGGAATATACACCTCTCCAGGTTAAACAATCTTTGGTGGGGTTTGGACGGGCTACTAAGAGCCAGGTCCAGGAGATGGTCAGGATTATTTTGGGCTTAGCGGAAGTCCCCCGACCTGATGATGCTGCAGATGCTTTAGGTCTGGCGATTTGTCATGCTCACAGCAAAGGTTTTAATGAAATCATTTCCAAAGGAAGGTGGACTTAATGATTTCATTTCTACGGGGGATAATACATGATGTTGGCGATAGTGATGTGATGGTTGAAGTTGGTGGTGTTGGGTACCGGGTTACTGTTCATCCCAAGACAGGTTCCGTGCTCAAAAAGGGAGAGACTGTATTTTTGTATACTCACTTTGTAATGCGTGAAGATACAGTTCAGCTCTTTGGTTTTCTTACTGCGCAAGAGCAAAAGTTTTTTAGGTTGCTGATTTCCGCAAGTGGTATAGGGCCTAAGACGGCTCTCACCATAACCGGATCAGCTTCTTACGGTGGTTTTTGCAATGCTGTACTGACCGGGGACATTTCGACCCTTGTCCGGCTCCCCGGGGTTGGTAAGAAAACGGCTCAAAGGATTCTGGTTGAACTTAAGGATAAAGTAAGCCAACTAGGGTTGACTGAGCCCGGATCCACAGCATCTCCTTTTGGAATTGCCGATGCTAGGGAAGCCCTAAACGGGCTGGGATTCAGTGCATCTGAAGTTGAAGATCTACTGCAGAAAGCTGTCAAAGAGAAAGGAATGGATGCCGACAGTGATGTCCTGATCAAGTATGTTCTCCAACAATTAGGAAGTTAGGGGGTTGGCGATGGTGCAGAATAGCGACCGGCTCATATCAGGAGACATCCGGGAGGAAGATAGGGATATAGAACCTACGCTTCGGCCCAAATTTTTGGAGGAATACATTGGACAGGAGAAAATCAAGGCCAATCTGTCGGTTTTTATTGAGGCTGCACGTGAAAGAAAAGAAGCATTGGATCATGTTTTGCTGAGCGGCCCTCCCGGACTGGGGAAAACTACATTGGCTCAGGTAATTGCTAATGAACTTAATGTCCAAATAAGGCTTACTTCAGGACCGGCAATTGAGCGGCCGGGAGATTTGGCTGCGATTCTCACAAATTTACAGGCGGGTGAGGTCCTTTTTATTGATGAAATTCACAGGCTGAACAGGAGTGTCGAGGAGATATTATATCCGGCCATGGAGGATTTTTGTCTGGATATTATAATCGGAAAGGGACCCAGCGCAAAGTCTCTTAGACTTGGTCTTCCTCCCTTTACCCTTATTGGGGCAACTACCAGGACAGGACTGCTGACTTCCCCCTTAAGAGACAGATTTGGTGTTCTTGCCCACCTAGACTTTTACGACCCAGGAGAACTGAGGCAAATTGTTCTCAGGGCTGCTGGTATTTTAGGTGTAAGAATTGATGAGGAGGGAGCAGATGAGATAGCCTGCAGGTCTCGTGGTACCCCCAGGGTTGCCAACCGGCTTCTCAAGCGAGTAAGAGATTTTGCCCAGGTAAAGGGAGATGGGAGTATAGACCGCGATACAGCCGCCATGGCTTTATCCATGCTGGAGGTAGATTCAGTAGGTCTGGATAATATCGATAGAAAAATTTTGCGATTGATTGTGGAGAAGTTTGAGGGTGGTCCTGTAGGTTTGGAGACTCTCGCAGCTGCAATTGGAGAAGAACCCGAAACCATCTGTGAGGTTTATGAGCCTTTTCTGATCCAGTTGGGTTTTATCAAGAGGACGGCCAGAGGAAGAGTAGCGACTTCCGGGGCACTTGCTCACCTGGGGTTGGTGTCAAAGGATGTCTGCCAGCAGCGTCAGGAAGCTTTCTCTTTTGGGGGACAAGCCAAAGGGTAACTCAAGGAGGAAAAAATATGTCCGGATTTGAAGGTTTTGGCAGGTTGTTGATTATTTTTGGAGTACTTTTATTAATTACCGGTGTTGTAGTATCTCTTTCCGGGCGCTTTTTGAACTTAGGCCGTCTTCCAGGTGATATTGTGGTTAAACGGGGAAACTTTACCTTCTTTTTTCCTGTGGTAACGAGCCTTGTTATCAGCCTGGTATTAACTCTTGTATTGAATCTTTTGTTTAGGAGGTAGCGAACCTATTTTTGGGAGAGGAGTGGGAATTAGGTGGTTAACAGGTTAGGACGTTTGCTTTTGTGTGCAGTTTTTTTTGTTTTTTGTCTTGCCGCTTATGCAACTGCCGCAGAAGTTCCAAACATCAGTGTTGAGTTGTCAGCAGGTTCCAATACTGCTGCTGTTAGCGTTGTAGAAGGGAAGTACCTGGTACTCAGCGGGAGCGGTTTTATTCCAGTAGCGGTGGTAGATGAAGGGCAGACATGTGTCTTGACAAAAGAAGGCCTTAATTTAAAGGTGTCCGGTATCACCGCCGCAGCCAAGGGTTTGCTGGGTCCCGTTTATTTCCATCCCCTGGGTGTTAACGAAACTTTTGTATTAGGTTTTAATAACACTAATTACCGGGGGAGGATTACCGTACATAATACTGATCAAGGGCTGGTAGTTGTTAATACACTTCCTGTAGAGGAATACTTGTACGGGGTTGTTGGTCAGGAGATGGGTTACGGAGCACCCCTTGAAGCACTAAAAGCCCAAGCACTGGCTTCTCGTTCATACGCACTTGGAAAAAAGGGAACAGGCCTTTATGCTGATTTAAATAAAAATTCTCAGGCTTACAGGGGATATAATGCTGAGCTGGTGGCTGGATTTGAAAATGTTAAAGAAGCTGTAGATTCCACTGCAGGGGAAGTAATCTGCTACCAGGATAAAATCATTAACGCTGTTTTTCATTCCAACAGCGGGGGGTTCACCGAGTCCAGCGAGAATGTATGGCAGCAACCCGTTCCGTATTTGAGAGCTGTCCCGTCACCGTGGGATGAGTATGCACTCCGTTATTCTTACCAGGATGCTAACGGCTGGCCTGGAAACAGCTATGAGTGGTCTGTTGAATTTACGAGGGACCAGTTGAAAAAATTTATTGCAGATTGGAACGTTGCACGTCCAAATGATGTCATAAGTATTGGAGAAGTGAAGAATATTATTTTAAGCAGGACAGATTCTGGTTCCGGAAAAAATACTGCTTCGGGAAGAGTAACTGCTTTAACCCTGGTAGGTTCAATGGGAAAGAAAACAATCAGTAAGGACAATATCCGGAGTTTCTTTCGGTTAAATGGACAAATATTAAAAAGCACTCTTTTTGATATCACTCTTAATAAGGGGACCGTGGGTGAATCCGGCCACCAAGACTTTTTTGACACTATAACCATAAATGGGAGAGGTAATGGTCACGGAATTGGTCTCAGCCAGTGGGGAGCAAGGGGTATGGCAGCGGAACAGGAGGCCGGTTATTATGATATAGTAAAGCATTATTACTCGGATGTGGAAATAGAGAAACTTTATTGAGGGGCATTTAATGGATGAAAGTTTCAGATTTTGATTATTATCTTCCCCAGGAATTAATTGCTCAAAAGCCGTTATATCCCCGGGATGCTTCCAGGCTGCTTGTACTGGACCGCCGAACAGGCAAGATTGAACACCGCCAATTCCCCAATATCGTCGCCTATTTTAGACCCGGCGACGTTTTAGTTTTGAACGATACCCGGGTTATTCCGGCAAGATTATATGGGCGAAGAAAGGATTCCGGGGGAAAAATCGAAGTTGTACTACTAAAGAGGCTTTCAACCTCGGAATGGGAAGTACTGGTTAAGCCGGGTAAGCGAACCAAGATAGGAACTGAGATAATTTTCGGTGAGGGAGAATTGGAAGCCAGGGTTTTGGACAGGACCGAAGTAGGAGGAAGAGTCTTAGAATTTTTCTACGGTGGGATTTTTGAAGAGATCCTTGATAAATTGGGTACGATGCCTCTTCCCCCGTATATTAAAGAGAAATTGGAGGATAAGGAAAGGTATCAGACGGTTTACAGCCGGGTTGAAGGGTCAAGTGCAGCTCCTACTGCAGGACTTCATTTTACACCTGAGCTCCTTTCTTTGATTGAGGAAAGTGGAATAGAGATTGTCGAGCTCCTCCTCCATGTCGGGTTAGGTACTTTTCGTCCTGTTACTGCAACTAATGTTGAGGACCATGTAATGCATTCAGAATATTATGAGGTTAGTGTAGAAACAGCTGAAAAAATCAACAATGCCAGAAAGAAAGGGGGGAGAGTAATAGCGGTCGGCACAACAACGGTGCGGACTTTGGAGACGGTGGCTCAACGGGGAGAGATTTCTCCCGGAAAAGGTTGGACAGATATTTTTATTTATCCCGGCTACCAGTTTAAAGCTGTAGACGTCCTGGTTACGAATTTTCACCTTCCAAAATCCACTCTGTTGATGCTGGTTAGTGCTTTTGCAGGGGTGGAAAATATTAAAAATGCCTATAAAACAGCGGTAGAAAACCGGTACCGTTTTTTCAGCTTCGGGGATGCAATGCTTATTATCTGAGTTTCCATCTGTATAAAAGGGCAGTAGTAAAGAGAGATTATTAAGGAGGGTTATTCCCTATATAATGACATTAAAATTTGAGATTATTCAGGAACATAAAAATGGACTGACCAGGGCGGGAATAATTCAAACAGCACACGGCACCATAGAAACTCCTGTGTTTATGCCTGTAGGCACTCAGGCAACAGTAAAAACTATGACACCGGAGGAGTTAATAAGTGTTGGTTCCCAGATAATCCTGAGCAACACCTACCATCTTTACTTAAGGCCGGGTCATGAACTGATTGCTGAAGCAGGAGGGCTGCACAAATTTATGAACTGGCCGGGACCAATTTTAACTGACAGCGGGGGTTTTCAGGTCTTTAGTCTGGGTGATTTGCGAAAAATAGAGGATGGGGGTGTTTCTTTCAGGTCCCATATCGATGGTTCTCTGCATTTTATTTCTCCGGAAAAGGCCATGGAAATACAAAGGTCCTTGGGGTCAGACATAGCAATGACATTTGATGAGTGCACAGCTTATCCCTGTTCTGAGCAGGAAGCTGCTGAGGCAGTGCGCAGGACAACTCTATGGGCAGAGCGGTGTGCTAAGGTTGAAATGCAGGGGCACCAGAGTGTTTTCGGAATAATTCAGGGAAACGTTTACAGGCATTTGAGAGAGAAAAGCGCCAGGGAAATCGTTTCATTTGATTTTCCCGGATATGCAGTTGGGGGGTTAAGCGTAGGAGAACCAAAAGATTTAATGTACCA
>LFTO01000218.1:1733-4190 GCA_001513335.1 Clostridiales bacterium DTU086 | reverse complement strand
GAAGGTGTAGAGGGGCAGGTTACCAGTAACGGTACTTTAAGTGCCCTGAAAGTTTCTGAAGGAACACTTACTGTGAGCTACGATGGTTTCGAGGTTTCCATTCCTGTTACGGTTAAGGAAGTGGAAGTTCCGGACGAACCTGAGGAGCCTTCACAGCCCGAGCGGAAAGAGATAAAATTCTTCGTTGGCAAAAACGAGGTCCTTGTAGGCTACGAGAAGAAAGAAATTCCCCAGGCACCGCAAATTGTGAACGGGCGTACTTTCCTGCCGCTGCGGGCCTATGCCGAAATTCTCGGGGCTTATGTTGATTGGAATATGAAAGAACAGAAGGTTGAAATAAAGTACAAGGGACAGGAATTGAATTTCTGGATCGGACAGCAGACTATGAGTATTGATGGGGTTAAAGTCCTTCAGGACGCACCTCCCTTTATTGAAAACGGGCGGACTATGGTACCCCTGAGGGCGGCAGGAGAAGCCTTCGGGATGTACATTGATTACCGCAAGGGAGTACAGAGCATCACTGTTACAGCGAAATAAGGAAACAGGAAACGGGGCAGGATGACTGCCCCCTTTCTTGTTTAACAATACTTGTAGCTTTCATAGTCCAACGCGTATAGTTGTGGTAAAAGGCCCCATGTGTTGTTCCGCTACGGACAAGCTCGCACGCCGTTACCGCCGGCAGAGCCGGCGACGGCTGGGCGAAACAAGTCCCGCTCCACAACACATGGGGCCTTTCTGGACCAAGATAGTATGACAAAAGCCTGCATGTGTTGTTCCGCTGCGGATAAGCTTGCACGCTATTTTGAGCGAAGCGCTGGAGCATGTTTCCGCCGCCTTTCGCTCACTCCAGGAATTCACACAGGACATCTCTAAGGCAAAGCTCCGGTCAAAACCGGACCGCCCAAAAAGCGACATCCTGTCTCCACCCCGCTGGCCCAGGCATCCTGCCTGTGCCTCCCGGTTTTTCCCTGTGCTTTGCCAATAGCTGTGTGCCTGTGCTCATTAGTCGTTCGCGAAAGGCACGGAAACAATGCGCCGTTGCCAGTGCCTTTGCGGACGAAGTTTGGCTTAAAGTAGGTACAATTTATTTTTTAGTAATTTTGTGGTAAAATACCTGCATTACAACTTCTTGCAGGTATTTTGTGCTAGGCGTCGAAGAGAGTAGGAGGTTTTTTTATGCTGTCGATAGATGATATTCAGCGCATNNCCTTTTTTCAGGGGCATTTCCCCGGCAAGCCTGTAATGCCGGGGGTACTGGTAATTGAAGCCATGGCCCAGGTTGGTGCTGCAGGTATTCTGGCAATGCCTGAGTTTGAAGGAAAAATTGCCCTGTTTGCCGGCATTGACAAGGCGCGTTTTCGCCGGCAGGTTGTCCCGGGTGACCAGCTGCGTATAGAAGTGAATGTGCTTAGGCTCCGCGGCAGTGTTGGAAAAAGTGAAGCCCGGGCATATGTGGGGGAGGATTTGGCTGCAGAAGCGGAACTAATGTTTGCTGTTGAAGAGAAAAAGTGAACTGTTATATTGGCAGGGGGGATTGTTCCCTGCCGCCTGGAAATTGTTGCACAGTTCGTTATTAATTTTTTGGTGTCGTTGCAGGAATAATTTTAGGACAAGCACTGCTTCCGGAGTAAAGAGTCACTTTATGTAGTGCCGAGTCAATAAGGAGAGGATGTGGATGACACTTCCTTTGGACCGGGGGATGCTCTTAGTTCTGCTCTGTACCTTTCTGGGTGCACTGCTTATTACACCTTTAGTTAAAAAGCTTGCTGTTTCCATTGGAGCTATTGACCAGCCAAATGGCAGAAAAGTTCATACAGTACCCACACCCAGACTTGGAGGTCTAGGCATTTTTTGTGTCTTTGCCGCTGCTCTGCTGCTCACCCAGCCCATAGGGCGGCAGGAAACAGGTCTCCTGGTTGGGTGTGCGATTATCGTAATTGCCGGTGTTCTTGATGATATCAGAGAGTTAAGGCCCCGGACTAAACTTGCAGCTCAAATTGCTGCAGCGGTGGTAGTAACCTACTTTGGTGTTCGGGTCGAGGTTATCAGCCAGCCTTTCGGCGGTGTCTTTCACCTGGGTTATTTTGCCATACCCGTTACTGTTCTTTGGATAATCGGTGTAACAAATGCCATCAACTTAATTGACGGGCTTGACGGGCTTGCTGCAGGAACTGCTGTAATTGCTGCCGTTACAATGGCTGCTGTTGCAGGGTTTGAAGGTCGGACACTGGTTGCAGGTTTCGCTTTGATACTTGCTGCCGCTGTTTTAGGTTTCCTGCCCTACAATTTTTCACCGGCAAAAATCTTTATGGGTGACAGCGGTTCCATGTTTCTGGGATTTACTCTAGCTACCCTGGCTATCCAGGGGTTGACTAAAGGGGCAACCTTTATTTCAATTTTCATTCCTGTGATTATCCTGGGAATACCCATATTTGATACCTTGTTTGCCATTGTAAG
>LFTO01000218.1:0-1653 GCA_001513335.1 Clostridiales bacterium DTU086 | reverse complement strand
CTTTCCCAAAGGCAGACTGTGGTGGCTATTTACTTTGTTAATGCTTTTCTGGGCATAAGTGCCATAGTTCTGAACATACTCAGCACGGAACACAGTATTGTTGCCCTGATTACCCTGGCAACATTGATTTTAATTTTTGGAGACAGGATCAAACCACTGGGGCGGAGGATTCTCCGATTTGGGACTACTACTCCCAAGAGAGCAAAAGACTTCCACCACAGCGGTTAGGAAAGGTAAAAATAACGTCTACCAAGAGTCTTGGGCCGCCGATCATTATTCGCCCGCAGGGTCGATAGAAGTGCTCAATATGAACTGCTTTTATCAGGTTGCGAAAAAGGCGGCTTTTTTCATTACGGGGATATAATGTTGATGGGCTTGGGGTGGACTTTAATTGTACAAGGCAGTTTGCCCGCATATTCGCCATCAGTGTTGAGGTATACTTCCTCAAAACTGGACACCTTAACCCAGGGGGTCTGGAGATAGGTGACCTTGGGGTGGTTGATATGGTCTCCGATAAATGCCCTGGCGGCAATAGGGACAAATTCTGCCAGGCTGACGGCTTTTACTATAATCAAATCCAAAAGCCCGTCAGTCAGTGATGCGGAAGGGGCCAGATGGTCGAACCCTCCTACGGCGTGGCTGTTGGCGGTCAAAAACAGCATAATGTCGTCCTCAATCACTGTATCGGGAATCTCCAGTCTTACTCTTACCGGTTTTAGGCGGGGCAGTTCCTCAAAGCTTTTGGCAAAGTAGGCAAGCTGTCCAAGGTAAGTTTTCAGCCTGCTGGGAACTTCATAGGAAATATTTGTGAGATTGCCTCCCCCTGCAATGTTGATAAACAGCCTGCCGTTCAAGCTGCCCAAATCAGTTTTTTGCACCCTCCCGGAAGCAATAAGCCTGCAGGCTTGCCTGACATCCGTCGGAATCCTGAGAGCCCTGGCAAAGTCATTGGATGTTCCGGCAGGTATTATACCCAGCTTAATATCGCTGCCCCCAAGGCCGATACCGTTTACAACCTCATGGAGAGTGCCGTCCCCTCCGGCAGCTATAATCGTATCGTAATCAAAATGTGCACCGGCTGCTGCCTTTTGGGCATCACCGGGTTTTTCCGTGGCCAAGAGGTCAACTTCCATACCAGCTTCCAAGAGGATAGACCTGGCCAGGATTACCCTTTGTGCCGCTTTTTCTCTTCCTGCAGTAGGGTTATAGATCAAGAGTGCCTTTTTCATTGCGTCCCCCGTTATATTAATCTAATTTACTTCTTTTTCCATCCTTTTGTTAAAAAATGTATCCTTCGCTGCTTCGTGATAATAACTATGTCCATTGAGCAACATAAATAGTATAATTCAGGGTTTTTGTTTCGTCCAGAAAGCCAGGGAATGATTGTCCCGGCCTTGCCGGAGGAAACAGGTTTATTGGAAGGATGTGTGCTGTATGAGCCTGCTTATGGAGACCTTATTGTCATTGGCTTTTATGATCATTGGCTTGGCTGTTCTTTACTATTTAGTGAAAAAAGAATTGCTGTAGGGGTTGAAAAGTTGTGTTCGGCATAATTGAAGTAATAATCCAGACATTATTGGCTTTTTTTGCTATTTTAATCTATGCCCGTATTTTGGGCAAACAGCAGATTGGCCAGTTAACTTTTTTTGAGTA
>LFTO01000119.1:2628-11587 GCA_001513335.1 Clostridiales bacterium DTU086 | reverse complement strand
GAACCAATAACGGTCTAGGCCCTACCAAACTCATATCACCTTTTAGAATGTTGAACAATTCCGGTAGTTCATCAAGAGAAGTGGAGCGCAGAAACTTCCCAAATCCTGTCAGGCGGTCCTCATCCGGCATCAGTTCACCGTTTTCGTCCCGTGCATCTGTCATTGTCCTAAACTTATAAAGGGTAAAAATCTTTTCGTTAAGCCCAGGCCGTTTTTGTTTAAAAATGACCGGGCTGCCAAGGTTGAGGCGTACTAAGATAGCTATAACGAGAAAAACCGGCGATAAAAAAATAATTGCGCATAAGGATAAAACTAAGTCTAATGGCCTCTTAAAAAACCTTCTGTATATTCCACAACGAGAAGAAAATTTATTAAGCGGAGATTCTCTTTTTGGTCCTGATTGTATCTCAGTCCGCATATGTGTCACATTCTTAAAACCCATTTAAGCCCACAACCTTTTAATTACTCCAACAACTCTCTCCAAATCCTTATCTATGATTTTTGTATCGCTTGGGAGGCATACCCCGTTTTTGAATATTTCCTCGCAAACTCCATCACCAATAAAATCGTACCCGGCAAAGAAGGGCTGCATGTGCATAGGCTTCCAGATAGGCCGGCTTTCGATATTTTCAGCTTCCAGTGCCTCAATGATATTCAGAGGTCTTACTGCTCCTTTAAGGAGTATGCATGACAGCCAAAAGTTAGGTTTATTCCAGTCATTAGCGGGCATCATACTGATTTCAGATATCGCCTTAAATGCCTCTTTGTAATAATTGAAAATATACCTCTTCTTCTCGACCCTTTTGTCTAATACTTTAAGCTGTCCTCTGCCAATTCCTGCAAGAACGTTGCTCATCCGGTAATTGAATCCCAGCTCACTGTGCTGGTAATGCTTTGCAGGATCCCTGCTCTGGGCAGCCCAGAATCTTACCTTCTTTATTCTCTCTTCGTTGTTTGATACCAGCATTCCTCCGCCGGAGGTAGTGATAATCTTATTCCCGTTAAACGAAAAGACTCCATAGTTACCAAGTGTGCCTGTGTATTTGCCCTTGTACAAGGTGCCGAGGCTTTCCGCAGCATCTTCAATCAAGGGTACGTTATGTTGCTTACATATTTCAAGGATTTTATCCATATCAGCTGACAAGCCATATAAATGGACAACTATTACAGCCTTTGGTTTGTATCTTTCAAAAGCTTTTTCCAAAGCATCCGGACTCATGTTCCAGGTTTCATAGTCGCTGTCAATAAAGACCGGCATTGCATTCTGATAGATTATCGGATTGGCCGTGGCAGCAAAGGTAAGAGAAGGGCAAAATACAAAATCTCCCTTCTCAACACCGGCAGCTTTAAGTGCCATATGTATAGCTGCAGTTCCAGATGATAATGCGGCAGCTGATTTAATTCCGATTTTTTCGGCTAATTCCTTCTCAAATTTGTCAACGTTTTTCCCCAGGGGGGCAATCCAGTTGGTGTCAAAAGCTTCCTGTATGTACTGCATTTCATAACCTTCATCACTTATGTGAGGAGATGAAAGGAAAACCTTTTCTGAATTATTCGCTGCAGTGTTGCTATTCATATATTTGTGCCCCCGGATGAAATACCTGATTTTTTAAGATTTTCTACCCAACTAAATAACTACGACAAAATATTGTCAAATCCTCCCTTTTGGAAGGAGCTTATGAAATGGGGCTTGAACCAAAATGGAGCGACAGTATAAGATCTTCGCTGGACAAGACCCTTTGTGGTGCTCAGGGTGACGGGAAGGAAAAGGCTCAGGGTGACATGCTGCCTCAGGGGAGGAAGTGCACTAGCAAAAAATTAACCGGCTTAGCTGCCGGTTGGTTGTTGCTTCGGGTACAGGATTCCTTCAAGTATTCTTCCGAATTCTTTTTCGTTTATCAGTCCTGTATCCTGGTACTGTACTAACCCCTGTTTGTCGATGATGAATACTGCCGGGGTGGTCCTGATGTTAAGCTGTGTCATTGCATCCCCGGTACACAATGCTACGGGCAGTTCAAAGTTTCTCCGTCTTATAAAGCGTTCTATTACCTCCGGGTGGTCCCTGAAGCCCATATTGGCTGCCAGGACCACTAAGTCTGGGTTTTCGTTTTCCTTGTAAAGCCGGTTTATGAACCAGATGCCCCTGGGGCTTGGAGGGCACCAGGTGGACCAGATATAGAGGACTAGTGTCTTACCCCTGAAATCTTCTAATGTAACCTTTTCTCCGTTCAGGTACTCCATTTCCAGGCTGGGGGCTTGTTGCCCCACAAGGGATACCTCTTCTACCGGTTGGATTTCAGTATTTGTTGTCTCTGGTACAGTTATTTGCGGTTTTTGGGCCATATTGTGCACTGCAGGTGAAAGGACTACAAAAAGTGCCAGGAAGGCGGCAATGATTGTTTTCAGTTCTTCTCTCATGTCTTCCTCCTTGTTCGGGGTACCTGAATTTTCGGGTTTTTTTATCCTTAACAGGTTTTCCGGCCGGACTTGGAGCAAAAGGGTTCAATTTTATTATTCCCACGACTTTTTACCTCACTAAAAAGAAAACTGGGAAAAATGAAATTAGCTGGTAATGCAAAAAGCAGGGCCCGAATGCCCTGCCTGATTGGCGAAAGGTTTTTTGAAAGAGTTAAAATACAACCATGAAAAACCAAACTATCATTACAATTTCAATGGCCAGTTTTAAGGCGGTTCCTCCAACAATACCAATGGCTGTACCCATGGCAGCCCTCACGGCTGCCTGCACATTTTGGCGGTTTAAGTATTCCCCGGCAAAGGCACCAATAAAGGGTCCGATGATTATCCCAAAAGGACCGAGGGTAAATAACCCCAGGATGAGGCCAGCAATACACCCTATTACAGCAGCAGGGGATCCCCCGAATTTTCTGGCGCCCCAGATACCGGCAGTGTAGTCAATCAAGAAGATTATCAGTACAGCTGCCCCTTGTCCCAGGTAGAACATCAAGTCCAGGCCGCCTTGAAAATCTACAATGAAACCATAGAGGAGTGCCCCGGCAAATATCAATATGGCACCGGGCAGTACAGGCAGGAAGGTACCCACAAGGCCTGCCACGAACAGTACCGATGCAGTAATGAGACCAGGTACAGACATTTTTGTTATCCTTTCAAATTACTTTTTATATAGAATATGCCTGTAGGATTTAAAACAGGCGTAAATATTCATTTGTTTTATTAAAATTTGCTGTAATACTCTGGTTCAGCTGCCCTGTTCTGCTAGGGGTTCCTCCTGGGGTGCAGAGCTTCGCCAGTACTCGATGAAGAAAGCCAGAAATACGCCCGCCATTAGGCCCAGAACAACTGCAATGGCAACGTTCTGGGCAGTCCTTGGTTTAACCGGGCTAGCCGGCACGGCAGCAGGAGATACCAGGGAAGGGTTTCTTCCTGAGGTTTCCACAGAACCGATAACCTGTTCTTCCTCATATTTCATCAGGAGGCCGGTGTAAATCTTCTCCAGTGCTGCTATCCTTGCTTCAGCTTCCTGGGTTTTGTTTGGTGAACCGTAAGCCTTGGTTTGCCGGGCTTCATTAAGCTGCTTCTTAATTTTTTCTATCTGTGTAGTCAATATTTCATTCTGTTGTTCCCGTTCCTGATTAATGAGTTCCTCCAGTTGCAGGGGCAGTCTTTCTGCAATGGCATTGGCAGCAGCGGCAGCAATCTGCGGACTGTCTGCGGATACAGTTATGTCTAAATATTCTGGAAAGGGGACTTTTATATCTAAGGATTCAGCATTATTTGCTTTATCATTAAAATTGTTTGTACTTTCTTCCACTGTTATATTTGCAGCTGAAATATCCTGCCCTATCTCCTGGTTTATTTTTTCCAGGAAATCCGGGTTTGCAACTTGAAGCTTTATTTCCTGGGGAGTTACGCTTTTGGTTAACTGCAGGTCTTTAAAAGCGGAGTTATCCAGGACAATAATCCTATTGTCCTGGGCTATTTCACCGGTATCCAGTTCCGGCACTCTGATAGTTACCGGGGGATCTATTTTTATTGTTGACGTGGCGGTGTAAACTTCGGGCAAAATGAATATACTTACTAATGCCGCGACAGCTGCCGCCCCAATGGTGAGTGCGATTATAATTCTTTTCCATTTCAGCAGTAATTCGATAATTTCCCGGAGGGAAATTTCGTCTTCCATAGAAATCACATCCCAGATATGTAGTAAAAACTTCGTGGACTTTATTCGACTTTAACTGAAAAAAAACCTGCAAAAGGTTTCCCCTGCTTCCCCGCTGATAAAGTTGTTTCAATAGTTTAGTTTCTGTTACAATTATATTAACCTAAAATTTCAAGGAGGAATTTTTCGTGGACCTGTTCCGGTTCAGTTTTGGAATAATGACCCTGGGGTTTGTTTTGGTAACCCATCTAATTGGTTTTAATAATGTCAGGGTACTGGAAGTTTTCTGGATCCCTGAATTCGTACTCATTATCTATGTGGTGTACTCTCTCATTCCCGTTGAGGCAATTCCGGGCTGGTACAAAAAGCTGAAGGGAAAATTTCAGGAAAGGGGCAAAGGCGGCAAAGTAGTAAAGCTAAAACAGAGCAGGAGGAAAAAAGTCTCTCTTCCTGTTATTCTGGACGGAGTTTTGATTACTCTGGTTGCCGGTTTGTTCCTTTTCCTGCTTTACAGAATATAGACTGGGGTGATAGGCATGCTCTCACGGAAAGTCCGGATTCGTCTGCTTTTGGTACTCCTATGCCTGCTTGTTGTGCATGTATTTGTCCTGCCTTCGCAGCACCTGACTGCAGCTGACCGAAAAATCCTTGAGGAAGTAGATCTGCTGATGAAACATCACGATTACGCCGGGGCAATTGCTCTCCTGGAAAAGACTCTAAATTTCCAGGAACAGGAGAATGCAAAGCCCTTTTTGGAGCGCATGGAGCTTGCCCAGGAACTGTACGCTTCCGAGTCTGCATTTTCCACAGCCATGCAGCACTACAATGAGGGAAACTACCAGTTGGCCTTAGAATATTTCCGTCGCGTTAAACCAAAGGATGTCAAGAACTTTACTGCAGCCAGGGAGAAAATTTGTGAGCTCAATATGAGTATTGTAAAGGACGTTATCAGAGAAAAGGAGATTTCCGGGGCGCAGTAGATATAGCCTGAGCCTGCCCTCCTGTTATGTTGCTGTTCCCCAGAAGAGGACAACGGCTCCACCGGTCATTTCCTGCATATTAGTGTCTTTTAAGCTTGCCTGTGCCATGGAGTCCAGGATTTCGCCGGGTGGCGGGAGGAGAAAAATTGAATGGGCCAGGTATTTGTAGGGGTCAGTAAAACCGCTTTTTCTGGCACCGAGAAACGGGATTATGTGATTAACGTAAAGGCGGAACAACTGCTTAAAAACCGGCAGGCTTGGTCGGCTGAGGTCCAATATTACTACCTTCCCTCCGGGCTTTACAACCCTTGCCATTTCCTTAAAAGCTTTGATGGGGTCTCTCACGTTACGCAGGGCAAAACCCATAACTGAGGCGTCAAAAGAATTGTCGGGGAAAGGCATATCCAGAACGTTTCCTTCAACATAGTGGGCACCGGGACAGTTTTCCCTTGCCCGGGAAAGCATTTCTTTACAGAAGTCAATGCCCACCACTCTTCCCTTCTCCCCCACCAGTGACAGAAGCTGGGAAGTCAGGGCCCCTGTCCCGCAGCAGCAGTCCAGGACAGCGTCCCCTGGAAGCACCCCTGTTTTAACGGCTGCTGCTTTCCGCCAGGCTGTATCCAGGTTGAAGCTCATTATTTTGTTCATGGTGTCGTAACAGCCGGCAATACGGCTGAATAGGCTGTGTACATACTGTTCTTTCTCTTCAGGACTGGAAAAACCCGAAATTGCTGTCACACCCTTATGCGTATAATGATTGTGCTTTGATTAGGTTCTGCTTGCGGGCTAGAATAATATTAACTTTCTTTTGTTGCTTGAATGGCATTCAACTTCTGTTCCCTCTCCCTGCCCATGAGATAGATCAAAGGCGCTATTCCAAAAATCATCATGGTGGCAGCCGCGACAACCCCCGAGTCGTTGACAGCCAGGGCGACGGCACTGCCTACCAGGATTCCCAGCATTCCCTGGAAAATATACGGGTAGCTGCTGCGCACTTTCTGCATTAGGCCCACCGGTCTATAGAAAGAGACCATAAGTACAGCCAGCATCACCAGGAAGACCCGGCTCCAGATAGTGTAGCGGATCAGGGTGATATTCATGTTCACCTTTCTCATGGCCATATCCACGATTACCGGCCAGCCCCCGGAGAGGATGTTGTTGGCGAACCTCCCCAGGTGGGACTGGACTTCCACACTCCTGTGCATATCAAAGACTGCCAGGCAGATTATAACCAGGGCAGCACAGCTTCCCATGACTGCTACCTGTCTTAAATTAATTTTCTTTCCCTTCAGCTGCATATAGGTGAAAATAAAGGCTGCTATGGCCGCAATGGTGCCGCCCACATTAGTTCCCAGGTAAGGGGCACCCATGATAAAGACGGAAACAGCAAAAAAGGCTATGGTGAAAGCTTCAACGCGCCTCGGGTGTTTCTCGTAGTGTTTTTCCCAAAGGGCAGCAACCCCTATGATTGATGACCCGATAACAACGCCCATGTACTCGTTGCCGATGCCGTAGTACCTGGCTCCTGACATGGGGTCATAACCCAGGGTAGAGTATTTAATAAGGTTGGAACCGGTCAAGGTATCCACCATTACAGCGGTGCAGGTTGCCAGGGCGATAATGATAAACAGGTCCACATCCCGTTTGTGCCACATTGTATATGCCCCAACAACTATCAGGGCGGCAATGACAATGGCTATTAACGTATACAGTGGTAAGGTTACAAACCTTACGGCACTGACAATCAGGAGGCTTAAGGGTACTGCCATTAGCCAGACCAACAGGGGGCGCAAATAGCGCAAGAACCAGGGCCATAAGGTCATGATGGCGATTACCAGGACCATGACCACAATCTGTAGACCAACATATCCTTTTACCAGGACAGGCCTGGCAGTATAGATAAAGGCCATGTCCTCATTCATTTCGGAAAGTGTACTGATTACATTTTGGCCCGGAACCGTTTCCAATACCCTGCCGGTTACTCCCGGGGGTATGGGAACGCCCAGGTAGGACATTACAGTAGGTGCGATATCCGTATTGGCCACAACCCCTTCTCTCCGTGTTGTGCCTGAAGTCAGGAAACCGGGGGTTTGCTCCCCTGTGTAGAGTACTAAGGGCGTCATGTAGTTGTTTCCATTCAGCGCCTGTTTGGAGGGAAAGGGAGAAGTCACCATGACCAGGGTATTATCCAGGTCCAGGGTACTGAGCAGTTCACCTACAAAAGCGTCTGCCCTTGCAAGGGCTGAATGTTTTTCCCCGGCCATGATTTGGGGAAAAGCTGTATGTGAAAGCTGTTCCATCCTATAGGTGTCTCCTGTTTCCACAACTATAAAGTTCGCCCTGGTGTATAATTCCTGGAACTCTTTCAAAAGCCTGGGGTAATTGGTTTGATAACCAAGGGCACTTTCGGGGACATTGGACACAATACTGCGGCTGACGTTGCCGTAGTCCACTCTCCCCCACTTGTCCATGGCAATGGTAACTGCGTCACGGTTAAATTGGTCATAGGTATCGCCGTTACCCAGGACGCCGGTTTTTAGACCGGCTGCGTGGAGGGCTTCCCCCAGCATGCCAATGCCGTCTGCAGTGTTTTCTTTTTCATTGGCAGTTAGGATTTGGGGTATTCCAAGGTTGACAATTCCCTCGGCCGGAGGCTTCATCCCCGTACGGGCTATGTAGGAGATTTCCACTGAAAAGTCTTCCAGCTCCGACTTAGTATTAAAAGCCTCCCCGCCAAAACCGCTGGAAACGACGTGTTTTCCGGCACCGATTGTGGCGTAGGAATTAGGTATATTTCTGGACCCGGCGGAGCGGGTGTTCATCAGGGCAACCGCCCCTTTTTCCATTAGGCCGTAGATATGGGGTGTGTTTTCCGGGGAAAAGTCATCCAGGGTTGTACCGTTAATCAGGATGAGCACGGCTTTCCGTTTTTTTTCCTCCGGGGGTTGAGCATTTCCTTTCTCTGGCAGTAAAATGCAGCTGCAGGCAAAAAACATTCCCAGCAGTAATGTTACTACTGAACATTTCAAAATCCTGTTTCTCCATAAACCCATGGGTACACCACCTGTTTTAACTGTGCTTATATGCAAGTTTTTCTTGTTATGCGTAAAGAAGTAAAGTCAGGGCCTGACGAAACATGTTTGGTCCCCATTGTTTAATCCTTTGTTTAAGCACTTGGATACCTGCGGGCTTTTTGGGATGCGTGCCACGCCTAAGTGCCGAACAGGGGTTCAAGGCCAAAACCTTTTTCCCTAAGGCACCGCCTGTATATTTCTTCTGTTTTACGTACCATTGCGTCCTGCTGAAATTTTGCCTCTACAACGCTTCTGGCTGTATTGCCCATTTTTTCCGCCAGCCTGGGGTTTTCCAGGACTTTGATAATTCCTTCCGCCAGGCTTTCCGGCGACATTTCCGGAACCAGGATGCCTGAGCGGCGGTGGGTTAAAAGCTCCGGGATTCCCCCGGTCTTGAAGGCTACAACGGGACGCCTGGCAGCCATGGCTTCCAGGGTAACAATGGACTGCCCCTCAGACAGTGACGGAACTACGAACACATTAATCAGGGGCAGGATTGAAAGCAGGTCTCTACGGTAACCCAGGAAGAAAACCTCTCCTTCCATTTCCAGGTCCCTGGCCAATTTTTCAAGGGCAGGCCGCTGTGGCCCTTCCCCTACAATGATAAATTGTGTAAGAGGAAATTTTTTCTTTACTGTTCTGGCGGCCTCTATAAAATAAGATACGCCTTTTGTGGCGATTAACCTCCCTGCTGTTCCAATTATCACCGAATTGGGACATAAACCCAACTGGCTTTTCTTTTCCTTGCAGTCCAGCATAATATTGAA
>LFTO01000119.1:0-2609 GCA_001513335.1 Clostridiales bacterium DTU086 | reverse complement strand
GAAATTTCCCTGGCCAGGGCCTGGGATACGGTTATATACCTGGTGGTTGCCGGTGACAGCATTTTTTCCAGGAGGCGAAATACCTGCTTCTGCCAGAGAGGTACCGGGCTGTGATTTACAAAGTTGTGTACGGTACAGATAGTGATGGGTACCCCTGCTAAGGCAGCGGCTGTCCTTCCCAGAAGCCCTGCCCGGGCTCCATGGGTATGAACAATCTGGACCCGCTTTTCCTTGATTATATTTATCAGCTGAAGCAGGCATTTGGCATCCAGGAGCGGATTATTGCCTTCGCACATATCCACGTGAAAGATGCTCCTGCCCATGGAAACGAGCTCTCTATCGAGAATAGTATTCTTCGGACAGGCAACCATCAAGTTGTAAATGCTGCTGTCCATTCTTTTTAACAAGGTGGTAACATGCTCCCGCATTCCCCCGCTAGCCTGTCGGAGGACGTGGAGTACATGAATTTTGTCTGTCAAGAGTTTCCCTCCCGCAGTTCCTGGAAAAAAGTGCGACAGGTACGTTTCTCTGTCGCAGTTGAGTAATCTTTGGGAATGGTCACCTGAGAAGAAGATAATCAGGTGACCTCCTTCTCCAGCTAATCTTTTGCAGTTGTCGGATAAGCATAAAGAGGCTGAAGACCCTTTCCGCTTATGTATAATATGTCCGAAATGAATGTTTTTTAAAATTGGCTCAAAAATGGCTCGAGAAAAAACAAAACCGTCTTTCATTAAGACGGTTGAAAATCAAAGAATAATCTGAAGTTTTATTTGCTGAGACACTATCAGGTCAAAATAGTTTCCAGGATGGCGACTGTTTCCTGGGGATATTTGTGGGGTTTGCTTTTAAGAGCATTAACTGCTTCATCAAGGGTTCGTGGAGACCTGTAGGGACGGAAGGAAGTTACTGTATCAACGACATCAGCAATCATGACAATTTTTGCGTCCCGGGATATGTCATCCTCTTTCAATCCTTTTGGATACCCGCTGCCATCTATCCGTTCATGGTGCTGCAAAATAATGTCAATCGTTTCTTTTGGTAGTCCGTACGGTTCCAAGGAATACGCCCCCAGTTCGCAGTGCTGCCTCATAATGGACATTTCCCGCTCATCCAGGGCTGCCGGCTTTTGAATAATGGTTTTGGGAATCAACATTTTCCCACGTCATGGAGAAAGGCACCTAAACCAATATTCCATAAATCTTCATCGCCGTATCCTGATTCAACGGCCATCATCAGTGAGATAATGGCAACATTAATGGAGTGTGTATAAATCCAATCAACGTAGCTGCTCAAAGCATTAGTTACAATAAACCAGGGTTCCTTCCTTGACTCGAATATCACGCTGGTTAATACTTCGGTTGCCTCTTCTACCACAGCTTCGTTATGAATGTCCATTTTATCCGTTATTTCGTTTGCACTCTGGGAAACAAGAGAACTGTGCGTAAAATTAAGGTAATTTGACGTCTCAGCAAAAACTGCATGTCTTTCAAGCTTTTTCATCATTCCTTCGGTAATCTTTTGACCTTTAGCTAAAAGCAGCAACCCATTTTTGTCATAATAGTTTTCCTTTGCGTAAATATCAACCATATAAAAAGCTCCTTGCAGGTGATTTTCTGGGAGCGAATGTCCTGCAAAACTAAAAAATAAAAAAACCGCAAACGCAAATACATCTACGGTACTGAGAAAGTGGCAACCCGGCTATCATGGCAATTAACCGTAGCCCCGTAGTTTTGCGTCCCAACCTTTCGGATGGTTTGCCTTTTTCCTGTTAAACCTAAACTTATTTAGTTGATTGCTTAATTCGCCCCGTATGACATAATACAATTGCCCAATGGGGTTGTCAACCAATAATTCTGGAAAAATCCGCCGCCTGGAAGTTAAGAAATAAATCGTCATTTTAGGATGGTCGCTTATGCAGCTGGGTTTTATTCAAAAGCTAATAAATCCGCAAAGCTTTGTATTTGAGGTTTCTAAGAATAGATACAACGAAAGCCACCTGTGACAGGTGGCCTCGTTGTATTTGGTCGGGACGACAGGAGTTGAACCTGCGACCTCTTGAACCCCATTCAAGCGCGCTCCCAAACTGCGCCACGTCCCGTTATTGTTTCCGGCCGCCGAAACAGCCGCAAACATTATTATACGGAAAACAATATACATTGTCAAATGGGAATTATCCGCTTTACCTGTTAACATCCGGTATTAGGTTTTCTTGTGAATTACTGTGGCTGATATCCAGCGTACGTTGATTAATTGGTTATGCCTGCTCCGGGAGTAAGTTGCTTTCTTTATGCTTCATATCTCTGACAGATAATTGTTCCTGTTTTGCCCAGGACAGCTTCTTTCAATTTGTCTATCCTGGTAATTATTGCCCTTTTGCCGCCTTCCTCAACAAAAGACACGGCTGCTTCAATTTTTGGACCCATACTTCCCGGCGGGAAATATCCTTTCTCCATATATTCTTTTGCTTTCTCCGGGGAAAGATAAGTGAGATCCTGTTGATTTGGTTTTCCAAAATTGATTGCCACTTTTTCTACCCCTGTGAGGATAACCAAATAATCTGTTTTTATCTGTTTGGCAATTAATCCGGCAGCCAAATCTTTATCAATGAC
>LFTO01000177.1:1963-2686 GCA_001513335.1 Clostridiales bacterium DTU086 | reverse complement strand
GAAGTGCCTGCTGGATTAAGCGGTCTGTTACGGTTGGAATGCCTAACAGTCTTATCCCGCCTCCGGGTTTGGGGATTTCCACTCGTCTGACGGGCAAAGGTTGGTAGGTTCCGCTTTGGAGTTGTCCCTTGATAGTGTCCCAGTGTTGCCATATGTGAGCTTGTAGTTGTTCTACTGTCACATTGTCAACTCCGGGGGCTCCTCCGTTTTGTTTGACTCGCTTGTAGGCAAGTGTCATATTTTCTTTTGCCAGCATTTGTTCCAGCAGGTCGTTATGGCCTGCGCGAGAGGAATGGTCGACTTGTGCCGGCACAGAGCTAGGCACTCCGGCATACCCTTGCGGCTTCACCGCTGCTCTTTGCCGTGAGCCCTCTGTATATGAGGTTGGCTGCTGTCGCTGCTCTCTGCTCGAACGCATCGGTTTCCTCTCTCCTTTGAGTTCGGCCCTTCCGGTTTCAGGCGTCCCTTACTCCCGTACTATGGCCTCTGCTGACTCCTGCAGGTTCAGCGTCACCTTGCGATGACGGTTACCAAGTTACTTGGCGTATCCTGCAGGTCTCCCCAGATAAGAACGTCATCTTTCTGCTCATGCACCCGCCCAAGTTTACCGCTTCAGCCCTTGGCGGCTTAGGACTTTGTCATGGTTTGCTAACTTATCCGACTGAAACAGCCTCAAATTGGGTTCGTGTACCTCGGGTCAAGCATTTGCCTCCGGCTTCCTTC
>LFTO01000177.1:0-1923 GCA_001513335.1 Clostridiales bacterium DTU086 | reverse complement strand
AATACAAAAGCCTTGACTGGTTATCACCCGTCAAGGCCTTCAGGTTAATTTTTCAGGTTGTGTTCCTTAATCCCCATGATAAAATTTATCCTGAACAGGAGGAAGTATAAGTGACTTCAAACAACCGCAGAATAAAATGGATCGATATTGCAAAAGGAATAGGGATTACAGCCGTTGTATTGGGACATTCAGGCAACCCTTTTCTGTCACAATATATATATTGGTTTCATATGCCCCTGTTTTTTATCATCAGCGGATATCTGCATAAACAACCGGATTCCCCTGATATGCTTGCCAAAAACATAGGCAAAAAAAGCCGCGGACTCCTAATTCCCTACGTTTCCTTTTATTTTTTAATTTTTTTGGTTAATAAGGTAATCACCGGCCAGCCGCCGGCAATAGCAATCAAGGACTTCTTCCCCCTGATATGGGGCGGGCAGCTCCTTGTCAGCGCCTTTGCACCTTTCTGGTTTATTACGGTACTCTATTTAACACAATTGTCATTTTCAGTTTTGCTTCTTAAAGTAAAGAACAAAAAAACCCTTTTTGTCATTATTTTTTCGTCCTACGTTTTAAGCTATTTCGATTCCTTACTCTCGGTATCCGGTCACGATATTAAATTTATGTGGGATGCAGATGTTGTTCTTTTGGCCGTTGTTTATTATGGAGCAGGCTATTTATTAAGGACCAATAAAATTGTCCTTGACCGGAAGTCTTTGACCCTTTGTTCCCTGATTGCCTGTACAGCTGTGGCTCTTGATTCACTTGGCTTAATGGATTATTCCCTTAACATGAGATCCAGCCGGTATAATCATTTTCTGTTAGACCTGTTGATTCCCATAGCTATCAGCATGATGGTCCTTTACTTTTCCCGGATGATCGAAAAATACAGTGTTGGCAGCGGCCTGGCCAATGTGGGCAGATACTCACTGCAAATAATGTGCCTCCATTTAACTGTAAATATTATCGCAGACCACTTCGTCCCCCGGAATTTCCTGTTTGTTACCCTCATTGGAATCATTATTCCTATTTTGTTCTCTAAATTTATTTTTGAGAAAACAAAACTGACACGGTTGCTTTTCCTGGGAGCATTACCTGACCGGGAAAACCAGGACTATAACAGGGCCGCCCAAAACCACTTTGTTTAGCAATGATTGCTTCAATGAATGACTCTTCCGGGCTTCCGGCAAAAGCAAAATTTTTCCGTATCTCAAAAATTAAAGATCCCCATGGTTTCCAGCACCCGACTTCCATTTCTCCTGTAAAAGTACTACCCGGGTTTGCCCTTTCAGAAACAAGAAAAAAACAAAACCCCGTACCCCTTTAATGGGGATACGGGTGTATATCTTTAACGCCTGTTAACCCGGGCAATCTACAGTTGAGTCAGGCCAGAGGGGTTCCTTTATCCTTGCTGCCTGCCCCGCTAACCGTTTCAGGGACAAAAATCAGTAAAACCGAACCCAGCAAAACGATGGCCCCTCCCAGATAAAAAGATGAGACTAAAGAGCCTGTCATGTCCTTTACCCACCCGCTCACTACAGGGGCAACTGTGGCTGCGCACATCCCGAAGAAGTTAAAAAAAGCTACTGCCGTACCCATAGCTTCCGGCCGTACGGCTGCAACATGGTCTCCAAACCAGGATATTTCTATGGGGTCCCATGTAAGTTTACCCACCAGCCCGTAACAGACCAGCACCGCAATTAAGGCAGGAAGGCTTTTTACATAGCCGGTTGCAAAAACAGTTACCGCTGCCAAGGGGAGTAAAATCAAGGAGGGCTTCTTACGGCCAAACCGGTCGGAACAGCTCCCGATGGTTAAGGTGGCAGGTATGGCTGTAAAGGCAACGATTGCCGTGTAGAGGCCGGCAACTGCCAGGCTTAACCCCCTCTCTGTTTGAAAAAAAGTTGGGCCCCAGGTCACAAC
>LFTO01000037.1 GCA_001513335.1 Clostridiales bacterium DTU086 | reverse complement strand
AGCGGGACTTGTTTTGCTTAAGCCTTGAGCGGCTTTGCCGGCGGTAACGGCGTGCAAGCTTGTCCGCAGCAGAACAATACATGCGGCCTTATGCAATCAGGTGCGTTAACATTTACATAAAGTTCAACTTTTGAGATGTTATGTATGGCAGGCACTCACTTTCGGTTGTGAGTTCCCGGGTGTAAACCTTTCCTTTGCCAAGAGCTGTTGCCTCAAGCTCATATGTCGTTCGCAAAAGCAAAGGAAGCAATTCATATGGTTTGTTGACATTCTAAAGGCCCCTTTTCCGGGGCCTCCGTTTTTTTTCTGCCTTTTTTACACCTGCTCGTAGATAGTATCGTAATCCCTGTGGGAGTGGATTTTTTCCGGTGAGACGCCCAGGGGTGCGGCCGTCTTTTCTTCGGCAGAAGAACAGGCCAGGTGATAACCGTGGATAATGCTCCTGGCTATACTGTCTGCCATGCGCATTACCAGGCTGAGACGAGTGTTCTGCAGTACAAAGTACTCCATGTGTCCGGCAACGTTAATGATTCCGGTAAAATGGATTTCCCCTACCAGGGGGAGATCTTTTTTTACCCCTGTCCCCGGTTTTAGCGCAGAGGGTGAAAGGGTTATTTGCCCAATACTTGAGGGTTTTCCGAGAGAAGCATCAACGGCAACTATAAAGCTGTTGGGGTGTTCGTTTTCAATGTCTGTCAACTTTTGTGACAGGTTACCTGCATGAACGGGTTCGTCAAGGGTTCCGTATACAGTTAACCGGCCGGGGAAGCTTTCCTTAATTTTTGTGCCTACCAGAGGGCCCAGGCTGTCTCCCGTTGATCTGTCTGTTCCAACGCCTACGATAACCATTTTTCGAATGAGTCCTGGATTTAAAAGGGTGAGGAAGTCTCCAAATTTTGTTCCCAGCATATGTACTGCCCCGGGGTCCTCGTAGTGGCATTGAAATTTTTCAGGCTTTTTATTGGGGAGCAGCTTTTCCAGAAAAAATCTTGTCATAGCATTTCCTCCTTATATCCTTAGAGTATTGTCTTCTTTTGTTGGGTTTATACACGGGGAAATAATGTGCAAAATCTCCTTGCCATGTGAATAAGGATTACCTATACCGGCTTTTTGGAGGTTGGCTGTGAAGTTTTCATCCTGGAGGAGCATGCAAATAGGTGCGGCTTATGTAGGGGCAGTTATCGGGGCCGGTTTTGCCTCAGGGCAGGAAATAGTGCAGTTTTTTTTGGTTTTTGGTGTCCAAGGGATATGGGGACTGGCATTTATCGGAGCAGCTTTTGCAGTTTTTGGGACTGCAGTCCTTTTTCTGATTGAGAAATACAATGTGGAGACTTACCAGGAGATGATAAATCTTTTATTTGGGAAAAGAATCGGTTGGCTCTTTGATGTTTGGATTACCCTTTTCCTTTTTGCCGGGCTTTGTGTAATGCTGGCAGGAGGAACGGCAATTTTTGTTGAACATCTTAACCTGCCTGGAGTCTGGGGGCTGGGGATAACCGCCGGCGGGGTTGCAGCGGGAATAATCGGACAGGGAAAAGGAATAATGCGCATTAATTCACTGTTAATGCCCTTTTTGCTGCTCGCCTCAGTTGGCGTAGGTCTAACTGCAGTTTTTTATGGGGGTTCTCCAATTAATCCCCATATCACTCCCCCTGTTTCCGCGGGAAAGCTTGTAGGCAGCCATTGGTTAACGGCTGCTGTCCTGTATGTTTCTTACAACATGATAATCGGCATGGTTATACTTTCTTCTCTGGGGAAAAGAGTTGTTGCTGGAAATGCTGCCGGCGGTGCCTTAGGGGGCATGTTCCTGGGTGCGATAGCCCTCATAATAGGCCTGGGCCTGTTAAGCTTTCCTGATGCTTTTTTCTATGAAATACCCATGATTTATGTTGCCGGCAGAACCCATCCATTGCTGAAGCTTTACTATGTTTTTGTTCTCTGGCTGGCTTTATTAACTACTGCTATAGCTGATGGATACGGGCTGGCCAAGAGGGTTTCCCAGGCAGCAGGTTGGAACGGTCAATTGGTTGGCCTTGTGATTCTGATTGCGGCATTACCCTTTGCGCCCATTGGGTTTACAAATATGGTAGCTACCTTTTATCCACTTTTCGGCTACGCCGGTCTCCCCATCCTTGCAGCTATAATAGCGCGGTTGGGAATGGGAGCATTTAATAGAAAGTCATTTTAAGGGTCAAAAAAATCAAATATTTGCAGGATTTTGACGCAAACCATAGAATTTAACCTTAATATGGATAATATTGGTCGCAAAGGGGGGGCATATCCTGGCAACTTTAAAACGAAAACTCAACAGCTATAAGCAATTTAATTTATATCTCCTTATAGTCCTGGTGCTGTTTGGAGCTTTCATGTTTACCGGCTGCAGCGGCGATCCACATACAAAACTGGATAAAAGAGCTCGGGCCCATGAGGCAGAGAGTTCAACTTTAAGTAAGCTGACAGTGTATTTTTCCACCTGTAACGGCTATATGGTGCCTATTACATATCCGTTAAATAAAGGAGACGAGCCGGTAAGAACGGCAGCAGAGATTCTGTTGGAAGGGCCTAAAACGGAGTACTTGTTTCGGACTATTCCTAAAGGGACCCGGCTAAAAGACTGTTATGTGAGCGACGGAACGGCATTTATAGATTTTACCAAAGAATTTAACAAGCTGAGCAACAGCAAGGAGACCTCAAAGGCAGTGAAGTCCTTGTGCCTGACCATGGGGAGCATTCCCGGTGTCGATACTGTCCAAGTCCTTATTGATGGAAAAATTATTGATGAAATTCATGGAATCCCCATGGGGCAAATGCTGAAGCACAGTTGGGTAAATTATTCCGGCAGCGGTTATACGGAAAACAAATATGTGGTTTACTATGTGGACTCCAGCGGCCTTTATATGGTACCCGTTACATATGCCTCTGAAACAGGAGACTCCATTCCNNAACCTGAAAATTGAAAAAGGTTTAGCCACTGTGGATTTGTCAGAACAAGCAATAGGTTATGGGGGCGGGACTACTGCTGAGTCTTTGTTTGTAAAATCAATTCTCCTAACTCTGGGTCAATTTTCCGACATCAAGGCTGTGCAAATTCTAATTGAGGGGGACAAAGTGGAGTCCCTTCCTGAAGGCACACAGGTGGGAGTCCCTCTTGATCCCATAAGGGATGCAAATCCCTATCTGCAGAACGGTGTTAAATAGGCAAAAGTGAAAAGACCTCTGGAATTTCCGGGGGCTTTTTTGTCTATAGAGGAATTAGGCTTCAAGCTCTCACGGCGTTGGCGGCGGCAAAGGCAGATATTGTGGAAACAAGTCATGCTCCACAATAAATGGTAGATCCGTAAAGGATTGGGACTGCCTTACATCAGTGCTCAATTTGCCTGTGCCTCCCGGTTTATCTCTGTGCTGACCAGGAGTTGTTTGCCGCTGCCCACTAATCCCACGCAGGACAAGGGGCGCCCTTATCGCCTCAGCAAATCTCATAGCGCCTCATCACTTGGAGATTGGGCGTGCCTTTCGCAGGGCTCTTAGAAATCAGGTGTACCCCTTGGGGTGCTCAGAAGCCTTCAGAGGAATCGTTGCTGCCAGTTGCCCGCAGGGCAATTTGTCCTGTTTAATATTGTGGAGAAGGAGGTATTTTTATCCCTTGTTAAATACAAACTAAAAAAAACGGAAAGAGTTGTTCTTGTATGGATGTTTTCGGCCTTTTTTGGTTATTGTTAATATTTGCCGGATTGGCCCCGGTTTGGAAGCAGCGCCAGCTTGAAGGGCACCGCAACAGGCTCCTCAAACAAATCCAGTCCCGAAGAAAGTCAAGAGTGATCACACTGATTCACAGGCAGGAAATAATCAGCCTGTTGGGCCTCCCCATTTCAAGGCACATTGATGTTGATGACTCAGAACATATTCTCAGGGCAATACGCCTTACCCCGGATGACGTACCTATAGATCTGATCCTTCATAGTCCCGGGGGATTGGTACTGGCTGCGGAGCAGATTGCCCGGGCATTAAAGAAGCACCCGGCAAAAGTGACTGTCTTCGTCCCTCACTATGCCATGTCCGGCGGAACGATGATTGCCCTGGCGGCCGATCAGATTGTAATGGATGAAAATGCAGTGCTGGGACCTGTTGACCCGCAGCTGGGTAATTATCCTGCTGTGTCTATCCTCCGGGCTGTTGCCCAGAAGAACCCCGACAGAGTGGATGACCAGACTCTTATTTTGGCAGACATAGCTTCCAAGGCTATGGAGCAGGTGCGGAATTTTGTTATTTCACTGTTGGAGAACAAGATGGAAGAGGATATGGCTGAAGAAGTGGCTGACCTGCTTACCCAGGGGCGCTGGACTCACGATTTTCCGATAACATACGACATTATCTCCAGATTCGGTTTCAATGTTACCACAGACATGCCCGGCAGTATCTATGAATTAATGGAACTATATCCCCAACCGTCACAGCGCCGGCCCTCTGTCCACTTCATTCCCCTGCCCGAAGGGGGAAAAAAGACATCATAGGGTTGTGTGTACAACTACGGCAACTAATGGTAATATGGCAGAAAGGGAATCGTTTAAATTTCCCGCAGGGAAAATTTACAATCAACAGTGCCCATTGGGACTGCTTGAGGCATAAATTGTTATTGTTGGGAGAATGATTGTTGGATTGCAAATACCGGTAATTTTTCAGGAGAAGCCAGAGAAGGGGAGGCTGGTCATGGGGAACAAGCTTTACCGGTCACGTTCCAATAGAATGATAGCTGGGGTATGCGGAGGAATTGGAGAGTACCTGGATATTGATCCTACCCTTGTTAGATTAATATTGATCGTACTGGTTTTCCTTGGTCTGTCGGGAGTATTGGCTTATATCATCGCCTGGATTGTCATTCCGGAAGACCCTGGAAATATTAGTAAATAGCTCAAAATAGGGATGTAGGACAGACCAGAGTGTACAGAAAAAAACACATGCCGTCCCGGAAGACTTGCTGGGAATCTTTTTGAGTGAACTGCCGGTTGATGGAGCCAATGGGGCAGTTCATTTGCTGGCAGGACAATGGGGAAAAGCCATGAAAGGTGAAAAAGGGAGGGGGGTGCCTGTTTGGGAGATAAACAAAAGATTAAGGCAAGACAAATTGAAGAAAGGCTTTTAGCTAATCCCTTTCAGCCGCTTCTTTGGTCTCTAATTTCCAAAGAGCTTTTTTTCTTCAACCCGGGGGAAGGTGAAAAAATCCGCCAGTCCCTGGAAGATGCAGGGAAAATTGTCCGTGTCTCTGAAGACCTTTATTTTCATGCGGATGCTGTCAGGTCAGCAAAAAAGCTGATTAGGGAATATATTGAAACCTACGGCAGTATTACCAGGACCCAGGCAAGGGACCTTCTGAAGAGTTCCAGGAAATTCGTAATTCCCCTGTTGGAGTACCTTGATGCTGAGGGGTTTACGGAGCGAAGAGAAAATATCCGTGTACTTGGACCCAATGTGGATGAAAAAGAGTAAATTGTGACCTTTTTTTGTAGAGCTGTAATCTTTACAGCCTGACCTGAAATCTTTTTCCTTTGGGGGCTGGTGTATATGAAAGATTTGGTACGGGGGGCTTTGATTGCGGCAATTTATACGGTGCTGTGTATTGCCCTGCAGCCGATTAGCTATGGGGCGATACAGCTTCGGGTAGCCGAAGCCCTTACGGTGCTGCCAATTGTATATAAGGAGGCAATTCCGGGGATTTTTATCGGTGTATTGCTGGCCAATATTTTTGGCGGATTCGGTTTGGCTGATATTGTTTTCGGCAGCCTTACAAGCCTGGCAGCAGCTTATTTGACTTACCGTTTCAGGCACAGTTTTGCAGCCTACCTGTTTCCGGTAGTCCTCAACGCCTTTATAATCAGCATTTACCTTCATGCCCTGGCTAACCTGCCTTACTGGGCAACAGTTTTAAGTATAGGTGCCAGCGAGGCGGTTGTTGTTTTTGCTTTGGGGTACCCTCTGGTAAGGTTTCTGCGAAAGTATGAAGAATCTTGAGCAGAGCCCTGTTCAGGGACAGCTGAATAGTGATGCCTTTTGCAAGGCACCGGATTATGAAGTATGCAAAAGCAGTCCACAAAAATTAAGCTGACAGGAAAACATACACACAATATCATTCATGTGTTACGCATTGTAGTAAGAAAAGAACAGTTTTGGGAAAAAGGGGTTGCTGAATGGGCGATTACAGGAGGATTTTTCAGGAGGAAGAAATTTATTTGGAGCATACTAATGCTGTACTAAAGGAACAGCTGAAAGAAGAGGAAAAATCCTTGCGGCCAGGAGAAAATCCATGGAATCTACCCGCCGGGAGATGTGGGAAAACGCAGGTTTTTCCCCTGACAATTTTACTGCAGCTGCAGAAATCAGCCAGTATCGTGACCAGGTCATTCTTCAGACTGAAACATACCTGGGAAATATTTTCAGGAAAGATTCCCAAGTACTGCAACAAAAGAGGCACTTCCTGCGTCAAAGGTGGTAGGAGGTGATAAATGTGAAGAAAAGTTGGACATACTTGGGCCTTCTCTTTCTTGTTTTAGTTATAGCCGCTTTTCCGTTTTCAGGAAAAGCAGAGGATTCTGCTTCTTTGAATACAGAGCCTCTGCCTGTAGTTGGTTCTCTGGAGAAACTGGAGTCCCTGCTTTCCCGAATGGAAGGGGAAAACCAACGTTTAATTTTTAGAACCGGCGAAACAGCAGATTCTATTATTCCGTCAGCCGGTGCGAGCCCCCAGCAGGGGGACAAAGCCGCGAGTCAAGCCAGTAAGGAATATTCAGGGACCAATGTGCAGGTGGAAGGCGTTGATGAAGGGGATATCGTTAAAACGGACGGTGAATACATATATCAGGTTTGCAGCAACCGTTTGGTAATCAGCAGGGCTTATCCTGCCCGGGAAATGAAGGTCCACAAGGTTATTTCCTTCAGTGAAAATTGTACTCCCTCGGAGCTCTATGTGGACGATGCCTTCCTTGTAGTTATCGCCAGCGTTTCAGGCAGGACTTATGATTACGCCCCGACAAGACCCGGGGCAGAGATTTATCCACCCCCTGCCCGCTATCAGCCCTTTGTTAAGGTAATTGTATATGACATCACAGACAAAAACAGTATAAAAAATGTCCGGGAGCTGGAGTTAGACGGTAACTACCTGTCTTCCCGCAAAGTAGGATCCTTCCTTTACCTTGCCGCCAACAAGCATATTGACCGCTACTATATCATGGAGGGGAGCCGCCCAGACCTTCCGGGATACAGGGATTCGGCATCAGGGGGAGATTATACCGAGATCGGCCTGGACAAAATTCGCTATTTCCCTGATTGTTCTACTCCCAGCTATTTGCTGATTGCCGGCCTTGACCTGAACCAGCCGGCTAAAAATGCAGATGTTTCTTCTTACCTGGGTTCAGGGGAGGAAATTTATGTTTCCCAGAGCGCTCTTTACACAGCCATTACCCGGTATCAAAGGCCCAGCCCCCTGTTAAAGGGAGGAAAGGGAGCTATTCTGCCGGCGGAAGCCAATACCAGTATCTACAAGTTTGCTCTCAGTGAAGGGAATGTTTCCTACAAAGCTGCGGGGAAAGTCCCGGGGAGAATCCTGAACCAGTTTTCCATGGATGCCTACAAGGGTTACTTCCGTGCTGCCACTACCACAGGGGACATCTGGCGCCAGGATGAAGGCACGTCTAAAAACAACATTTATGTTTTGGACGGCGGAATGAATATCATTGGTAAACTGGAAAACATAGCCCCGGGGGAGAGGATTTATTCCGCCAGATTTGTTGGCGACCGGGCTTACCTTGTTACCTTCAAAAAGGTGGACCCCTTTTTTGTTATTGATATGAGCAGCCCCAGGACACCCAGAGTTTTAGGCGCCCTTAAAATACCGGGATACAGCGATTACCTGCATCCTGTGGACAATAACCATGTTCTGGGTTTCGGCAAGGATACTGTGGAGGAAAAATGGACTGACTGGAACGGCAATGAGGGGAGTACGGCTTATTACCAGGGGATGAAAATAGCCCTTTTTGATGTTTCAGATGTGACCCGTCCTGTTGAAAAGTTCAAAACGGTAATTGGGGACAGAGGGACAGATTCTCCCCTCCTTCATGACCATAAAGCCCTGCTGTTTGATAAGGATAAAGGCCTTTTGGCCTTCCCTGTTACCGTTATGGAGGTCAAAGGAGACAAGGCAGGGGCAACTGCTTACGGTGAATTTGTTTTCCAGGGAGCGTACGTCTACTCATTCAGCATCGAGAAAGGCTTTTCCCTGCGGGGAAAAATAACTCACCTCTCCGGTGAGGACCTGTTGAAATCCGGACACAGCTGGTATCACAGTGATAAGAATGTAGAGAGGGTACTCTATATTGGGGATATCCTTTATACCACTTCCGGGAGGATGATTAAAGCTCATGATCTCCAAACAATGGTTGAAGTGAACCAACTGGTATTAACCCAATAACGGGCGCAGCAGGGGGGCATTTTTTACTGTATCGTTTGCTGTCCAGTGGGAGAAATATGTAACAATGTGTATGTCCTCGCATGGCCTTGAACAGGGGCCGCAGGACATTCTTTTTTGCAGTTTCCATGAAAAATCCTGTTTTTTGGGGTTTCGTGTTTTTAGACATTTCTGTGATATAATGTCGAAGTGTGATATATAATGCGGGGAAAATTGGCTTTTGAGGGAGCGTAAATGATGTGCTAGTAGTCATGACACTTTTAGGTGGACTTGCCCTCTTCTTGTACGGCATGAAAACCATGGGTGACGGCCTCGAGAAATTTGCGGGTGACAGGATGCGCAAGTTCCTGGAGGTTGTTGCCGGTACCCCTGTTAAGGGAGTTCTCATCGGTGCGGCAGTTACTGCCATTATTCAGAGCAGCAGTGCTACTACCGTGATGGTGGTAGGTTTTGTAAATGCAGGACTCTTGACCCTCCGCCAGGCAATTGGGGTTATCATGGGGGCCAACATCGGCACTACCATTACCGCCCAGCTTATCGCTTTTAAGCTTTCCGATTACATCATGCCGATTATTTTCATTGGTTTTGCCTTCTACTTCTTTTCCAAACAAAAGAAATATATATATATAGGGCAATTCATTTTAGGTTTTGGGATTCTTTTCCTCGGCCTGGACATTATGTCAGATGCAATGGCACCTTTAAGAACCCACCAGGGGGTAAGGGAGTTTATTGCAGCATTTGCAACTGTACCGGTTTTTGGTGTTGTTATCGGAATGTTAATGACTATGCTGATTCAAAGCAGCAGTGCCACCATTGGTATTTTAATCGCCCTGGCCAGCCAGGGGCTTGTTCCTCTTGATGCTGCCATCCCGGTCCTCTTCGGGGACAATATCGGAACCTGTATTACTGCCCTGATTGCCAGTTTAGGAACCAAATTGTCTGCACGGAGGGCGGCGGTGGCACATATTACTTTCAATGTCTGTGGGACCATTATTTTCCTTTTATTGCTCCCCCTGTTTAAGGAATTGGTGCTTTTAGTGTCTCCCGACGGGGACGTTGCCCGGCAGATTGCCAATGCCCATACGGCTTTCAACACCCTGAACACTCTTCTTTTCCTTCCCCTGGTAGGTGTTCTTGAAAAACTGGTGATCAACCTCGTTCCCGGAGAAGAGGAGATTGTCCGTTTCGGCCCTGTATACCTGGATGACCGGGTCCTCAAAAGTCCCAGCATCGCTCTTTCCCTGGCAACTAAAGAAATTATCCGTATGGCCAATTTCTGCAGGGATAACCTTAAGTACGCCATGCAAGCCTTTTTTGAAAAAGATGAGTCCTTGGTCAAACAGGTACTGGAATATGAGGACCTAATTGACGGGCTGGAGAAAGATGTAGCTTTTTATCTGGCCAAAGCCGCCCAGCATTCCATGACTCCCGAGCTGTCGGACAAGCATGCCGGCCTCCTTAATGCACTTAATGATTTTGAGCGGGTAGGGGACCATGCGGAGAATATTGCCAACCTGGCCAACAGGCGAATTGAGGGAAACCTTCCTTTCAGTGACCGTGCCATCGAGGAGTTGGGGGTAATGCAAGAATATGTGCTGGAGACCTTTGAGAAAGCTATTTATGCTCTGGAGCATGAAGACCGGGAGCAGTCCCGGGAAATCGTACAGAGGGAAAGCCGGATTGACTGTATGGAGAAACAGCTGCGCAACAGCCACATTAACCGGATAAATGCTGGTTTGTGTTACCCTGCTTCAGGGGTTGTTTTCCTGGATATTATCAGCAATTTGGAGAGGATTGGCGACCATTCCCATAATATTGCCAACCTGGTGCTGGGAACTTTGCCGGGAGTTGAGGAAGATATCATTGAGGAAATCCGCAACTCGAAACAGGAAGGTTAGCCTGCAAAAGCTCGGTTCAAGGAGCAGGGGCCTTTCACAGGAGAAGGAAAACCTTGGACGCCGGAAGGGGCGGCAAAAATTAGCAAGCTCATCAGCCATTCGAGAAGACATGTAAATGTTAACGCACCTGATTGCATAAGGCCGCATGTCCTGTTCCGCTACGGACAAGCTTGCACGCCGTTACCGCCGGCAAAGCCGCTCAAGGCTTACAAGTCCCGCTGCACAACACATGCGGCCTTTCAAAAAGAATGCTTGGAACTTTCTCAAAGA
>LFTO01000166.1 GCA_001513335.1 Clostridiales bacterium DTU086 | reverse complement strand
CAAGCTTGCACGCCGTTACCGCCGGCAAAGCCGCTCAAGGCTTAAGCAAAACAAGTCCCGCTCCACAACACATGCGGCCTTCATAAAAAATGCTTGGGAATTCCGTAAGTAAGCGAAAGCAGTTGAAGCAATTTAATGTACTGTTTTGAAAAAATTGTTGATGTCCTTCACTATCTCTTCACTGGTTTTACCCTCGGCACTGATAACAGGCACCTTTGTTTTTATGTCCTCCATCATCATCATGTTTTTATCCATCCCTGTTATTACCACCGCATCTGCCCTTTTCATTTCCTCTTTATCCAATCCAACGATATCATATCCCTGGGAAGCAAGGGCTTCTTTTAATCCTTTTAAGTCCTCGTCTACGGCAATAACCCTTTCCATTGTCAAAACCCTCCAATACTATTGTTATCCCCGTTAGTTTTTCCCTTTTGAAAATTATTTATCACTTTTCCAGGACTGCCACAGGGACCAAGAAAGGGCGAGACCAAAATCTAAAAATCCATGGCTTTGGCTATAGCCTCTTTTTCCTCGGGACTGAGGGGGTGTGAAGGTTTTCCATCAACAATTACTTTGGCGTAAGTGCGGGTATTCTCTCCTCCGAAGAGAGAACTGACAACAAAACCGTCACCCCGGTCGTCAAGGACGGCCAGAGCAAAACTGAGACCATTTCCTACCCGTTCAAAAGCATCAAAACGCACCATGGCAACATGCTGCAGCGCTGTAGAAAACTTTTTTTCCAGGAATTCCAGATTACGATTATAGTCTCCCAGGCCTAAATCTTCACCAGGTACGCCTGTCCCCTGATTATCGTTTTCGGCCGCAGCAAGCTTAACATATTTTTTATTCAGCCTGCTTACTTTGATGAATAAAAGCAGCAACAAAAAAAAGGCTAACAGCAGGAGACCGCCGCAGATAAGTAGGCTGTAAGCAGGATAGAGTTCAACCAAATTTACTATAGTATCGACTTGCAATCTTAGCACCTCTCTGGCCAGTTTTTTTCCAGCCCTTTAAGGTTCAACAAAATGATTCAATTCCCTGCGTATTCCGGCCCCATTCAGAAGTTTTTTGCAAAAAAAGAGGAACGGTATTAATTGACTCTGCATCAGGGATGTAATACTATTATTTCAACTTTCATGGAATATATTTCAGGGAAAGGATTTCCTCATGTATTTAAAATGGGAACAGGTGCTCCGGCAATTAAAAAGCATTGACAGTGCCATAATAGCCTTTTCCGGAGGTTTAGACAGCACTCTGCTGCTGCAGGGGGCCGCCCAGGCCCAAACAAAGGTTCTGGCAGTCACCGCCAGGGCTGACATTTTCCCACAAAGCGAACTGGTACATGCCGAACAAACTGCCCTGCGTTTTGGCGTTCCCCATATGTTTGCTGATTTTAATATCCTAAACTGCACAGAATTTACTTCTAATCCCGGCAACCGCTGTTACGTGTGCAAAAAGCGGTTAATTGGCCTTTTAAAAGAAATCGCCAGGGTTAACCATTTCCACTTTATTATTGACGGTACTAATGCCAGCGATCTCACAGATTACCGGCCCGGATTAAAAGCCCTTCAAGAGGAAAAAATTGTTAGTCCTTTGAAAGAAGCGGGGCTGACAAAAAGGGAAATTTTGCTGCTGGCTGAGGAATT
>LFTO01000158.1:10591-15366 GCA_001513335.1 Clostridiales bacterium DTU086 | reverse complement strand
CCTGTGTCCCTGCATCAGCTGGAGATAGTCCACAATTACCAGGTCCAGCCCCTTTTCGGCTTTCAAGCGCCGGGCCTTTGCCCGGACCTGCATCGCAGTCAGGGCGGGAGTATCATCGATATAGACAGGAACCTCTGACAGTACACCCATTGCCTTTACAAGGTTTTCCCAATCCTTATCGTTAAGATACCCTGTGCGCAGTTTCTGCTGGTCAATCATGGCCTGGCTGGAGAGCATCCTCTGGACTACCTGCTCTTTAGACATTTCCAGGCTGAAAATAGCTACAGACTTTCCGTGTTTAACAGCGGCATTTTGGGCTATATTCAAGCAGAAGGAGGTCTTCCCCATACCGGGCCTTGCAGCGCAGATTATTAAATCGCTTTTCTGCAGCCCGCTGAGAAGTTTATCCAGGTCAGTAAAAGTAGGTACTCCTGTTACTTCACCCTTGTGCTGGCTTAAACGTTCAATTGCCTCAAAGGTCTCCTCAAGAACCTTCTTTATAGGGATAAATCCTTCCCGGGAACGCCTCTGGGCAATACCGAAAATCTTCTGCTCCGCTTCGTCCAGAAGGTCCTCTACTTCCTCTTCCTGCTCAAAGCATTTGGCGGCTATTTCCCCGGAAGCGGAAATAAGGGCACGCAGTGTAGACTTTTGAGCAACAATATTGGCATAATAGGCCGCATTGGCGGAGGAAGGAACGGAACCTGCAATGGAAGCTATGTAAGCGGGGCCACCAACCTCGTCAAGCTTATCCTGGCGGCGGAGTTCCTCGGTTACAGTAACCAGGTCAATGGCACTTCCCGTTTCAGACAGCAAAAGCACAACCTCATAAATCAGCCGGTGTGCTTTCTCATAAAAGTCATCTGGGTGCAGAATCTCAGATACAGCATACAAGGATTCACTGTCCAGGAGCACAGAGCCCAGTACAGCTTGTTCGGCTTCAATGTTCTGAGGGGGCACCTTGCCCATAGAATACATTTAGACTCCCCCCGATCCATCTGCATACTGTATAGGCAGTTTTGCCACGTGAGAAATAACTTCCTGTACAGTTGCCACAGGAACTACTTTAATTCCCGTTAAGCCAGGGGGAATATCAGTTTTATTCTCCTCAGGAATCAAAACTGTCTTCATCCCCGCCAGTTTGGCACCATAAATTTTTTCAGTTATACCACCTACCGGTTTGATCTTTCCCTGGATAGAAATTTCTCCGGTCATGGCTACAGATTGTAAAAGAGGGTTTTGGGTTATGGCACTTATCATAGCCACCATGATGGCACAACCGGCTGAGGGACCGTCAATCCTGGCACCCCCAACAACATTTACATGAAGGTCATAGTTTCCCAATTCTTCTCCCGTTATCTTGCGGATAACGGCGGCAGCGTTAAAGAAAGAATCCTTGGCCATGGAGCCGGCAGTTTCGTTAAAACGAAGCTGTCCCTCCCCTTCTTTTTTCGAAGGGAATGCCACGGCCTCAATTTCCAGAATGCTTCCCATATACCCTGAAACACCTAATCCAAAGGTACGCCCTACTTCATAATTATCCTCAACCTTGTGGGTTACATATGGTACCAGCCTGGAGTTCTGTACTACTTCATATACGTCTTCACAGGAAATGGTCAGGTTTTTGCTGTCTCCTTTGGCCTTGTAAAGGGCCAGGCTGTACGCATCAGCAAGGACATTGTTTGCCTTGCGGCCTTCAACCACATAGTCACTGATTATTCCCGGCACCCGGGGATCTATACCCACGTTAAGTTTGGCAGAAGCCCTGCGGACAATATCCTGGATATCCGCCGGTGTCAAAGGTTCAAAGAACACTTCCGCACACCTGGAACGCAGTGCAGGATTAAGCTCCTCAGGGTCCCTTGTTGTAGCCCCGATAAGTACAAAATCAGCAGGTGCCCCCTCTTCAAAAAGCTTCTTAATGTACTGGGGGACACGTTCATCGTAGGGGTCGTAATAAGATGACTCAAACTCTACCCTTTTATCTTCCAGGACCTTCATCAGTTTGTTCAAAAGAATAGGGTCCATCTCGCCGATTTCATCAATAAAAAGGATCCCGCCGTTGGCATCAGACACTAAACCCAGCTTAGGCTCGGGAATTCCCGTTTCAGCAAATTCACGCTTTGCCCCCTGGTAGATAGGGTCATGGACAGAACCCAGGAGAGGGTTGGTCACTTCCCGGTTGTCCCAGCGGAGAGTAGCACCATTGGCTTCAATAAAGGGAGCATCATGTCTGAAGGGTGTAGCAGAATATTTTTTGGCTTCCTCCAGGGCCAAACGGGCCGCACTGGTCTTCCCCACTCCGGGAGGCCCGTAAATTAAAATATGCTGGGGGAAAGGAGAAGCGATTTTCGACAGGAGAGCCTTGACTCCTCGTTTCTGCCCCACAATTTCTTCAAGGGAATGAGGACGCAGGATCTCCATTACCGAGCGTGTAAGCTTTGTACGCTCCTTCTTTTCCAGAAGAGCCAGCCGCTTGAGAGTCTGTGCATTTTCAGAGGAAGCGGTCTTTTCTTTCAGCACCTGCATCTTGATTTCTTCAAGATATTCATCCTGGCGCTGCTGCATTTTTTCCATGATTCTTTGTTCAAGGTCATCCTCAACATGCCTGCGGGCAATAATATCTGCCACTTTATCCTGGATTGTCTCCAGAATACCCTCAATTTCCGAAGCGTCAGGTATTTCATCCAAAGTAGGATCCTCATAAATAACCCGCTGGAGGCCGAGAACCCGTTCCGCAGGATTCCTGGAACGAAGCAGTTCAAGCGCCTCCAGTTTGCTTGCCTTTAATACCAAATGGTCAGTCCCGTAAGTATCACAAAGGATGCTGTAGAGGGCTACTACCTTTCCATTGATAGAGGGTTCCGTCTCAAGTATGTTCTGTGCAATCGCATCTTCCTGATAATGTTGTTCTGAGCCCTTCATCCCCGGTCCCCTTTCCCGTTTCCACTAAAAGTAACCGCCTATTCTTCCTCTTCTCCCGTTTTTTCTTGTTCTTCCACTTCTGTTTTCTCTAAAACTTCTTTTTGTTCAAGTTCCTCTTCGGCCTTTTCCACCGGCTGCTTTTTCTGGTCCTGCTCCGGTTCAACAGATACTTTCAAACCTACATTTACTTCAGGATGCAGCTTTATATTTACCGTGTAGAAACCTGTTTCTTTAATGGATTGTTTGAGGTCAACTTTACGCTTGTCAACCACGATTCCATGCTGCTCTTCCAGCTGGGCAGCGATATCGCTGTTGGTCACGGACCCAAACAGCTTGCCTTTATCACCGGCTTTTGCCCGAATCACAACGGTAATCTCATTGATTTTGGCTTCAAGACCTCTTGCTGCTTCAATTTCTTCCTTTTTCTGCTCTTCCCTGGCCTTGATAAGTGCCTCAAGCTTTTTCAGGTTCTGGGGAGTCGCTTTTACAGCTAACCCTTTGGGCAGAAGGTAATTCCTGCCGTAACCATCGGCTACCACCAAAACATCCCCGTTTTTACCCAGGTTTTCCACTTCACTTTGCAAAATAACCTTCATTGACATCACTCCCTTAAACACTCTTAAAATGTATTTTTCTAAAATCAAACAAGGGATCAAATACTCCCACCAACAGCATGATTATTATTGTCAGGGGAAGATAGAAGACCCCTGCAATTAAGAGAACAATTTTTATAACCCTGGACTGTATTTTCCCTACCAGAAACGCACAAACGGAAAATCCTATAACCAGGGCCGCAGGCATATGCATCAAAACCAGGTTAACGCCTGCCGTAAAAATCGTTCTAATACTAACATAATCCCCCAGGAGTGCCAATCCTAATCCGATAATAATACCCCAGGATAAATACCAGGGCAGCCACCAGCGGGTGTAAGGAGGAAACTCTGAAAGAGAGCACCCCATCCTTTTTAGTCCCCACCGGGCGGCAAGAAAATTAAAAAAGGCCGTCCCTAAAGCTGAAAAAACAAGTATTGCCGGCAGCAGCCTGATAAACCAATTTACTGCCGTCTGAAAAGACTCTTTTACTTCTTCCGCGGAAACCCCCTGCTGTTCCAGGCTCTCTAAAAGCCCCATATCCTGCCACATATTCATAATCCGGCCTGTATTCCTGGAAAGGTCAGCAGTGAGGCCGGCCAATCCATTATCCTGTACCAAAGGCCAGAACGAGAACAGACATGTAAGAACAAGGGATAGGACTGCGGTAAAAAGAAGTATCCGTTTAAAGGAACTTTTTTTACTCAAAAAATATCCCAGCAAAAGCCCAATACTGCCGAATTGAACAGCAGAAACCGCTGCCCAATAAGGAGAAACGAAAAAAGCAAGGGCAGCAAAAGAAAACACCACTGCCAGTATCCCCGGTTTTAATCCGTCCCTGGCAGTCAGCACCGCAATAGGTGCCGCCCAAAAAAAATCAGAAACAAAAGGAAAAAACAAACCGAAAAAAGCAATGATAACCGTTAAAATCCCACTCAAAACAACATTAGAATAAGAAGTGTTACTATCCTTCACCGGCCCTTCGGTCACCTCTTTCTCCCCTCTAAATACTTCAGGAGAGAAGATAAATCGCCGTACCATTCCTCAATTTGATGGCCTTCCCGAATACCTGCGCCCACTTTTTCTTTGAGTCTTTGATCTACCCTGACATAAGCTACTCCAACTCTTTTTCCAAGAATGTATGCTGTCATGATTATTCCCGCTAAACAATCGGCAATCAGGTCTTCTCCGCCGTTAACCATACTTCTTAACAGTGAGGCTACTGAACCCACCATTTCTGCCTTCAACCATTCAATTAT
>LFTO01000158.1:0-10570 GCA_001513335.1 Clostridiales bacterium DTU086 | reverse complement strand
GTTTTAAGCAAACCTACTGATGCTATTCGTCAATTACAGGTGGTTTCCTGCGTAAATATCTTTACATGCTATCTTATTTCTGCCGCCTAAAACAATTTATTCCTAAAAAATATCCAGACACACAACGAGGGAGCGGTTGCGCTCCCTCCGGGTACTTTCCGTTTATTCTGCTGTGAAGGGCAGGAGCGCAACCACTCTAGCCCTTTTGATTGCAACCGTGAGCTCTCTCTGGTGCTTTGCGCAGTTTCCGGAAATTCGCCTGGGAAGAATCTTCCCACGCTCAGTTATATATTTCTTCAAACGGTTTACATCTTTGTAATCTATTTCTTCAACTTTATCCACGCAAAAATTGCAGACCCTTTTGCGAGAACGTCTTCTATCCCTACGCAAATTTCAAGCCTCCTTATCTATCACCTCGTAAGGTCTATATAGTGTTAAAAGGGTAAATCACTGTCTCCCTGGTCAAAGCCACTGTCATCAAATGGAAAATCATCCACTGCGCCTGTACTCTGCTTGTCTTTCGGCCAATCCAGAAAGCGGACATTATCAGCAACAACTTCAAAAGCCTGCCGTTTTTCCCCTTCCGGAGTTTCATAGGAACGGACCTGGATGCGGCCTTCAAGGCCTACCAGACGGCCTTTCCCCAGGTTGTTGGCACATATTTCTGCCAGTTTGCGCCAGGTAACAATGCGAATAAAGTCAGTGTCCCTTTCACCCTGCTGGTTTGTAAACGGACGGTCTACTGCCAGCGTAAAAGTCGCCACTGCCACCCCATTTCCCGTATACCTCAGCTCAGGGTCCCGTGTAAGCCTGCCTATAAGAACAACACGATTGATCACCGGGGCACCTCCTAACTCGCTTTTTCATCCCTGTTGACTACGATATATCTGAGGATATCACCGCTAATTCCGAATACACGTTCCAATTCCGCAACCGCTTCCGGTTTAGCCTGGAAATTGATAACAACGTAGTATCCTTCCCTCAGCTTGTTTATCTCGTAAGCCAGCCTGCGCATACCCCACTCTTCAACGGAGTCGATTTTCGCACCCTGTTCTTTGAGCAGGTCAGAAAATTTTTCAATTACAGCTTTTGTAGCTTCCTCATCAAGACCGGGACGAACAATGAACAATGTTTCGTAGCTGCGCATGTGCTCACCTCCCTTCGGACTAATGGCCCCGCCTGTTGACGGAGCAGGGATATACTCCCATAGATTATAGCACAAGTTGTTTGGGGCAACAAGAAAAGTCTACCCTTCCTCGCCGCGCTGGAGAACTTTTTTTACACTTTTTTCAAATTTTCTCCTGGGGAGGAGTACCTGCCGCCCGCAGTTTAAACATTTAATGCGGATATCAGCCCCCAGCCTCACTACCTCCCAGTTGTCACTTCCGCAGGGGTGTTTTTTCTTTGTCTGCACCACATCCCCCAGATAGAACTTTGGGACTATATCCACCTTGATCACCGCCTTCGGAAAGAATAGTAAAAAGTTTACCCCTTGTCCACAACCTGATAATCCCCATCTTCCCTGCGGCAATACACGGTCCGGGTAGGGAAGGGGATAGGCATACCGGCCGCATCCAGGTCTTTCTTGATCCGCTTGCGCAGTTCCCTTTGAACAGCCCATTGGGCCCCGGGGCGGGTGTTTGCCCCAATCAACAGGTCCACGCTGGAATCACTTAATGAATCAACACCATAGATAGTTGGCATTTCCAGAATACTGTCCTGTTCCTGATAGACTTTTTCCAGAGTTCTTTTGATTACCTCTATCGCACTATCAATGTCGAAAGAATAATCAATCCTAACAGTAACCAAAGCCAGGATGGGCCCCCTGTCAAAGTTTTTTACCATCCCAATTTCCCCGTTGGGAATAGTATACAGGTGGCCTGTCCATTCTCTTACCGTCGTCGACCTTAACCCTAACTGCTCAACAGTACCTGTTATCCCTGCAACAGTAACATATTCCCCAACGGAAAACTGGTCCTCAAACAGGATGAAGAAACCCGAAATAACATCCTTGACCAGGTTTTGCGCGCCAAAACCCACCGCCAGGCCAACAATACCTGCGCTGGCAATAATTGAACTGGCCGGCACTCCAAAGGTCTGCAGCACGGTAATTCCGGCAATAAAATAGACCGTGTAGTGCAAAATACTGAGTAAGAGAGCACCCAGGGTTTTGGATCTTTTTTCATCCATGAGGGTCTGCTTGTCCCCGGCAAACCAATTCTCCACTAAGACCCGGCCAATTCGCAATACAGCCCTGGCAATTACAATAATAATTAAGGCTTGAATAAGCTTGCCGGAAACGCTCTTAAAATCTTCTACCGTAAAAATACTTACATCAAAAATGTGGAGGACAGCCAGAGCTGCCGCAATATAGACTGCATACTTTAAGAGAGTATGTATGAGTATCCGCAGGGTCTGAATCAGTTTTACGTTGACTTCCTGTCCTTCTTCACCCTCTCCCCCGGGGACACTCAGGAACTTGTCTGTGACCTTCCTGCCCAGGAAAAGGATTATCCAGGCCGCCAGAAGGGTCGTTGCCGCCAAGATAATGTCAATGGTAAAGTTTTTTGTATTTATAATGCTGCTTACGTATGCGGAAAAATTGTCCATTATCTCTTCCCCCTAACACTCTCTTAGCCCAAGCAGTCAAATCCATTAAGTCATTTCATTATTGGCGATAAATTAGTCCCTACCGTTCTCAAATAACTGCCATCTATTTACAGTCAATCATGAAGGTGCCCCGGCAGAACCTGGTGACAGTTTTTTGAGAGCTGCCTCGGCGATTGCACGGACACTCCAGTTTTCATCCTTCTGGGCTTCAGTCAGGCCGGCGATTGCCTCCTGCCCACCCAATTCCCCCAAGGCTTGGGCAGCCTTAGCCCTTACTTCCCAGTCAGGGTCATTGAGAGCTTCAATTAAAGCCTCCTCATTGCCTTCACCGGGGATACTCCCCAGTGACTCAGCCGCCGCAGCTCTGCTCTCCTTGTAAGGTGATTCTCTTAAAATGTCCCTTAATGCCGGAACAGCCCTGGAATCCCCGATCTGCCCCAGAACCTGGCAGATCAACGGCTGGCCTTCGCTGCCCGCATACTTTAACTCATCTATAAGAGGTCTGACAGCTGTTTCTCCCAGGGCAACTAACACATCAGCTACCCTGGCAGGCAGCAACCTTCCGGGAGCGCTCAGGGCTTCCGCCAAAGGCACCGCTGTTGAAGGGTCCTGGATTCTTATCAGGGATGCTCCTGCAGCGAGACACACTGCTTCGCTCTTATCCCCCAGGGCAGTAACCAACGCACCTGCCCTTCCCGGGAGAGGAATATAGCCCAGCAGTTCGGCCACCTGGCTCCTCACTTCAGAATAAGAATGGTCCATCAGAGATAAAATCCCGTGGGCACGTCCCTGGGAAGTTAAAAATTGTGCAGTCTCCTGCAGCAGGGCAGGGGACATATCTTCCACCTTTTTCGCCAGAACTGCTGCCACTTCAGTATCATCCAATCCTGCAAGGCAGTCCGGTAAATCAGCCTGCCCCTGCCTCCTTTGCAGTGAAGAAACGGCTGCAGCATACTGGCGATAGAAATACACTCCTACAAGAGTAAGTACCAAAACGCAGGCTACTACTATCCCAGTCATGGAGTCCCCCTTTCTAACCTAGCGTAAGCACCTTAATCGCAGATGTAAGATAATTTACCATAACAAAAGTTTTTATCGGCTTGCCAACACACAACTTTTCCTTTAAGCCGTAAAAATCCAGGGACCGATCGCAGGCAAAAATTTTCACGTTCCTTTTTTCAAGCTCCATTAACTCACATAAGGCCATTGACCCTTCACAAACAAGAAATACTCCGGTGTTCACGAAGATTATGGATTGGGGCAGAGTTTCACTGTCAGGCAGTTCCGAAAAAAAACAATCCATCAGTTCACACCCCAGAGAGTGCTCGCCCCGTCCAAGACTGTCAGAGGTGACCAGAATGACCTGAGTAAAATCAGTCCCCAGTTCCTTGGGGAGAGAAGGCAGTTCTTCTTTATCAATGCGAATATAATAATTAGATTCTTCGCTGTAAACCTTATAAGTAAGGTTTAATTCCCTGGCTACACCTACTACCAAATCCCTGTCTTCCGGGTTGTCCACCACAGTGACCAGGTATGGAAGTTCCCTTTGAGCAAGACGGTTTTTAATATCATCAAGCAGGGACGGGTAATAACCACCCCTTGCATCGATAACACGTCGGGTGTCATCAATGAATTCCACATTAATCTCCCCTTTATTCAAATACGCCTTGGCGTATTTGCGCAACCCTTTGGGGTCGTGCCAGCGCGCCAAAATACATTGCCCAAACCTGTGCATCCGCCTTAAAGCTGTCTCAGTGAGAGTTTTCTCGAACTGAGATAAGTGAAATCAACTGCTCTCCCAGAAAGCCCTGTAAGCCCTGCAGCCCATTAAGAGGTCTCCCTTACTGGTTATTTCAAAAGGAGAATGCATGCTAAGAACCGGGATTCCGCAGTCAATTACTTCCATATTCAGGTTGGCAAGGAATTGGGCGATTGTACCGCCGCCTCCCGCATCAACCTTACCCAGTTCTCCAGTCTGCCATATCACCCTGTTTTTATTAAATATCCTCCGTACCTTTGCCGCAAATTCAGCATTAGCATCGCTAGCTTCAGACTTTCCACGACTCCCGGTATATTTTGTCAGGCATATACCCCCGCCTATCCGTGCGGAGTTTAAATCATCCATGACACTTTCCCATGAAGGGTCAATACCGGGGCTTACATCGGCTGATAAGGCCTCGGAATCATAGAGAACCCTCACTGGCGATATAGTTGAGGAAAGACCTGCCGACAGATCCTCCAAGACCATATCCAGCACCCTGCTCTGCATTCCCGTATTGCCCATGCTGCCGATCTCTTCCTTATCCATAAACAGTGCCAGAGCCGTCCTTTGCGGCATGCCCAACTGCTCCAATGCCTTATACGAAGCAAAAGCACAAACCCGGTCATCCTGGCCGTACGCTCCTATCAACCCCCTGTCCAAACCTACATCCCTGGCCGGTCCTGCAGGAACCGCTTCCAATTCAGCAGAAGAAAAATCCTCCTCCACCAAACCGTAGGCATCATTAAGATGTTTAAGAACTGCCAGTTTGACTCTTTCCTTGTAATCCCCTTGAAGGGGTACACTTCCAACCAGAATATTTAATTCTTCACCCTTTATCCCTTCAAACAACTTCCGTTTTCCCTGTTCCTTTGACAGATGAGGAAGCAGGTCAGTCACAGTCAGCACCGGATCACCCTTGTGCTCTCCAATACAGATGCAGACCTTTTCACCGCTCCTGAGAATAACAGTTCCGTGGAGGGCCAGGGGCATAGCTGTCCACTGGTATTTTTTTATCCCCCCGTAATAGTGGGTTTTTAACAAGGCCAATTCTCTTTTTTCATATAAAGGATTAGGCTTCAAATCAAGTCTCGGGGAATCTATATGGGACCCGATTATTTTCAGGCCGGAAGCAAGGCCAAGCTTCCCGATGATTCCCATAATGACAACCTTTTCCCGGAAGACCTTAAAGAACCTGTCCCCGGGCTTCAGCCCGCCCCGGGATATTATGCTGTCCAGGGGCAAAAAACCCTTCTGGGAGGCCATTTCCGAAAGGACAGCCGCTGCTTCCCTTTCAGTCTTAGATTTATCCAAAAATCTCTTATATTCCTCCCCCAGCATAATTATTTCTTCTCTATCTATAGGCCCTATTTCATCCCATACGTTCTTTTTTTCCAACACCAGATTTTCTGCCAGGAGTTCCAGTTCACTTTTTTCTGCCAATGGTCATACTCCTTTCCAAATTGTTTATTCAAATGCAGTCTTAAAATAAGTATCCTGCATTTGGGAGAATTAGATACAAAACAAGCAGGAAAAATATCCTGCTGAGACTGTCGATAAACCATAAAATTGCTTCTTTTACTTTTGCGAACCACTTATTTTTCAAAGTCTGTAGTTATTACGCAGCGGGACTTGTTTCGACAAGCCTTGTACGGCTTCTGCCGGCGGTAACGGTGTACGAGCTTGTCCGTAGGGGAGTAATACCTGCAGACTTATGAAATCAGGTGCCAAAATATTTACATAAAGCTTTGCCTTAGATATGTCCTGTAGAAAATTCAGGAGCAAGCAGGGTCTACCCTTTAAAAGAATGTTCTTCATCGGGGAAAATCCCTTGCTGTACCTCTTCCCTGAACTTTTCCAGGCCGGTAACGATAATTTCATCCAGTTTGGCGTACTGCTTTACAAACTTGGGAACAAACTTATCAAACAAACCGACCACGTCATTGTAAACTAGAACCTGGCCGTCGCAGTAGGGGCCTGCACCGATTCCTATTGTGGGAATAGACACAGCCTTTGTGATTTCCGCAGCCAGCCCCATGGGGATACACTCCAGTACAACGCCGAAGGCCCCCGCCTCTTCCAAAGCCCTGGCATCCTCAATAAGCTGACGTGCAGCCTCCTCAGTTTTACCCTGAACCTTAAACCCACCCAGCTGAGTCACGGTTTGGGGAGTAAGGCCGATATGTCCCAGAACGGGGACTCCTCCTTTTACAACTGCAGCCGTTACTTCCGCAGCCACAACCCCTCCTTCAAGCTTTACAGCATCTGCTCCCCCTTCCCGCACAAATCGGCTGGCATTCATAACAGCCTGCTCGCAGGAAGCATTATAGGAACCGAAAGGCATGTCCGCAATAATAAAAGTATTTTTTGCACCTCTTTTCACGGCTCTGGTATGGTGAAGCATTTCCTCCATAGTAACAAATACCGTGCTGTCATATCCCAGCACAGTCATTGCCAGGGAATCCCCAACAAGGATGGTATCTATTCCTGCCTTTTCCACCAGCATCCCCGTCGTATAGTCGTAGGCTGTCATCATAGTGATTTTTCTGCCCTGAGGCTTCATCTGTAGTATCTCCGGCAGTGTTAATTTCTTCGCCATGTCTTTACCTCCCTTGTTTTTCCGGCAAATGCCATTTGAGAGAATTATATCCCTTGCAGCACACAAGGTCAAACGCTCCCAAAGTCTGGCTGGCACTTTGAACTGAGAAATTTATTAGTAGAAGTTTCCTTACATGTATATTACCATTATTTGACTTCAGGGATAAACCCCTGAACTGTTAGAAAAGGCTCTAAGGGGAAAGATTAAAGATTTTGAGGAGCACAGCAGCAATGCCTGCAGCCATTAGAGGCCCCACAGGTATTCCCCTGAAAAAAACAACCCCCACAATTGAACCTAATACAATCCCAATCATAATTGAAGGAGTAGCCTGGAGAATTTCCAATCCCTTACAGTTAAGCTTGGTAGCCAGAATTCCGCTAAGAATGGCAATTAGCCCGGGAAGGGAAAAACAAGTGCGGAAGGCCTGGGAATTGGAAACGTTTCCCGATACGAAAGGAACAAGGACAGCCATCACCAAAAAGGTAAGTCCTATTTCAATACCCCAGTCCTCCAATAAAGGAAAAAAAGTATCCATCCTTACCAACTGGAGTAGAATTAGAATGCCTGCGGCAACGGAAATTATATGAGAACCTCCTATAATACCTAAAATAAGCACCAGTATTATCAGGAGATTTGGAAAGTTCATTTTCACACCGGCTTCCCATGATTGTCTTCATAGCTTATCTATATGCCTCAAATTCTCAAAGAGTATAGGGATTGAAGTTCTGCAGAAATAAAAAAGAAACCGATTTAATAGTACCGGTTTCATAAATAATTTCGACAATTCAGATTTTTGTTTTTACAAAATTTCAAGAAAAAAGGAATAATTGCTAAACATTTGATTGATATAGTCTTGAACCACGATATTCCTCTTCATACTGCCTGAGAACAACATTCTTGGAATTCATAACATGGTCTCCCGCAATAGACTCTGCACGGTCAGCGTCCCTGGCTTCCAGCGCCTCCAACAATTCCTTGTGCTCCCGCATAGCTGCACTGCTTCTGCCAGGAATAGAATAGCCGGTTTTTGTAAAGCGTTTGATGTAGTCACTAAGGGAATTAATCATTTGCACCAGGCGGGGGCTGTCGGCTATATCGCAGAGTGTTTTGTGAAAATTATCATGGATATCATTGAGTGCTTCCGTGTCCCTATTGCTTGTTGCAACTTCCATTTCCTGAATCAAATCTCTTAAGCTCTGCAGATCCTCTTTTGTTGCCTTCTTGGCTGCCAGGCTGGCTGCCAACCCTTCTAAGCTGGCACGAATATCAAAAATTTCAATGACATCTTTCCGGGATATCTCTGAAACAACAACGCCTTTTCTGGGGATATGTGTTACAAGATTCTCCAGCTCCAGTTTTCTCAAAGCCTCTCGAACAGGAGTCCGGCTGACACCCAATTGTTCTGCCAATTCCCGTTCTACCAGTCTGTCACCAGGCTGCAGTTTGCCTGTTAATATAGCCTGTCTCAGCATTGCAAAAACTTCTTCTCTAATGGGACTGTATTCCCTTGTTTGAACCGGTTCCAAAGTAACCCTCACATCGTTTCCCCTCCGTTCTCTTTTTTTCTGCCAGATTTTTCTCTCTTTCCCTGCTGCAGTTTATAAAATATTTCTAGTAGGTACATTATAATTCCTCTCGGACATTACATGCAGCACCGGAAAAACCTCCATATCACCTCCATTATGTTGTTTTTCTCAGCATCCCCGGCAGCTACCAGGGTAAACACTTTTCCCAAAAATCAGTTTATTCAAAAAAGATATAGGGCAAGTCATATTCACTCACTATAAAATGTATACCAAAAACACTAAAAATACAATGGATAAATTTGTTTTTATTGCTTATCATGGGAGAAGGATTAGAAGGCTAGAATATTATTAAGCAGCATATCCAGGTCCTGCCTGGCAGGTTTATCAGGTAGAACAACAAGTAAATCCAAAGCTTTTTCAATATAACCGGCAGCAGTTTGGAGGCACATCTCCAGGCACCCGGTCACCTTTATCTCCTGTTGGATAAAGGACAATTCCCGGTCTGAAATGTCCCTGGACAAAATAACGTTTTTTATCTTTTCTTTTTTACTGCTGATTTTTAATACAAGGAGTACAGGAAGAGTAAGAACTCCCTGGCGCAGATCATGAACAACAGGTTTACCCAGGTCTTTTTCCACGGTACTCCAGTCGGCAACATCATCTTTTATTTGAAAAGCCATACCCAAATTACGGCCAACGCATTCCAGGTTGGCAACCGTTTCGTCTCTAGAACCGGAGGCAAGCCCGCCCACTGCACAGCAAGTAGCCATAAAGATGGCGGTTTTCTGGCAAATAATATCGTAATATTCTTTTATTTCCACATAAGGATTAAAAATCCTTTCTGCCTGCTTAAACTCACCTGCAACTGACTGGGTTATTATATCCGCAAATCTCTCTACGGCATCCTTTCCAAATTGACTGACCAGTCCCAGCCCTTTTCCAAACAAATAGTCACCAGTCAAAATAGCTGTGTTATCATTAAAGCGGCTGTTAATGCTGGGGATTCCCCTGCGCAGCTTTGAACAATCAAGGACGTCGTCATGCACAAGCATAGCCATATGAAGCATCTCCATTGCAGCGGCAAGCTTTATGGATGAGGACTTCTCCAAGGACCCAAAACCAGAGCTTATCAGGACCAGGAGGGGCCTGATGCCTTTTCCCGGCGAAGAAAGAAGATAACGGCATACTTCTCCCAGAAGACCCGATTGACCCCCGATTTCCTGGGAGATAAGGGCGTAAACATCTGGGATATCCCATTTTGCCGTTAATTCTTTAAATGGATTATTTTCATGTTTGAATTTCCTTACAGCTGCCTGCTGCAATATCTTCAACCTCCGCCCCGGGAAATACCTTAATCCTATTTTCCCCCGGGACGGTATTTAATATAGGTTCTTGCAAATCCTTTTAGAAAACCTTTATTTTTCCGTTCCGGAATTCAGGAACACTCCTGGACACATTAAGCCGGGTGCAGAAATAGATGTCCTCTTCAAAACCGATCTTTTCCAGGTACCTTCCGTGCTTACCCCCTCGCAAAAAATCAGTTAAATCCTCCTGACAGCTGACAAAACAGGCCTCAGCAGCCATAACCGGGTCAGTACTTTCAACTCCGGGCACTTTCTCCTTGATATAATGGGCTACCGCACCTGCAGCCACAAAATCTTCCAGTGAAAACTCACCTAACCTTCCGGCACACCCAAAAACCACATCTCTGCCCTCTTCAATAAGTTTCCAGGCAACAGCCCGGGCATTTAACAGAGCACCAATGATTATCTTTGAGGCCCCCTGGGCGTTTCTGATGGCATGAGTACCGTTGCTGGTTGATAAAATGAGTATTTTATTGCCAATGTCAGCTTCCAGGTATTCTACAGGGGAATTGCCAAAATCCATCCCGGGAACCTTTATCCCGTGAAGTTCCCCGGCCAGAAGGACATTCTCATTAGAGTTCATCTCCCGGGCTTTAACGTAAGCTTCCTCCACAGATACCGCCGGAATAACCCCGGCACACTTCTTTTCCAATACAGTTATTATCGTTGAGGTGGCTCTGAAAACATCAAAGGCGACCAATACCTTGCCCTT
>LFTO01000053.1:5000-11177 GCA_001513335.1 Clostridiales bacterium DTU086 | reverse complement strand
ATTTTAATCTATGCCCGTATTTTGGGCAAACAGCAGATTGGCCAGTTAACTTTTTTTGAGTATATAAACGGTATAACTTTCGGCAGTATTGCTGCTGTGCTGGCCACTGACATTGGCCCCCGGAGTACACTTTATAATATGCTCGGACTTTCCCTTTTTGCACTGCTAACTTTTTTGGGCAGTTACGTTTCCATGAAGAGCAGGGCTTTAAGGAAGGTTATTGCCGGGGAGCCGACAGTTGTAATTCATAACGGTAAAATTTTGGAAGATAATATTCACAAGTTGCAATATAATATAGATGAACTTCTCGTCCAGCTCAGGGAAAAGGGCGTGTTTGATATTGGTGACGTGGAGTTTGCCATTTTGGAGCCAACGGGAGCATTGAGCGTTCAGGTCAAGTCCCAGGCAAAACCTGTCACCAGGAAAGATCTTAATATTCCCAGTGAGTATGAAGGTGTTTCCGTTGAACTTGTTATGGATGGTGAAGTGATACACCAGAACCTGCGCCAGATTGGTCTGGATGAGAAATGGCTCCTTGATCAGCTGAAGCAGCGGGGAGTAACCAGTTTAAATGAGGTGCCTCTGGCAGTGATTGCCTCTAACGGGGAGCTGTATGTAGATCTTACTGAGGACAAATTGGGGACGACAATTGATATTACTGATAACCCCGAACCTCCAGACGGGTAATGGGGCCGCTGTTGTTGATAAAAAAATGCAGACTAAAAAACAGGGGGTAATGTGAATTTGGCAGGAATAAAGTTTGGAACTGACGGTTGGAGGAGCATAATCGCCGAGGACTTTACCTTCGAAAATGTCCGCGTGGTTGCCCAGGCAATAGCGGACTATATTAATGGAACTGAGAAAGACGGAGAAGGCATTGTTGTGGGATTCGACAACAGGTTCTTGTCGGAACAGTTCGCAGCCGCGGTAGCGGAAGTTTTGACCGGCAATGGCATACCTGTGTTTTTGCCTGAGCATGCCGTACCTACACCTGTAGCTGCTTTTTCCATAAGGCACTTTAAGACCAGAGGTGCCGTAATGCTTACAGCTAGCCACAATCCACCGGAGTATCACGGCATTAAATTCATACCTGAGTTTGCAGGACCTGCCCTGCCGGAGGAAACGGAGGTAATCGAAGCCAACGGCAATACTGTCCTGGCTTCGGGGAAAATAAAAAGGATGGACAAGGAGAAAGCCCGAAAAAAGGACTTATGGCACGTAATAGACCCTTTGGCGGATTATACCCGTCATCTGCTCAGTTTAGTCCATGAGGAGCAAATCCGTGGGGAATGCCTGAAGATTATCGTGGACCCCCTGTACGGGGCGGGTATGGGATATGTGGAAAGCGTCCTTGGGGGTCTTGGCTGCCGGTCGGAGTCTATTCACAACTACCGTGATGCTTTTTTCGGGGGGAGTATGCCTGACCCGGTGGAAAACAACCTTTCCCAGTTGAGGGAAAAGGTACTGGAAACGGGAGCAGACTTGGGCATTGCTCTTGACGGGGATGCTGACCGTTTTGGGATTATTGACAGGACCGGAAAGTTTTTTACCCCAAATGAAATACTTCCCATGCTGTTGGAACACTTAATCGTAAACAGGAAAGAAAAAGGGCTTGTTGCTCGTACCTGTGCGACGACACATATGCTGGACAGGGTGGCCGGCACCCATGGTCTGGAACTGGAAGAGACGAAAGTAGGCTTTAAGTACATAGGACAAATGCTGCTCCACCACGGAGCTCTGCTGGGCGGGGAGGAAAGCGGCGGAATGAGTATCAAGGGGCATGTGCCGGAAAAAGACGGCATTTTGGGCGCCTGTCTCGTTATTGAAATGGCTACAGTAATGGGGGGGTCCCTGACGGAAATTCAGGAGCAGCTTTTTAGCAAGTATGGAAGGATGGTCAGTGCCCGCCTGGATGTTTCTGTTTCGCCGGAAGATAAGGAGCGGGTAGTCAGTGAGCTTGCCGGATATAGCCCTTCCCGTTTGGCCGGTCAGGAAGCCGCAGAGAGAATTGACATTGACGGTACAAAAATTGTGGCTGAAGATGGGAGTTGGGTCCTGATACGGCCTTCCGGTACAGAACCTATATTCCGCGTATATACAGAGGCTGATTCACAGGAACGGTTAGTTGAAATCCAACGGCAGGTTCGCAGGGAATTGAAAATATGAACTTTGAATGGGGCGTAGAAGCGTTCAGAGTCGCTAATTACAGATGCCCGAAGGGCGGATTTCTTATGCTTCGGAACCAGGAGGCTTCTGCTGCCCCATTCTTGCTCAGGAGTTCGCGCCGGACAACTCTATGGCTCCTCCTTTGGTCAAACCGGGCCGCCCAAAAAGCGACATCCTGTCTTCATTGGGCTGGCCCAGGCGTCCTGCCTGTGCCTCCCGGTTTTGACCGGCGGACTCGCCGAGGGTTGTTTGCCGCCGCTCACAATTCGCACGCATGGGACATAGAAGCCTACAGAGTAGTTGCCGCCAGACGCCCGAAGGGCAATTTTTTTTGTCTGTAACAAATATGGAGACCTTCATAATAATGGGAATAACCTCCTGCGGGGATGCTTCATAGGATGAATCCCCGGGAGGTGTGTAAACTTGACCATTGGGCTTTTATGGGGGTTCCTGTTGTTGTTCCTTATTCTGGCGGCTGGGATTACTGCTGCAGAAATGCGAAGGCCAAGAAGTGGAGAACAGACTATCCTCGTTTTTCTGGAAAACAGTGAGGAAATTGCCGAAGGGGTACTGAGAAATATTTGCAGGAAAGCCAGGCGTTGCAGGGATGAAATTAGAATCCTGGTAATAGACGATGGCTCTACTGACAGTACCGTGCCCATAGTGGAGCGTCTGGCAGGATTTTTCCCGGAGATTAATATTGTACCGAGAAGTGAGCACGGAAGTTTAAAGTTTTATCAGCACAGGAAGCTGGAAAATATTTGCGGAGTTTTTGACTTAAGAGATGCTTCTTAGTATCCCCTTTTTCAAGGGGTTTTTTTACGCCCCCAGTCGCCGGAGGGGTAAATTGTTTTCCCAGTCCTGTTATTGATGTAAGGTTAAAGGATTTACTGGCATTACCGGTGAATATTACCATTATTACATCCTGGTTGGCTGAACAGCAGGTGATGCACTTGACAGGGTGTCTAAAATACAGTGTTTACATAGCTGCAGGAAGCAGCCATTATCGGGCTGGGTACACTCATGACCCTTCTTTGGACGTGGGGTTTTTTTCTTCCCAGGGTTATAAAGATATATACCTTTTGACTTGTCCCCTTGTGCCCGGCCAGGCAATCCCTTTATATGAAAGCATTTCCGGGGAAGGAGGCGGTAAAGGGACCTTTGCTGCCGGTACACTGGACCAACTATTAGAGGGCAAAATCAGGGAACTGAAAGGGGCGGCAAGGAAATTTAAGATACCTGCCGAAGTCTTTCAAATAAAAAAAGCAGCGGTGGATTCTAACGGCCACCGCCGGATTTTTGAATACGCACCGGTTATGGAAGAGGTTCTCAGGGGGCGAATTCTTTTCCTGACGGAGATTGAAAGACTTCTGTATTTTAAGAAACTGCGCCTTGGTGTGGAAACTGAAGATGTCCTCCATTTATTGTGTTTAGACAATAAATGTGTCCGCCTGCCGGCAATCAGGCCCCTGGGCAGAAACAGATTTATCTGTTCCCGGTGCGGCCAGAGCGACGGTGTGGTGCCTGTAGCATGTGCCTCCTGCGGCGGCACATGCTACCACTGCGAAAATTGCCTGTCTATGGGGGAATCCCGTTTCTGCCAGTCCCTGTACGCCGTCCCCGGTCAGTGGGACCGTAGCCGTTTGCCTGTACGCCAGGTTGAACCGAAAATGCTTGTCTCTTTAAGCCCTGCGCAGGAAAATGCATCCAGGGCACTGCGGCAGTTTGTTCTCCAGCCGGAGCAGAGGGAAAAACTTGTCTGGGCTGCCTGTGGTGCCGGGAAAACGGAAGTTACTTTTCGAGCTATTGCCGAGGCTCTAAGCCGCCGCCAGAAAGTCCTCTTTGCCATACCACGTAAAGATGCAGTTGAAGAAATAGTGGTGCGTATTCGAAGGGCTTTTCCCCGTATTTCCGTTGTCTGCCTTCATGGAACGAGTAGGGAAAGGTTTTCTGAGGCCGAAGTTGTTGTGTCTACTACCCACCAGGTAATGCGTTTTTACTCAAGCTTTGGCTTGGTTATTCTTGATGAAATAGATGCCTATCCCTATAATACCAGCCCTATGCTCCAGGCAGGTATTATGCGGGCAAGGGCCAGAGGTGGGAAAATAATATACATGACAGCCACTCCTTCGGAAGAGCTGTTGAAGCGCCATAAGAAGGGGGAACTTGACTGTGTCTGGATTCCCGCAAGGTATCACGGTTACCCCGTTCCCGAGCCGGAATTAGTCATCGAAAAAAGATTACCCCTTATGGAAGCCGGTGATAAGATTCCCGAAAGTGTAATAAATATTATCCATGAGACTTTGGAGGGGGACCTTGCCCAGCTTTTTATTTTTGTCCCCACTGTAGAAACGGGTTTTCGGATTGCCAGGTTGGTGGAAAAGGTCCTGAAACTTCCTCCCTTTAACAATTTTGAGGGCGGTTGGGTGCAGTTTTGTCACAGCAGGGACGGAAACCGTGAGGAAAAACTGGCAGCTTTTCGTAAAGGAAGCTACCCAATTCTGGTAACAACAACAATTTGCGAGAGAGGCTTGACTCTTCCCAGGGTGAATGTCCTTGTCCTGTTTGCTGACAGAAACAAAATTTTTGATTCCTCGGCCTTGATACAAATGGCCGGGCGTTCAGGGAGGAGCAGAGATTATCCAACGGGAAAGGTATGGTTTGCAGGTTCAAGATATACCAGCGAAATGAAGAGGGCAAGGGATATAATAAAAAAGATGAACAGGCAGGCTTTTGAAATGGGCTTTTTACGTCCTGAAGCCGAATTTATTTTAGAGAGAAGAGGAAGGTGCTGATGTTGGGGGGTTGGTTGAGAGAACTTTCCGAGCTTGTCCTTCCCGCCGTTACCAGCTGCCAGCTCTGCGGCAGCCGGAGGCGCCCCGGCAAGAACTCGGGTTTATGCTGTATTTGCCAAAAAGAGATAGATTATTGGGATGAAAATTACTTCCAGTGCAATAAATGCGGCCGTTATATCCCCACCCAGGGGTTATGTGTAAAATGTTCCGAAGAGGAGCCTCCTTTTTTGAAGGCTGCGGCAGTTGGGCCCTACCGGGGGGTGCTTAAAGAAGGCATCTACAGCTTAAAATTCCGCGGAGACAGAAATGCTGCAAAACCTCTGGGAAGGCTGCTGGCACTAAAGATTCGTTCCAGGTTAAAAACTGACGACATAGATATTATCATACCCGTTCCCCTTCATGGAAACAAGCTCCAGGCAAGAGGTTTTAACCAGGCGGAACTCCTGGCCAGGGAAGTGGCCCGAGAAATCCGAAAACCTGTCGCTCACAATGTCCTTTTGAAAAAAATTGATACCCCGGCGCAGACCCATTTATCTCAACGGGAAAGAGAGGAAAATTTAAGGCAGGCCTTTTTTGTAAATACAGTTGACAGGGTTAAAGGAAAAGGGGTGCTGCTGCTGGATGATATTTTTACTACGGGCAGTACGGCTTCTGAGTGTACACGGGAGCTCCTGGAGGCAGGTGCGGAAAAAGTATATGTGGCTACTGTGGCTACAGGTATCCACTTTTCTCCCACGGAATAATCCACACCTGAAATGAAGGGACCGTCTTTATTCACAGGTTTATCCACATTATCCACAGACTCTCTGATAATTTATGTAAAGTTTGACATGTTACCTATTACGTGTTAGAATGTGTTAGCTTGAATGCACTCCAAGCAATGCAAGCAAGAAGATTTTTAGGAGGAATGCTTTAAATGCAAGGTAAGGTAAAGTGGTTTAACCAGGAAAAGGGATATGGCTTCATATCCAGAGACGATGGGGATGATGTGTTTGTCCACTTCTCAGCAATCCAAGAAGAGGGATTTAAAACATTAGCTGAGGGACAAGATGTTGAGTTTGAAATTGTTGAAGGACCCAGAGGTCCCCAGGCAGCTAATGTTGTTAAATTATAAATCAATATTGATTTTGGTTTAACAGGGCAAAAACCTCAGCTTTAAGCTGGGGTTTTTATTTTAATAGATTCCTGAGGGAATGAAAATGTTTTGGTACTTTTC
>LFTO01000053.1:3732-4861 GCA_001513335.1 Clostridiales bacterium DTU086 | reverse complement strand
AAGGAATGGGTAGAAAAAAAGGTTGGTAAGGTGGAGAAATACTTTGACAACATCGAAGAGGCTCAGGTGAAGCTCGTGGTAGACGGCGAGCGGCACCGTGCGGAGGTCACAATACCACTGGATGGCATTGTACTCCGTGGGGAGGAAGAAACAGGGGATATGTACATTTCCATAGACAAAGTAATTGACAAGATGGAAAGGCAGATTGAAAAGTACAAGTCCCGGATCGACTACAAGCTGAAAAACGAGAGTGTGCGTGACCTGGTTCCCGAAAGAAAAACTGTTGAAGAGGAAATTCCTCAGGTGGTACGTACCAAGAGATTTGCAATAAAACCCATGCCCGTGGATGAAGCTATTATGCAGATGAATCTGATTGGGCACAGCTTCTTCGTTTTCCGCAATGCGGAAACTGAAGAAGTTAATGTGGTTTATGCCCGGAAGGACGGGAATTACGGCTTAATTGAGCCGGAATTTTGAACGAAAACCGCAAGATAACATAAGTAAAGGACCGGCTGATGGGGGCCGGTCCTTTACTTATGTGTACGCACAGCATGGGCATCATCTATAGGGTGGTAATATTACTGAAACCTACATGGTTTACAACAGCCGAAAGCTTCTTCTGCCGCCATGTAGCCTGGGCTTCCTGGATAAAAATTCAAGAATCCTGGAAAAGGGCTGTGGACAGGTAACGCTCTCCCGTATCGGGCAGTATCACCACTATCATCTTGCCTTTGTTCTCCGGTCTCTTTCCTACCCGGGTGGCGGCAAAGGCTGCCGCGCCGGAAGAAATCCCTACCAGAAGGCCCTCTGTCCCGGCAAGTTTACGTGCCGTGTCGAATGCTTCCTCATTCTTGACCTGGATGATCTCATCAATGATGTCCTTGTTGAACACCTCAGGGACAAAACCTGCACCGATACCCTGGATCTTGTGGGGACCGGGCTTCCCTCCGGAAAGCACCGGGGAGGCGAAAGGTTCGACAGCAATGACCTTGACGCTCTCTTTCCTGGACTTGATCACCTCTCCGACGCCTGTTATTGTCCCCCCTGTCCCAACTCCGCCAACAATTATATCAACCTGACCTTCAGTATCTCTCCAGATCTCCTCGGCAGTCGTTTTCCGGTGGATCTC
>LFTO01000053.1:0-3708 GCA_001513335.1 Clostridiales bacterium DTU086 | reverse complement strand
GTAAGGACGAGTTCCGCACCCAAAGCTTTCAAAAGATTCCTTCTTTCCATGCTCATGGTGTCCGGCATGGTAAGAACCAGCCTGTAACCTCTTGCTGCGGCAACAAAAGCAAGGGCAATGCCGGTATTACCGCTGGTGGGTTCGATTATCACCGTGTCCTTTGAAAGTTTGCCCTTTTCTTCAGCGTCTTTGATCATTGCATACCCGATCCTGTCCTTAACACTTCCGGCAGGATTGAAGTATTCCAGCTTGGCGACCAGCCTGGCGTCCAGGCCCACACTTCTGTTGTAGTTTGCCAGTTCCAGCAAAGGGGTGTTGCCTATCAGATCAGTCAAATTTTGAGCTATCTGACTCATCCTGTTCAGCCTCCATTTATCTCCTACTGTTTTCATAGGTTTAGTTAATTTTTCCCAAGCATAGACCCTTTGCCCGGGAATGTCAAGGGATTTCTTTCAATGACTGTGCTGCTTTCGGCATAACACTGTTTACTGGGGATTAGTATACCCAAAACCCTTCGTAGTCTTGATTTCACCATCATTTTCCTTAGAAGTCTCGCAGCTGCCCCTAAGGCAGTAAAGGTTACAACCGGAAAATTGATTATTGCCTATATTGAAGCTGATTGGGGAAACCTAAGGGAGTAAGGGTTACAACCAGACCCAGGCAAAAAGCAAGGGAATATTTGACAGTCTTTCACCGGTCCTGCCCCCCATAGCTGCCTACATAACCCCTGATATCCTACCTTATTTTCAAGGTCTGGATACCTTTCAGCTTTTCCGGGGAGCAGCCAAACCGTATTTTCCCGGTAAGAAAAAAGGCGATGGCTGACTCATGGACAGGAACCCGCAGGAAAGGCTAGAATAGATAGATAGAGGACAAAGGGAGCAGCTCACAGGGAAGCCGAAGGACGGCACCTCGATTGAGTCAACTTCCGGAGCCCTTAATTCCAGTGCTCATGGCAGCAGATATAGGAGTGAATAGGATGATTGATTTACGCAGCGATACTGTTACCCAGCCCACCCCCGAAATGCGGAGGGCAATGGCGGAAGCGGAAGTAGGAGATGACGTTTACGGAGAAGATCCTACTGTCAACAAATTAGAGAGTGAAGCTGCCCGGCTTTTGGGTAAAGAGGCCGGTTTGTTTTTGCCCAGCGGTACTATGGGCAATCAGGTGGCTCTTCTTACTCATACCAACCGGGGCGACGAGGTGCTTTTAGACCCGGAAGCCCATATCATTTATTATGAAGTAGGCTCTCCGGCAATGTTTGCAGGGGTGCAGCTGCGTACTGTTCCCGGCCTGTTAGGAGAGGGAGCGGCAGATGCCCTGCGGAATGCTTTTCGTGGAAAAGACCTCCATTACCCTGAATGTACCCTGGTATGTCTTGAAAACACCTTTAACAGGGGCGGGGGAACTATCATGGTGCCGGAAGAGATGGAAAAAGTATACGATACGGCACATGAGCTGGGCCTCAAGGTCCACTTAGACGGGGCCAGGATATTCAATGCTGCAGTTGCTTCCGGCCGTGATGTCCGGGATTTTTCCAGGTACTGCGATTCAATAATGTTCTCCCTGTCCAAGGGATTATCTGCCCCTGTCGGTTCAATGCTGGCAGGCAGCAGTGAGTTTATCCGTAAAGCCAGGAAATATAGGAAGGCCCTGGGGGGCGGTATGCGTCAAGTTGGTTTCTTGGCGGCTGCAGGTTTGGAAGCCTTAAAGCTTGTTGACCGTCTGGAAGAAGACCATAAAAATGCCCGGTACCTGGCAGAGTCCCTTAACGAGTTGCCCGGATTAAGTGTGGACCTGAAAAAGGTCCAGACAAACATCGTAATAGTTGATATTACCGGTACCGGCAAAAATTCTGCTGAATTTGTTAGGGAGGCCGCGAGCCGTGGAGTTGGTTGTACAGGATTTGGGCCTCATCTGGTAAGGTTTGTGGCTCATAAGGATGTCAGCAGGGCGGATATTGAAAACGTGGTTAAGATAGTTGGCAATATGCTTTCCTAAGCGGCTTCAGGATGCGGAATACCGTTATAAAGAACAGTAACTAAAATGGAGCAGGAGCACGGAGCAAAGATTGACGGATACAAATTCATTACTAAAACAATAGAAGACCACACGAAACGGCTGGAGCGCATCGAGAATAAATTAAAAACTCATGATGCCCAAATTTTTGCAATGCAGAATAGGTAATGGAATATGTTTGCTGGTGTATCCCACAATCTGTGTAAACTCCAAAATTGGCATAAGATAGAGCAAGATTTAGTTGGGCGGGAAAGCCAAGAAGAGGTATTCCCGCCTTAACTTTATATTAGCGGAACAGCCTGTATAACACTTTTAGTTTTCGTTTATCACAATTGGTTTCATGCTGAGCCAGCGTGGCTATTGAGCGGAGTAAAGGTTAATACCCAGGGTTCTAATTTCCGGTCAGTTGGGCTTCAATGAAACAACCAATGTCTAAGTCCTGTATCCTCTTCTTGTCAGTATTTCGTCAAACCCCAGTTTCTTGCAGAATTCTGCCGCAATAGCATCAGCTTCCTCTTCGCTTATTCTTGCGCTGGGAACGAAAGCCGGGACTTCTTTTTCACGGGCTGGGACAGGGTTGAATTCCTGATTGTAAACCCTGAATTCCGTCAAGGGTATCTTTTCGCCGTAAAATGTCACCGGGTTTCCTGAGACAGGGTCAAATTGCCAGGAGAAACAATTTAGTGCATAGACCAGCTTTCCTTTCGGGAAGCCGCTGCTACCGGAATTGGCCACAACGTAAAGGGGATAAAAGCCTACCTTGTTAATTGTACGCTCAGTAATCTCTTCCAGGCTCATTGTTTTAACCGGAGCAGGAAGTGTTTCATCCCAAGAACACCAAAAAGAGGTTACTTTTCCGGAAAGGGCATTTACATCGACTTGGATAGAATTTCCTCTGACAGGAATGCCTTTGTAAAATCTGTCCCAATGGAAAGAATAGTCCAGGTTAAAGTAAGAGTCGGAGGCAAGCAGTAACTGTTAAAAATAGTTCTTTTCCGGGGCAGGGATAATTTTGATACCTTCTGCCTTGTTTCCCCGTATTACCAGGAGCTTTATAATGCTTTTTCCTTGACATGAATGGTATCAGAGGTTAAAATATTATGGCCGGGTTTTTTCCGGCACATTAAAATAGTGGGGTGTAGCCAAGCGGTAAGGCACGGGACTCTGGATCCTGGATGCGGAGGTTCGAATCCTCCCACCCCAGCCATAAGGGCCATTAGCTCAATTGGCAGAGCAGGTGACTCTTAATCACAAGGCTACAGGTTCGATTCCTGTATGGCCCACCAGTCAAGGCTTTCAGACGTTCTGGAAGTCTTGTTTTTTTTGTACCACAGTATTACCCCATATAACTGGTTATCCCTGCCGGAATACGTTAACCCTTCTCCAGCCTAAGGCAAAATCACCAGGAAAAGAAAAGCTACCCTCTATTTTCACCCAATAATCTGCCATTAACATCCGTTCAGCCTCCCTTAGCGTTCACTGGTGGCCGTTTCCGGCCAATTTGTACCAGTTTGGCCGGAAATTACCTTGTCCGGGACTTTCTTGTCTGGTAATATGCATATTAAAAAATTCTGCTCACGAAAGAAATATGAGGTTGTTTGTTGGGCAGCATATTTTGGGGCGTTAGGGAGGGAAAGAGGATGAGCATTTTTAAGAAATTACTGGCCAGTTTTATGATTGTGGCAGTA
>LFTO01000137.1 GCA_001513335.1 Clostridiales bacterium DTU086 | reverse complement strand
ATGCTCAGCACCGCCATAAAGGCTTCCTGGGGGATTTCCACACTGCCCACCTGCTTCATCCTCTTTTTCCCCTTTTTCTGCTTTTCCAGGAGCTTGCGCTTCCTTGTAATATCACCGCCGTAGCATTTATCCAGGACATTTTTCCGCATGGCACGGACGTTGGTCCGGGCAACTATCTTGTTGCCGATTGCCGCCTGAATGGGCACCTCAAAAAGCTGGCGGGGTATCAATTCTTTTAGCTTTTCCGCAACGACACGACCACGGGCAATTGCTTTCTCCTTGTGGATAATAAATGAAAGGGCATCCACTGGCTCTCCGTTAATCAAAATGTCCAGTTTCACCAGGTCAGCTTCCCAATACCCCTCCATGGAATAATCAAGGGAAGCATACCCACGGGTAACTGATTTAAGCAAGTCAAAAAAGTCATACACGATTTCTCCCATGGGAAGGTAATAAGTCAGGACTACACGGGTCTCTGACAGGTACTCCATATTGAGAAACTGGCCCCGCCGTTCGTTGGCGAGATCCATCACCGCACCCACAAAATCGTTGGGAACCATTATTGTGGCTTTGACATAGGGTTCCTCCATTTTCTGCAATTCCGTTGCCGGAGGAAGTTCCGTAGGATTGTGGATATACAATACCTCGCCGTTTGTCTTGGTCACACGGTAGATAACACTGGGAGCTGTCGTAATCAAGTTGAGATCGTACTCCCGTTCCAGACGCTCCTGGACGATTTCCATATGCAGGAGTCCCAGAAAACCACACCTGAAACCGAATCCCAAAGCAACAGAATTCTCTTTTTCCCAGACAAGGGAAGCATCATTTAACCTCAGCTTTTCCAATGCCTCTTTCAGGTCTTCATAGTCCCTTGTGTCCACGGGGAACAACCCGCAGTACACCATGGGCACTGCTTTTTTATACCCCGGGAGAGGCTTTTCCGCAGGGTTTTTGGCAAATGTAACTGTATCCCCCACCCGGGTGTCAGCAACGTTTTTTACGCTGGCGGTAAAGTAACCAACCTCACCAGCAGAGAGCCTGTCCACAGGCTTAGGAGCAGGCGTAAAAATTCCCACTTCATTAATCTCGAAAGTTTTACCCGTAGACATCATTTTAATCTGCATATCCTTTTCAATCATGCCGTCAACGATCCTGACGAAAGGTACAGCACCCCTGTAGCTGTCAAAAACGGAATCAAATATCAGGGCACGCAGAGGGTCTGTGGAATCCCCCACAGGAGGCGGAACACGGTTTACCAGTGCTTCCAAAATATCCTCTGTCCCATGGCCCATTTTTGCAGATGCCAGGATGATGTCTTCCCTGCCAATGCCGATAATATCTTCAATCTCTTTTACCACCCTATCAATGTCAGCATTGGGCAGATCAATTTTATTGATAACGGGAATTATCTCCAGGTCATGGTCTAGAGCAAGGTAAAGGTTGGCCAGGGTCTGGGCTTCGATCCCCTGGGCGGCGTCAACAACCAGCAGGGCTCCTTCGCAGGCGGCAAGGCTCCTGGATACTTCATAAGCGAAATCTACATGTCCTGGTGTATCAATTAAATTCAGCAGGTAGTTTTTCCCGTCTTTCCCTTTATAGGGAATGCGGACTGCGGTCATTTTTATGGTAATGCCCCGCTCCCTTTCAATATCCATCTGGTCAAGAACCTGCTCTTTCATATCCCGCCCTTCCAAAACACCGGTATATTCCAGGATACGGTCCGCCAGCGTAGATTTTCCATGATCAATGTGGGCAATTATACAGAAGTTGCGAATTCTATTTTGGGAATATTCCTCCTGAATCATTGTAACCTCCGTCTTCTCTTTCTGTGGTTAATTATAGCATCCTGCCCAGGATGCTATCAAGACGACCCTGTATCCCGGGGTTTACGGTGGAAACGGCGGGAAAAGATGGACCAGGCAAGAGCGACTTCCTCAGACTTGAACAGTAAGGCCAATAACATGTAGAAAGCAAAACCCACTCCCACTCCAGTAACTACCTGGATAAGCTGGTTAACCTTCCTGGCCATATCAAAGTTGTTTTCGAAAAAACCGGCGGTAATGTAAACGGCAACGCCCATAAGCAATGCGGCGGAAAGACTTCGGAAGAAGGAAATGATAAACATCCGGCCGTTGATGGAGCCTATCTTCCTGCGCAGGAAATAGAGCAATGCTGCCATATTGAAAATGCCTGCAATTGAATAGGCTAAAGCCAGCCCCCCATGCCCCATAGGCCCAATCAGGGTAAAGTTAAGCACCAGGTTGATCACAATTGTCATCACACCTACTACAACAGGGGTAATTGTGTCCTGGATTGAATAAAAGGTCCTGTTCAAGACCTGCTGGGCAGAATACCCAAACAATCCTATACTGTAAAATAAAAGAGCATGAGCAGTAGCGAGGGTTGCCTGGTGAGTGAATTCTCCCTGCTCAAAGAGAAGGCGCACAATGGGGACTCTCAGAACAATCAGCCCTACGGCAGCCGGGAGAGTCAAGAAAATCACAGACCTGGTCCCCAGGGACATAGTCCTTTTAAAATTATCCATTTCATTCTTTGCTGAATACTCAGTAAGGGTTGGGAATATGGCCACCGCCACGGCAACGGCGAAAATACCGATGGGAAGCTGCATTATCCTCTGGCCGGTCCGCAGGGCAGCAACGATACCGGCAGGCAGAGTAGAGGCCAAATTCTGATTGACAAACAGGTTAAACTGGGTAACCGACAGACCTATGAGAACCGGCCCCATCAGGGCAAAAATTTTCTTTACACCTGGATGGCGCAAATTAAAGGCAAAACGGTAGCGCAAACCCAGCTGAAGCAGCTTGGGGACTTGAACGGAGAAATTGGCAACGGCTCCGACTACAACACCTATTGAAAACCCCATAATTCCCAGGTCGAAAACAACAGCTAAAATCCAGCCCAAAACCACAATGGTCAAATTATAAAGGACTGAACCTATTGCAGGCATTAAAAAGTGTTTATAGGCGTTTAATACACCCATGCACAGACCGCTGAGCCCCATGAACAAGGCCTGGGCAAACATTATTCGAGTGAGCTTTACGGTTAAGGCTGTATACTCAGGTGAAAATCCGGGAACTAAAACCTCAATAAGTTGGGGAGTAAATACCATTCCCACTAAAATTCCCAGGAGCATTAAAGTCATAATCAGGTTAAAAATTATACTGGCTACTTCCCAGGCTTCCTCTTCCCTGTCAGTGCTGAGATAGCTGGCAAAGACAGGAATAAAGGCGGAGCTTAATGCTCCACCTACCAGCAGCATGTATAAAAAGTCAGGTATGGAGAAAGCCGCATTATAGGCATCCGTAATCCGGTTTTGACCGAATTCCGCGTAAATGACAACATCCCGCAAATAGCCAAGAATTCGGGACAAAATCATGGATACCATAAGAATACCAGCGGCCCTTGCTACCCCCGTTTTCTCACTCATGAAGAAGACTCCTTCCAAAACAGCTGATTATTAAATTCGTAGTTGGTTTTGAAATACCTCCTAGCCTTCTCCGCTGCCTAATTTATTCCGGAAGTTATTCCAGATAACTTGTCCAAGTGAATATACCTCCTGTCCAAATACTACAGCTTTTTCCCGCAGGTCCCATGCCCATTTTTTCAACAGCCGGTTGCTTTTCTGCCAAATCTCGTAAACCTGGGGATGATCCGCAAGATTCCGGATAACAGGGGGGATATTAAAAGAGCAGGAAGAATTTAGGACAGACAATTGCACATTATCCTCTACAACCTGGACATCAATTACCGGAGCCGCTTGGCAGCTGAGCTGCTCATTCAAAGAGTCGGCTGCCGTATATACACCTATAAACAGCACCAAAAAAAGAAGAAAAAAAATCTGCCAGTACTTCACTTTAGCAAACCTCCCAAAGGGGTTAGAAAAAAAATACCTATTATTACCTTTGCCCCCTTTTGGAAGGTTTAATACCTGACGCTAAAGTTTCTTTTCACTTAAATCTTTCAACACCTCACTTAGCACGTGGGCCATCAGTTCCGCTGACGCTTCAGCCTCAGCAAGGGAGTTTTTTGCGTTGCCCATTTCCAATAAAATGGCACGAGGATGAAGGTGCTGGTTGTATCTCCCCGACTGCACCCTGACACCCCGGCTGAGACCTGGGTAAAGCTCATCCATTTTGACATCGACTTTCTCAGCAAACTCTTTGTTCTTTTTCCAATTTGGGTTTTCCAGCCTCTGTGCGCTGCCTACAATAATTAGGACTTTTGCGGCTTTGCGACCGTTGATTTCCACCGTATGTCTCTCTTTTACCCCAGCATCCCGGTGGATATCCAACAGCACCTGAATTGACGGGTGCTTGGAAAGGAGGCTTTTCCCAGTTTCTTTTGACTTGGTGTAAGAAAGATTCCAGTCCGGATAATCGTGAATCTGCAGGCTCCTTACGGCGGGAACGTTATATGTTTCCTTCAGGGTTTTTTCCAAAACTTCAGCAACCCTGACGACACCACCGTTTAGACCTTCAACTTTTGCGGCTTTACCTTCCCCCGAATAGTTTTCAGAATTATGGGTGTTATAAATCCCCACTAAAGGGTTGTCCCCGCTTGAACCTTGCACCTTTTGTTCTTGGTCTCCCGGTTTTTCATTAACGACTTCCGTACTTTCCCCTGATTCTCCGGTGTCAGCCGGTATTTGGTTCTCCGAATCGCCGGGTACACTATCAAAACTCTCGGAATAAGAAGGGGAGTCAACAATGGGAATGGTTACTGCCTCCAATTCCAATTCTTCCATATAGCTTATCTGGGATTTGAACAGCCCTGTAGGTCCATCGAGGTCAACAGTAGTCACAGCAGAGAGTACCGATGCTGCCAGCCTGATTGGGGACATATACTCCACTTCCTTAAATTCCAACATGGGCATTCCTTGTTGGAGGATTCCCTTCAGTTCGTCATCTGAAAAAGACACCTGGCCAACCAATTTCTGCAGCCCGGCAGTAACAGCATTGGCCCCTTTACCAGCAGCCAAAGACTCCTGTTTATCAGCACTGTTCAAAAAAACCAGTAGGCCGAAGAAACCCATAAGACAAACCAGGAAAAAAGAAATTTTCAACCTGCCGAAAAGACGCCTGCGACTTCCCGGCCAATATCCAATGACAAATGTCATCTTACGCAACTTCAGACACCACCCGGATAAACCCTTTGTTAAAAATAGGCACAGATATTGGAATTCTATTCGAGAGTTGCTCCGGATATGTCCGTGCGTAAGAATCAAAAAAAGAAAAAAATACGGCACCCCTAAAGGTACCGTTTGTAAGCTTAATACCGTCACTTTTACCTTAATTCCGTAGGAACAATGGCATCAATAATTCCTATCACTAAAGCAGCCAATAGTGCTCCAATAACATTAACTGATAGAAAGTTGGGAACAATAAACTGGGCCAGATATATTACAACGGCCGAAGTGGCAAAACCCACAAGTCCCCTTCTCTGGGGAGAAATTTTATCTCCAAGAAGTGTTTCAATAACATATCCCAGTACAGCAATAACAACGGCTGCAAGAAGTGCCCCCGTAAAACCGCTCACACTAATACCGGGCAGCAACCAGCCAACTAAAAGCAGTACCAGGGCTGACACGATAAATCTGACTATTGTACCGATGATCATTGTTTCACCTCCCTGTATACTTTGTGAATACTCATTCGTTATATTTCCCAAAAAATTGATTCTATATACTTGTATTAGATTCAATACTGCATCTGTTGCGTTTTTAATCCATACGTGGTAAAATATACGCTGTCTTGGTACATAGTACACAACACTTTGAGGCAAGTTGAATATGAGGGGGTGAAACACATGGCCAATATTAAATCTGCAGAAAAAAGAGCACGGGTAGCAGAAAAAGCTAGACTACGCAATAAAATGTATAAGAGTGCAATGAAAACCCGCATAAAAAACTTTGAAAGACTGGTTGCAGAAGAAGATATGGAAAAAGCCGAGGCTGCATTTAAAGATGCCTCTTCATATTTGGATAAGCTTGTTTCCAAGGGAATAATTCATAAAAATGCTGCATCCCGAAAAAAATCAAGATTGCATAAAAGAATAAAAAATAAAGTTGTTTAAGACAAATCCTGCTATTTCATTAGCAGGGTTTTTCATTATGTACCAAAAATAAACTCTCATCTTTTCCTTTCTCTAAGAAATACTAAAAGGAGAAAGGAGGGATTATCAGAGTGGATCAATACCAACAGCAGCGCCAGCAAAAAAATAAACAACAGGCACAACAAGCTTCCCAAATAGCTCAACAAAACCCTGGCGGAGCAAAAACTCAATCGGAAATTCAGAGAGAATCGCAGCAACAGCAGCAGTTTCAGCAAAAACAGCAGCAGCAAGTGAAGCAGCCAAAACAATACTAAGTCAAACTTAATAACAGTCCATCTTTAATATTGCCCCCAATTGGTCTGCTGTTCATTGCAGCAGACCCTTTTTTAAAGAATTTTAGCTGCTTATTTTCAATACTGCCATTTCCAGCAAATACCCCTGTTCGGCGTAGGAATTTTTCATGGCTACATCAGCTTCCAACAAGAATTTAAACCCTTCTTTCAGGTCCCTTTCGTTAAAGTTTTTTACCTGCTGCAGTACTTTTTTTAACACATAAGGGTGCAGGGACAGTCTTGACTGTACCTGTTTATCGGGTATGCGTTGGCTTTTCAGGCTCTTAACAGCAAGAATAAGGCGGAACTGTCTGGCAAGCATATAGAGAATATATACAGGTGACTCACCGGCAATAAGCATTTCCCTTAACAAGTTTACCGCCAGGGATACATTTTTTTCTCCCACTGCATCAACAAGGTCAAAAATGCCTGTTCCTGCCGTCTTGCTGATTGTCGCACGAACCATATCCAGGGAAATCTCTTCAGTACCCGGTACAAAAAGAACCAGTTTTTCCAATTCCTTTTCCACAACAGACAGGTCATTTCCGGTACAGGCTGTCAAGTAATTTAACGCTTCAGGATTTATCCTCCTGCCCATTTGCCCCAAACTACTCCTCACCCAATGAGCCAGTTCTCCTTGCCTCAAAAAAGGGAACTCTACTACCCGACCATAGGATTTTATTTTTTTAAATATCTTTTTCCGGCTGTCCGGCTTTTCCTCCATAATAAAAATAAGACAGCAGGCCTCATTGGGGTTGTCTAAATAACCGGCAATCAATTCCTCCTCCCGGTGATGCCGCTGCTTTCCTGAGGCCAAAAAAACGCCTGCATTTTCTATTACCACTACTCTGTGCTCGCTGAAGATTGGCAGTGAGTTCAGCTCATCCCTCAATTGACTGGCATCAATGTCACGGGCATCAAACCGCAGAAAGTTAAAACCCCTGCTGTCAGGGGAAAGACAGTGGTCAGCCAGAAGTTCCACAGCCTGCCGGATGAGGAACCTTTCGGGACCGTAAAACAAAAAAACAGTCTCTTCAAGCTGCCCTGCCCGGATACTTTTTTCAAAAGAAAAATAGTTCATTATATTGCTCATTGAGTATTCCCCATTTTCCACTTTCTGCTGTGAATATATCACCAAATCATGATGCTTTCAAGAATGGCCGCAGTCAAGTGACAGTTTCGGAAAAACTTTAACGAATAGTTTGAACGGCACATTTTTTCCCGTCACTGGATACAATCACACAGCCGTTCAGATCTGTACGATAAAGCCTGGCCCCGGAATTTTTCCAATATTCTACAACTTCTCCTGCAGGGTGTCCAAATGTATTGTTCTCACCTACGGAAATAACCGCTACCTGAGGACTTGCCTTTTTGTAAAGCCCCTTGTGAAAGGAACTCTTCCCCCCGTGATGGGGAATCTTTAGAACAGTACAGCACAATTCCTTTTCATTGTCCAGCAGGCTTTCTATACCTTCCCTCTCCAGATCTCCTAAAAGTAGAAACCTGTTGTTTCCATGGCAGACCAGAAGCACAAGAGAGGAATCGTTGCAGCTTTCAAATTCTTCCCCCCTGCCGGGAGCAAGGACTTTAATCAACACATCCTTATCCAATTTTATCCCTGCTCCACGGGTAAGTTCCAGGTGGGAGACACCCTTTTCCCGGGCAAGAGCCAGGAAATCAGCGTACTTGTCCCACCAGGGATTCACTGGGGGTGTAATTACCTTCCCTACCGGCATTGCCGCCAAAACATCCTCAAGACCGTCCAGGTGGTCTTCATCCGGGTGGGTATTGATGATTAAATCCAGCCGATCTATTCCCCGGCTGCGGAGAAAGGGAAGGACTGTATCCTGTCCCGGGTCATATCCCTGCTGTAAGTAACCGGGCATTCCGCCTCCGTCAACCAAAACTGTGCTGCCGGAAGGAGAACGGATGAACACTGCATCCCCCTGGCCCACATCCAGGAAAAAAACCTTCAGGTCCCTAACCTCGGCCAACAAAGGGGAAAATGAAATCATTAAAAGGATAAACAGAATAATGATTATATTTTCGAAAGAGACAGGGGCTCTCTTTCCATGGGGCATTTCACAGGAAGGACCTGGAACCAGCGTTTTGTCCCTGAACAGTCCTATCACTGTCCAGGTACCTATTAATCTTTCCTTAAGAATCACCAACAAGAGATAATAAAAGGCGACAGCTGGAATCGGAGGTGAAGCTACAAATATTACCCGTCCCGGCAGAGGGGAAATACTATCCCCTGCAAAAACCACAATCTGAAGCAAAAAACCGGCAGCATGGAGAAAAACATCTGCCGCAAAGTTTGAGACAAAAAAGAGGATAAAAGCAAATACCCCGATTATTACTACAGCACTGAGTACAGGTATCAGGAGCATGTTGGCCAAAACAGCAAAAACCGATATCATATTAAAGTGCCAGGCAATAACCGGCAGGGTCCCCAGCTGTGCTGCCAGGGGGACTGTGATCAGCCCCTCTCGACCGGCAAAACAGGAAGGAAGGAAATTCCTAAGATAGGGCTCCAGGTAGACTATTGCAAAAACAGCAGAAAAAGAAAGCTGGAAACCCGGATCAAGCAAATAGAAGGGATTCCACATTAAAATGATTATTGCCGAAGCAGCCAGGGCAATATAGATATTTCGTTCCCGGTCAAAAAAGTAGGCCAGCAGGCCGATTATGCCCATTATTGTCGCCCGGACAACCGTAACGGTAAAAGCGCAGAGTATACAGTAGAAACATAATGCACTTATGGAAACAGCCAATGAAATCCCAGGACCCGCCCGGGCAGTTCGGCAAAGGGAAAGGACCAACAAAAGAACCAGCCCTACATGGAGTCCGGACACCGCCAAGGCGTGGGCGATGCCCGTCTGCCGAAAAATTTCCAAATCTTCTTCCATGACAGCTCCCTTTTCACCAAAAAGCATAGCCAAAAGCAGTACCGCTTGCCTTTCAGCCAGGGTGCTGTGAACAATCCGCGAAAAACTCTCCCGGGCACCAAGGACAACGGACATCAGATAACTGCCCCCGCCCCAACCTTTTACTGCAAGTTCCTCCTCTTCGTAAATGTAAAACAAGCAGTAAATATTCCTGAACCTCAAATACTGCCGGAAGTCGAATTCTCCGGGATTTCGTTTTTTACTTGGCTTTACCAGCTTTCCGTGAGCTGTAATAGAATTCCCGTAAGCCAGTTCCGGTACATGAGCATCAGGATTATCTTCCTTAAATAAATAAAACTGCACTTTTTCAGAGGGTATTGGCTGCCAGTCCTTAAAAGCCAATTTGTATTTATCTACCATCACCTCAAATATTATTTTGTCATCCCGAACTTCCGGGTAGCTTGAAACAACCCCCTGCACCGTGAACCTTTTCCCTGTGAGATTGGACAAGCTAGATATTTGGTGGCTGTCAGCCAAAGCCAACCGCAGTGCACCGCAGATGAGAGCCAGACCAAGGATAAAAATAACTCCTGATTTTTCCTGCTTTCTAAGAAATACCACCAATATAATAATAAGAATTACTGCCCCCAATAAAAGAACAGGCAGATTTAGGGGAAAAATATACTGTATAATGATTCCCAGGACAAAAAATCCTGCCAGCCAGACAAGGGGCCTGTTCAACAAAACGCTCCCTCCCCCTGTACCCCATTTTATGGCTCAATTAGACGATGTGGTATATTTTTCCTTTTTTTCATTACTGTAACCGGCTTACTTTTTCCTGCTGATGACAACTTCCTTTATTCGTCTCCCCTCCATAGCTGCTACGCTTAAAGTACAGTCATCAAACTCAATCTTGTCACCTTTAACGGGGACCTGGCCAATCAGGTGAAAAACGAAGCCTCCGACAGTGTCAAAATCCTCAGCCGGAAGCTTCAGCCCCGTCAGTTCATTGACATCGTCAACACTGACCCGGGCGTTAAATTTAATTATCCCCGGCTTAATTGTCTCCACAAGGGGGCAGAACTCATCGTATTCATCCCTGATTTCTCCAATGATTGTCTCTACCAGGTCCTCAAAGAAGACAATACCTGCCGTACCACCAAATTCATCCAGGACCACTGCAATATGTACCCGTTCACGTCGCATCTCCCGCAACAGTTCATCAGCGTGCTTAGTCTCCGGTACATGGTATGCTTCCCGCATCACGTTTTTTATCATCTCTGTCTCCAGATGTTGGTGTCTGGCCATTAAATCTTTGGCATACAACACACCAATGATGTTGTCCATGGAACCTTCAAATACCGGGAGCCGTGAGTGCCCGTATTTGATTACCTTGTTCCAGGCTTCAAGCAGCGGGTTTCCTGCCTCTACTGCAACAATGTCCACCCTGGGAACCATTACCTCACGCACAAGAGTATCATTAAGTTCGAATACATTATCGATCATTTCCCGTTCCTGGCTTTCAATTACCCCCTGCCCCTCACCCAAATCAACCATGATCCGGATCTCCTCTTCTGAAATGTTTTTATCGGGGGCGGTCTGTCCTGTACCCAAGATTATGAACAGTAGATTGGTAATAGCACCCAGAACCCTTATCAATGGATAAAAAAGCTTCTGCAGCCAGAATATTGGCAGGGAGACCCACAGAGCAACTTTCTCATTATTTACAGCTGCAAAAGATTTGGGGGTTATTTCTCCAAATATAAGGACAAGAAGTGTGACAACCCCTACGGCAATTCCAACTCCCTCAGAACCAAAAACCCTGAGAGCAATGGATGTGGCCAGGGAAGACATGGCAATATTAACGATATTGTTACCCACCAGGATTGTAGACAAAAGCCTGTTGGGACGGCTGACCAGCTGCATTAAAATATCGGCACGGGGGATACCCCTTTCTCTTAAATGCTGAGCCCGGATTTGGTTAAGTGATACCAGAGCAGTCTCTGAGCCGGAAAAAAATGCAGACAGCAACAGAAGGATTACGATGCTTACCCATTCCCACAAAGCAACCATGAATCCACCACTCCTTAGCATTAGTCTTTTCCAAAAAAGAAGAAAACATTTTAGCTTTAAGGAGCGGCTCCCAATGACATTTAGGTATGTTAGCAATATTTGTTAATGTTTTTTTATTTTTATAGAATATTTGTAATATTTTTGATATAATTTACTTGTAGGACCTATAAGCCAACACTACTATTAAGGGGGAGGTTTTTAAGAACATGAAGAAACTGGCGCTAATTGTTTTACTGGGTTTAATGTTGATGGTTGTTGCTGGCTGCGGTGCCGAAATGAAGGACTACGTAATTAAAGTTGACGGTACAGAAGGTGCTACATTTGAAGGTGTTATTATGTACCAGGTAGACACAACCCCACATCCGGATAAGATTTCCGGTACTGTGCCTGCAGAATTTCCAATTGAAGCGGAATTAATCTCTTTGGAATTAACCAAGACCTCAGCCGACGGAGAAGTTAAAGTAACCCTGATTTGCAACGGAGAAGTAGTTGGAGAAGATGAAATCACAGAAGAAGGCGGATCTGTTAAACTGAACAACTAAAATACCGGCTTACTTATGATTATCTTTTTCTTCCATACTTAACACGGCTCTTTCCAGAGCAAAGCCGGGGCAAAGCCCCGGCTTAAACTTTCTATGAACTAAACAATGTCCTTTCCTAATTTTTTAATTTCTCTTCCACAGACCTTACCTTCCCGGCAATTGATATTTCCTTATCCCTCCGATCGTCAATCCTGATAATAGACATCACTCTTTGGGCTCCCGCGTCAAAAGGAACCTCATGTAAAGCGCGCATGACCTCAAAAAGACGGTCCAAATCACCCTCTATAATCGTTCCCATTGCATGGAGTTCATAGTTGATACCCTCAGCAGCTTCCAGCACACGGTGACACTCCGCCACATAGGAGCTTACACTGGGAGACCCTGTTCCTAAAGGCGCAACGGTGATTTCAATTATAGCCATCCTTTCCTTACCCCCCGAAAATTAATTTAATAGATGCATACCAAGTCTTTAATCCTTTCATAAGTATTCGGCCCAATACCAGAAACATCCTGCAGTTCCTCAATACTTGAAAAGCCGCCCTGTTTTTCACGGTACTGGATAATCCTTTCGGCGTAAGCGGGCCCTATCCCCGGAAGAGTGTCCAATTCAGCAGCCGAGGCGGTGTTAATATTGATTTTTCCACCATTGGCCGGCACATTATCCTGCGCCGAACTGCTCAAGGGCTTACCCTGCCTACCATCTGCTTGTCTCTTCACGGGAACTTCAATTCTCTTCCCATCCTCCAATACAGCAGCAAGGTTCATCAGGTTCAAGTCAGCTTCAGAAAGGGGGACAGCCCTGGCAACAGCATCGTTCACTCTGGCCCCTGACTCAAATACGTATACTCCCGGCTTTTCCACCGCTCCCGTTACATGAACAAAAATCTCATCTTTTCCTTCCTGTTCCTGTGTATTCTCGGCAGAAATTTCTACAACTGGAACTGCCGTCACTTTTGCATATTTGTAGCCAATACCAAATACAAGGGCTCCCAACAGTACCAGCACAACGATTTGGGTTCTCCTCTCCCAATCAAACAAAGTGAGTACCTCCCCAATGTTACTACTAGCCATATAATTCCAGCTTATTCCTTATTTTTCCTCCTATATTGCGCTTTTCTGCAAGAAAGAATTTACCCGACGGGATATACCTGTCACACTCTGAAAGTCCGCATGTATTATGGAGCAGGACTTCTTTCCCGCAAGCCTTGCGCGGCTCTGCCGGCGCCAACGGCGTGGGAGCTTGTCCGTAGCGGAATAATACATGCGGGCTTTTCCCATCGCCATACACCTTCTGAACCGACTGCCCTGCCAGGCGCAAAAAATAACCCGGTGAATATCACCGGGCAGTTTACAAAAAATTGATAAAAGGGCTTTGCACCCCTATTTGATTACTACGTTTACCAGTTTCTGCGGCACAACAATCACTTTCACTACCTTTTTACTTCCCACCAGTTCCCGGACACGGTCCAGTGCCAGTACCTGCTCCTGGATTTCATCCTGGGAGGCATTTACGGAAACCTCTACATGGTCACGGACTTTACCGTTAACCTGGACCGCGAGAGTGATAGTGTCCACCACTAGAGCCTCTGGATCATATGTGGGCCAGGACTGGAGGTGTACACCTGGTTTCCCGCAAATCCTTTCCCACAGCTCCTCTGCAATATGGGGAGTAAAGGGAGCAAGTAGTTTTAACAATACTTGAAATGCTTGTTTCAGCAGGGGAATGTTCCGGGCATCTTGGTCAACATTTTCAATATAATCATAAATGCCGTTAACAAACTCCATTATCCCACTGATAGCCGTATTAAAATTGAACCTGTCCGAAACATCGTTTGTTACCCGTTTTACCGTATGATGCAGAAGCCTGTTCAATTCCTTGTCCCGGGAAGTCCCAATGACCGGATCATCGGTGCTGCTGCAGCCTTTTACCAGCTCCTCCTGGCCGGTCACCAACCGCCAGACCCTGTTCAGAAAGCGATAGCAGCCTTCAACTGCCTGGTCATTCCACTCCAGGTCCCTGTCGGGGGGAGCAGCAAAAAGAATAAACAGCCTTGCAGTGTCTGCGCCGAATTCTTCAATGATTTCTTCGGGGCTGACTACATTGCCTTTAGACTTGGACATTTTGGCTCCGTCTTTAAGCACCATTCCCTGGGTCAACAGGTTTTGGAATGGTTCATTTGCGGAAATCAACCCAATATCTTTCAGGGCTTTTGTGAAAAAACGGGCGTACATTAAGTGAAGAATAGCATGCTCAACACCGCCAATATACTGGTCCACGTTCATCCAGTAATCGGACTTCTCCTTGTTAACAGCCGTACCGGTCTCATAGGGACTGGTATACCTCAGGAAATACCAGGAGGAGCATACGAATGTATCCATGGTGTCCGTTTCCCGCTGAGCCGGTCCGCCACACTCAGGACATTCCGTATGCAGAAATTCTTCGTTATATTTTAAAGGTGACTCTCCTGTAGGTTTAAACTCCACATCTTCCGGCAGATAGACTGGCAGGTCTTCCTCAGGAACAGGTACAGCCCCGCACTGGTCACAGTAAATTATGGGAATTGGGGCTCCCCAATACCGCTGCCGGGAAATCAGCCAGTCCCTCAGGCGGTAGTTTACTTTACGCCCTCCAAGCCCATTTTCTTCAATAAAGTCCGCCATTTTTTCTTTTGCCTCAGGTGTAGGTAGGCCGCTGAACTGGCCCGAATTAACAGCCGTCCCGTCACCCGGGAAAGCTTCTGTCATTGTATTCGGATCCAAATCCTCCCCGTCAGGCTGGACAACAACCCTTACAGGGAGGCCGTACTTGCGGGCAAATTCCAGGTCACGCTGGTCATGGGCCGGAACGGCCATTACCGCTCCTGTCCCGTATTCCATGAGTACATAGTTGGCAATCCAGATAGGAATGCGTTCTCCAGTCAAGGGGTTTACCGCATAGGCGCCCGTAAACATCCCCTCTTTCTCAATGTCCTCGGCAGTCCTTTGAGTTTCGTCCGTCCGGCGCATTTTTTCCAGGAAATCCCGGACAGGTTTTTCATACTCTGTACCACGGGTAACCTTTTCCACAAGAGGGTGTTCAGGTGCCAGAACCATATAAGTAACGCCGAAAACAGTGTCATGTCTTGTAGTAAAGACAGGTATCGGGTCACCGGTTTCTGCGGTAAACTTGATTTCCACCCCCTCGCTGCGGCCGATCCAGTTGCTCTGCATTGTCTTTACTTTCTCCGGCCAGCCCGGCAGCAGTTCCAAATCCTGCAGCAGCCTGTCAGCATACTTTGTAATCCGGAACATCCACTGTTCCAGGTCCCTCTTGATTACAGCAGTCCCGCAGCGTTCGCAGCCCTCATTTACAACCTGTTCGTTGGCAAGAACGGTATTACAGGAAGGGCACCAGTTAACAGCAGATTTGGACTTGTATGCCAAACCGTTATGGTAAAGCTGCAGAAAAAGCCACTGGGTCCATCTATAATAGTCAGGATGACAGGTAGCTACTTCCCTGTCCCAGTCGTAACTGAACCCCATAGACTTAAGCTGTTCACGCATACTGTTAATATTTTGCCAGGTCCACTTGCTGGGTGGGGTACCGTGCTTGATAGCCGCATTTTCTGCCGGAAGCCCAAATGCATCCCATCCCATGGGGTGCAGTACGTTCAAGCCGTTCATACGCTTAAACCTGGCTACCACATCACCTATGGAATAATTTCTTACATGACCCATGTGCAGTTTCCCCGACGGATACGGAAACATTTCCAGGAGATAATACTTTTCCCGTTCAGGGTCTTCATATACTTTATACTGGCTTTCTTCCGCCCAGTACTTTTGCCACTTCCTTTCTATTTCTTTGAAGTTGTATCGATTTCCCATACTGATCCTCCTCATTGCCTATAATTAAACCTCCCGCCCCAATTAGGGACGGGAGGTTATCTTCCCGCGGTACCACCCTT
>LFTO01000203.1 GCA_001513335.1 Clostridiales bacterium DTU086 | reverse complement strand
CATACTCGGGCTTCATTTCCGGAATCTCTGGAATTGAAGCAGTCAGAAATACCTCCAGATCATTAAAATATTTTTCAAGAACTGGCTTCACCAAGCTGTAGTTGATGCGTTGACCTTCCCGTCTTTCCTCTGTTAAGCCTACAGCCTTCAACCTCCGCAGGTGCTGGGACACAGTAGGTTGGGCGATATCCATAATTTCTACCAATTCACATACGCAAAGATCCTGCTCTAAAAGAAATTTAATAATCTTCATCCGTGTCGGATCAGACAGCACCTTAAGGAATTCCATAAGTTTATCCAATTAGTTGAACCCCCTTAAACGTGATAGACATTTTTTATTATTCACCCCGCTTGGAGCCAATTATAATGCAATTATTCCTATATCGCTATATTGTAATTTGCCTATTTTTGCATTATATGAAGACCGGTTTAATTTTGTCAACCGGTTTTTTTATGTTCTTCAAAGGAGACACATTTTTTTGTTCGGAATAATCCTAAACGGTTTACCTTACCACATTTAAGCGCATCAAAAAATAACGTGGAACTTCACAATGTAAAGCTCCATCCCTTTTTCATGTTGCATTTTCGTTTGCTCCCTAAAATAAACAGACTGCTATGCTATTTGGCGAGATGGCCATCAATACTACATCATACTGCCGATTATCAATCACTTCTAAGAAGGGCACTGCTAACAGGCTATGTCGAAGTCGGCAAGGATAACCGGACCGGATATTGTAGGAACAGTGTCTAGATATTCGGGAAAAGATTTACCAAAGGTGATAAAAAATCCTTTTACAATTACAATACTTTAAACATCTTTATATGTGGAATTTGAATAAATTCAGGATAATACTCTTCCCCTTCAGTTTGATAACCATACTTGCTATAGAATTCCTGAGCTGATACTCGGGACTCCAAAACCATTTGTTTATAATTTTGTGACCGGGCATATTCTTCCATGGCAGCCAGGACCGCCTTACCATATCCCTTTCTCTGTGCTTCAGGACTTGTAGCCAAATATCTAATTTTAATGATATCCTCTGTAATCGGTGTAAGGGTACCTACACATAAAAGCTTTTCATCTTGGAAATAACCCCAGTTTGTATCAATTCCTTCTTGTTCTTTTGTAAGATCATCGTCAAAACTTCTCCCCCAGGGTTTTCTTAATACTTCTTCTCTCAATTTGAAAGCCATATCGTATTCCGGTGTTCCATAAAATATTTGCTTTATCATGTCGTATACATCCCCCAATTTTGTTTTCTTTGCCTCACATTTTTCTCCGCCGTAAGCAGCAGCCGCTGAATGTAATAAACGTTGTTACTAATTCTTCTTTAGCTTGCTCCCTATTCTATTTTCAGAAAAAAATCATTTTCTTAAAACTGTATACTTTCAAGTTAAAATGTCAACCCCCATGATAGTCCGTGAACCTCCCCCACTTCTAGAAGATGAGGTTTCAAAGAGAATATCCATACTAATTCTTGCGTTTCTTGACCTGAAATATTAGAGGTTTTTGCGTCTTCTCTACTTCTCTGCCAGTAACATACTAAGCTTGATTTTACCGTTAGGGAAGATTTTAAAGCCGCCTTTTTTCCATGTGGTGTTGCAATGTCTTTTCTGCCGCCAGGGACAGCGGTTATGAGAGGATCCTTATCCAAAATTGATAAACCAAGTCCTGGGTTATAACGATATCAAAAATAGCTTCGGCTCTGAATATCTGAACGTAAGGCGTTCCCATACTCGATTGTACCTCCACCCAGGACTATTTCGCCGTCGTAGAGCACAACCGCCTGTCCGGGAGCAACTGCCCTCTGGGGCTGCCGGAAATCAACCTGCACACAATCACCTTTTGTATGGGCAACGGCTTCAGCCTTTGGCGAGTTGTACCTGATTTTTGCCTGTACGTTTACAGAATCCCTAAAAGGTATTCCAGAAATATAATTAAAATCTGAGGCCACCAGACTGTCAAAAAACAAATCCTTTTCTTCCCCCACCCAAACAGTTTGCTCCTGAGGATCGATTTTTGTTACATAAACAGGATAGCCAAGGGCCAATCCCAAACCTCTGCGCTGCCCAATCGTATAATTGTGAACTCCCTTATGCTTCCCCAAGGACTCTCCGGTGACGGACTTGAACTCACCTTCTATAGGAGGTACCTCCAAGTATTCCTCAACAAATCCCGCGTAATTGTCGTAGGAAACGAAACAAATTTCCTGACTCTCCGGCTTGTCAAAGACGGGGAGACCGGCTTCCCAGGCAATTGCCCGAACTTCTTCCTTTTTTAGGCTCCCCAGTGGAAAAAGAGTGTGTTTAAGCTGTTCCTGAGTCATTGAGTAAAGGGCGTAGCTCTGATCTTTGGTGGAGTCTACTCCGGTCAGCAGAAGGTATTTTTCTTCATTTTCCTGGTCTCTTACAATCCGCGAATAATGGCCCGTTGCTATATAGTCCGCTCCAATGCCCCTGGCCTTGTGTAACAAAGATTCAAATTTTATATACCGGTTACAGGCGATACAAGGATTAGGCGTTCGACCTTTTATATATTCCCGGCAGAAATACTTGATAACCTTTTCCTCAAATTCATCCCGGAAATTCATCACATAGTGAGGGATATCCAGTTTCCAGGATACTTTCCTGGCATCACCCACAGCTTCCAGGCTGCAACATGCCTTTGCCTTGTCCTCCGGCTGGGGCCAGATCTGCATCGTAACTCCAATGACCTCATATCCCTGCTGTTTAAGGAGCAATGCCGCGACCGAACTGTCAACGCCGCCGCTCATGGCCACCACAACCTTTTCAGCCACTGAAATTATTCCTCCCGTCTACACAAACTTTGTCGCCGATACTCTTAATAAGTAGTATGAGCAGCCGCCAGACGGAGAATTCTCTGCTAAACTTGTCGTCATCTCAAGAGTAGACATGTGGACAAAATCTTTGACTCTAAGGAGACGGTAGAGTGTCCCAATAAAACCATTGGCATAAATTTTGACCTGCTGCAGTAGACGAAATTGCTAACCTTTTTTTACCATACCTCGCAGATCTACTTCACATTTTAAGAATATTGTGCCGGTAAACTAATCATTGAAAATTCTAATTCCCGAATATACTATCAGCAAAATAATACTAATCCCCAGCGAATATTCAAAATAGCTTTTAAATAAATTAATGCTCCAGTTATCTTCCCCAATAATCCAGAAAGCCAAAAAATTATGAATAGCTATTCCGTCGTTAATGCCAGGGATAGCAGATTCAAACGACTTTATTATTCACGAAAAAAATTAAAGAAAAAAGAAAAAGGGATAAGTGGCATAAATCTTGCTTTTCAAGGCTTTGCCCTTATCCCTTTCTTATTCTGTATGAACTTGATCCCTAATCCCTTTCCCTTGACACTCCCTCAACAGAACCCCTTTTTCGCATGGATCGGAGAAATAAATGAGAAATCAAAATTTGTTTGTGGTGTGGCGCAGGTTCCCCTGCTTCACTCCACTGTTACAGCTTTTACTAAATTTCGAGGTTTATCTACGTCACAGCCCCGGTGTACTGCAGTGTAATATGCCAGCAGCTGGAGAGGGATTACGGCAAGGATGGGTGCTACCAACGGCGCTGTTCTGGGAATAAAGATGGTGCCTCCCGCAGTCTTGGCTACCCTGTCATCCCCCTCATAAGTTACCACAATAGTCTGGGCACCCCGGGCAACTACTTCTTCGACAATGCTGATAGTCTTCTCATGTACGTGATCCTGTGTTACCACCCCAATTACAGGCATACCTTCCCGAATCAAAGCCATAGGCCCGTGTTTCAACTCTCCGGCAGCATAGGCCTCGGCATGTATATATGAAGTCTCCTTGAGTTTTAAAGATCCTTCCATAGCAACAGGATGGTCCATCCCCCTGCCGATATAGAAGCAGTTCTCATTTGCAGCCAGGGAAACAGCAAGCTGTTCGATCTGTTCAATACGTTCTTTCTGCTCAAGAAACTTTGCTACCTGGTCGGGTATATTTTTCAAGGCAATTACCAAATCGGCAATTTCCTTTTTGGAAACAGTGCCCAAAAGCTCAGCAAAATGTCCGGCAATCAGGTACATAGCTGCCAGCTGGGTAACGTACGCCTTAGTTGAAGCTACGGAAATCTCCGGGCCTGCCCAGGTAAAAATGACATCGTCGGCTTCATGAGCAACAGAACTGTCCACAACATTTGTAACAGCCAGCACCCTGGCGCCCTTTTCCTTGGCTAAGCGCAGAGCACCAAGTGTATCTGCCGTTTCACCGGACTGGCTCACTACTATCAAAAGGGATTTTTTCGTCAGCATTGGGGCATTGTAGCGGAACTCCGAAGCCAGTATAGCCTCTACAGGAATCCCCGCCAGTTTTTCAATAGTATACTTGCCTATAAGCCCTGCATGGTACGCAGTGCCGCATGCGGCCATAAATACACGGTCAGTATTCTTTAGCTGTTCAGCTGTAATTTTAACCTCACCAAGGCAGATTTTCTTCTCCTCTTCATTTATCCTGGGATTAATAGTATCTCTCAGAGCCCGAGGCTGCTCGAAAATCTCCTTAAGCATGAAGTGAGGGTAACTCCCCTTTTCAGCAGCCTCATTGTCACAGTTTACCTGAACAGTATCTTTGGTTAGCTTTCCGCACATATAGATTTTCTCCTCTCAGTTGGATACCTCTTTTGAGGCGCATTGCATGAATACAATACACATACTTTTGCATTTGTTCCTATTAATTTCACGCAAAAATTCCGGGCACAACAAATAAGCCACCCACTGCCCTTTAGGCCCGGAATCACTTCCGGGGTTTGTACGACAACTTTTACGGCCGTGGCCAAGCCGGAGGGCACCCGCCGAATGCTCGATTAACCCTCTCCTCGTCAACCCGGTAAATTGTATCATCCTGCTAACGAAGAATCCATTCATTACCGGGTCCAGGCGCTTCTATTCCACTTTCCCGTTTTCTTCTTACTTGGACATCACCTCCTCTTTCCCTACCGGTAGATTTAATCATACCATTTTTTATTAAAAATCTGTAATTTGGAAACGCTTATCCCTGCTCACTTATTACTGCGGCAACACGGTCTGCAATTTCGGTACACTGTTCCTCTGTAGGGCTTTCAACCATCACCCTGATAACCGGTTCAGTCCCTGAAGGACGAACAAGGATCCTCCCGGTATTTCCCAGTTCTCCCTCTGCAGCCTTTAGAGCTTTCGCCAGGGCTTCGCTTTTTTGTGCAGCCTCCTTATCCTTCACTCGGACATTAACCATTGTCTGGGGCAGTTTTTTCATCAGACGAGACAACGCTGACAAAGGTTCCCCTTTCTCTTTCATGACGCTTATCAGCTGCACTGCGGAGACAATTCCGTCCCCTGTGGTACAATGGTCGGAAAAAATTATGTGTCCCGACTGTTCTCCTCCCAGAGTAGCATCCTCCTCAAGCATTTTGCGAAGCACATATTTGTCCCCCACGGGAGTCCTATGTATTTTGATACCGGCTTCATTAAAAGCAATCTCCAACCCCAGATTGCTCATCACGGTTACAACTACGGTACGGTTCCTGAGCAGACCCTTTTCCGCCAGGTGCAGGCCGCAGATCAGCATAATGGAATCCCCGTCAACGATGTTTCCCTTTTCGTCTACGGCAATAACCCTGTCCGCATCCCCGTCGTGGGCAATACCCGCGTCGGCATTATGCTTTAACACCTGTTCAATTAAAGCCTTTACATTAGTGGAACCGCAGTTTACATTTATCCTGGAGCCGTCCGGCTGATTGTTAATTGCAATTACTTCCGCTCCCAGCTGGGTCAAGATCCTGGGAGCAGCTTCCCATGCCGCACCGTAACCGCAGTCAACAACGATGCGTAAACCGCTGAAATCACAGTTTACCGTATTGGCTACATAAAGGGCATACTTCTCCAGCCCCTGGACTTCCGTAAATGCCCTGCCTACCAATAGCCCAGTGGGCCGGGGGATTATCAGGTCATCTTTTACGGCAGCCTCAATCCGGCTCTCCTCTTCATCCCCCAGCTTAAACCCCTTGCTGTCAAAAAATTTTATCCCGTTATCCTCTACGGGATTATGTGAGGCAGAAATCACAATACCTGCATCAGCACCCATAGAACGGGTCAAAAAAGCTACCCCTGGTGTGGGAATTATCCCCAGCCGCACAGCATTGGCTCCGGTAGAGCAAATTCCAGCAATCAATGCTGCTTCCAGCAAATCCCCCGATACCCGGGTATCCCTCCCGATCAATATAGTACCCTGACCGCCGCAAAGAACGTATGCCCCTGCCCGGCCCAACTTGAACGCCAGTTCAGCTGTCAATTCTTTGTTGGCAATTCCCCTGACTCCATCCGTCCCGAATAACTCTCCCAATGGTAAGCTCCTTTCCCCATGCAACAAAAAAATCAATTTATTTTATGTCGCACTTAATTAAGATGTTACTCCCCAGGCTTTTGCTCCGGTTCCTGTTCTTTTTTTGTCAATTCAACAGTCACACTTACCTCCGTCCGTCCCAACACCTGTACTGACTCGGGAATTTCCAAACGCGCTTTTTCCGTAAAGCTGTCCTCTCTGCCGGTTAAATCAACCGGCCGGGTTTTAATGCTGGTAATACTCTCAATAACCTCCGGTGCACCGCTAATTTCTACCTGTTTTGGCTCCACCTGAACCGTCCCAACCTCAATTTCTTCCGGAGGTTTCCCTTGAATGACTGCTTCTACGGGAACTGTTTTGCTCTGATTTTCCGCCACTACAGGAATGGTAACCTTAACAGTATTTGGTTTAATAGAAACTTCCAGATCTGCGTCACTGTTCAAGGTAACAGGCAGTACCCTGACATAATTCTGGGACACGTTATTCAACTCTATCTTAACAACTGCTGACCTAAGGCCCTTTAAAATATCTTCCGGCCCGCTGACAATTACCTCCGCAGGTTCAATAACAGGGTTGAGAACCCTAAAACCGGGAGCCGCTCCGCCCCTGATGCTTGCAACTACCGGCAGCTGTCTGGTGCCCATCTCCGTCAGCGTTACTGCCACAGAAGACGGTGTTATATTAATCAGTCTCACACCGGTAGGAATTGTTACTTCAACCGGTATCCGGTGAGTGCCGGCTTCGTATGAATCCAGACGGACAAAAGCGCTGAACTGGTTGGTTCTCAACCTGTCTATTACACCCAACTCTCCCTCAACCCTAACATTAACACTTTTGGGAAGCTCGCTGGCTACAAGGGAGATAGAAAGCCCCCGCACTTCCAGAGGGACTTCCACCACCTGCTGGCGGTAGCTGATATCCTGATCAGAAGCATTCAACCAGAGTACAACAGCCAGAAAAACGGCCACAATTTTATAAATGAGGTTTTTCCCCAACAGGTCTCTCATCCTTCAACTACCTCCTGGGCCTAAGCATACTGGACAGGTCACGGGCATCTTCAGGCAGCAGCAGCCGATTCAGGGTTTCCTGAAGCTGCTTTCTGTCCAGTCTCCTTGTTATTTTTCCTTCATAGGCCACAGAAATTATTCCTGTTTCCTCTGAAACCACAAGGGCAACTGCATCCGTGTCCTCAGTAACCCCAAGGGCAGCCCTGTGTCTTGTACCCAATTCTTTACTCAGGAAAGGCCTGTCAGTCAAGGGAAGAAGGCAGGCCGCCGCAGCTACCCTGTTCCCGCTGATTATCGCTGCCCCGTCATGGAGGGGAGAATTGGGGAAAAAGATATTCAGCAGAAAATCCGGGGAAACTATACCATCAATGGCTACCCCCGTCTCCATGTAATCCTTTAGACCTGTTTCCTTCTCAATGATAATTAATGCACCAATTCTACGGCGCACAAGAATGTCAACGGTGTCACAAAGAACCTCGATCAACCCGGAAACCTCTTCCTTGTTCACAAACAGAGAAATCGGCCGGCCGAAAAACCGTCCCCTCCCAAGTTGTTCCAGAGCCCTGCGCAGTTCCGGCTGAAAGATCACAGGAACCGCAACAAGGATAGCCAGCCCTGCTTTGTTCAGCAGCCAGGTAACTGTGCGAAACTCCAGCTCCACGCTAACGAGAGAAAAGAGGCCAAGAAGAGCAAGCCCCTTGAGAAGTTGTACAGCACGGGTACCCTTAGCAAGAAGCAGTACTTTGTATAAGACGAAGGACACAATTCCTACGTCAATTACTGTCAGTAAAATTTCTTTAAAGTCCCATCCTTGGATTAATTCTAGTAGCGCCACCTGCTCCACCTGCATCCCAGTAATTTAGCAACCCTATTTTTTCGACAGTATGATAAGATATTACCTATAAATATTGTAATTTAAATCTGTTTGGGTAGATTCTCTGCGATAATAACCTGTCCAAAAAATAATTTCAACAATGATTGAAGCAAATCCTCTCTTTTTTCCTCCTCATCGGGATAAGGTTAATGGTTTTAATACCAAAATTGCCTAATAAATGCCTGAAAGGGGTACATTTCCGTGGATAGAAGGTGGCAAATTTATTTGGGTTCTGCAGCTTTGATTTGCGGGCTGGTACTTTCACAGGTTCTCCCTAACCAGCTACAGGCTCAGGCTGACCCTAACCCTAAAAATAAAACACTGGTTGAAACCATTAAACAGCTGGAGTCAAATATTGCCCTTCTGGAAAACGAAATTGCTTCAGCAAGGGAAGACATTGAGCGGCACGCCAAGTCAAAAGGAATGCACGTCTCAGACGATTTGCAAATTGAAGTTCAGCTCCAGCAGGCAGCCGCAGGTCTAACGGAATTAACGGGAGAAGGAATAGTAATAACCCTGGACGATAATTCGGCAGGGGCACAAACAGCAAAGCTTAATGACCCGGCAAATTACAGGCCAAACGATTATATTATCCATGATAAGAACCTCCTTTATGTTGTTAACGAGCTTAAACAAGCCAAAGCCCAGGGAATCTCCATAAACGGTCAAAGGATTGCCTCCTCATCGGACATCCGCTGTGTGGGCACCGTTATCATGATTAACTCAACGCGGGTTGCCCCACCTTTTGAAATATCTGCTATAGGCAACGCGAATAAACTAAAAAAGGCTGTTGAAGAAGGAAGGGAGTATCTTTACCTGAAACAAAACAAATTCCCTGTAAAAATTGACATTATGGAGAAAGTCGTCCTGCCGGCATATACAGGCAGCTTTAATCCAAAGTACATGACTTCGGACCAACAGGGAGATAAGCAATAAAGGCAGGTGGAGCAGGTGGCAAAGGGCAAATCAAAACTGCAAATAACCCTTTTCTTCTTATGTATTGCTTTGGGTCTCCTGCTCTCTGTAAGGTTTACCAATGAAGGCAATGCCAGCTACCTGGAGCGCCAGAATCAAGAAGACCTGCTGGCTATATGGAGAGATTTGATAGAAAAGCAGAGCGCCCTGGAAGAAGAACTGGATGCCCTTTTGGAGCAGAAAAAAGCCATAACGGAAGAAGCAAGTGAAGACAGTTCTGCCCTGACAAGTATGCAACAACAGAGAAATATCCTCTACCAGGTCAACGGTATAGTTCCGGTAAGTGGTCCTGGAATAAAGGTTGTCTTCTCGGGGGACACCCCCCTGCTGTACCTGGACCTTGTAGATATAATCAATGAACTTTGGGCCTCAGGGGCAGAAGCTATTTCCGTGAACACAGAACGGGTAACCTTGTCCACTTCCTTTTTCTTTACCGAAACAGCTTCGGGAATCTATTTAACCGCCAATGGCAATATCCTGGAATACCCTATCACTATTAAAGCTGTTGGCAACCCTAACATGCTGGAAAGGGGACTGACTTTCCCCGGGGGGATTGTGGACAACCTCAGTACCCTGTATAATATTAAGCCTACAATACAAAGTGCGGAGAATTTGCACCTGCCCGGAAAAGGGAATTCTGTTTTTGGCGGGATTCCTGGTTGGAGTGAGGGCAGCAGAACCTTTTTGCGGGATTAGCAAGCAGCTGAAAGATGAACGGCTGCAGCGGTTAACGCAGCTTTGGGACCGCCCCGCAGTAAAAACAGCAGGTATAGGAGAAAAGGAGGAACCAATATGATACGCATTACTATTGACAAGGAACTCTGCAAGGGGTGCGGCCTGTGCGTGCCTTTCTGTCCCCGCGGTTTGATTGAGCTGGGAACGGAAATCAATGCCAAAGGCTATCACCCGGCTAAAATAAGCAGCCCTGAAAACTGTACTGGGTGCTCCGCTTGCGCGAAAATGTGCCCCGATCTGGCTATAGAAATAATTAAGGAGGGATAGACAATGGCTAAACTGCTGATGGAAGGCAATCAAGCCCTTGCCGAAGCCGCTATTCATGCCGGGTGCCGCTATTTTTTCGGCTATCCCATTACCCCCCAAAGTGAAATTCCGGAATACCTTTCACGGAGGCTGCCCCAGGTTGGCGGAGTCTACCTGCAGGCAGAGAGTGAGGTATCCGCTATAAATATGGTGTTTGGAGCAGCTGGAACAGGAGCCAGAGTTTTTACTGCCTCCTCCAGCCCCGGAATCAGCCTAATGTCTGAAGGAATTTCCTATATTGCTGCCTGTGAACTCCCCTGTGTCCTGGTAAACGTACAGCGGGGAGGTCCTGGTCTGGGAAATATCGCCCCCTCCCAGGCAGACTATAACCAGGCAACAAAAGGTATAGGTCATGGGGATTTTCACCTCTTGGTCCTTGCTCCAAACTCAGTACAGGAAATGGCTGACTTGACCATTTGGGCCTTTGACCTGGCTGACAAATACCGCAATCCGGTGATGGTTCTTTCCGACGGTATCCTGGGGCAAATGATGGAACCGGTGGAATTCAGTGAAGAAATCCCGGAACCTCCAGAGAAACCCTGGGCAGTAACCGGAGCCTCGGGGAGAAAAAGAAATATTATCAACTCCCTGCATATTGCTCCTGAGGTACTGGAAGCCCGCAACCTGAAGCTGCAGGCCAAATACGCTGCAGCCAAGGAAAATGAGTGCCGCTGTGAGAATTACCTCACGGAAGATGCCGAACTGGTAGTCGCGGCCTTTGGTTCCTGCGCCAGGATTGCCAAGGCTGCAGTTGAAGAAGCCCGTTCCCAGGGAATCAAGGCGGGTTTGTGCCGGCCAATCACAGTGTGGCCCTTCCCTGAGGCGGCAGTCGCTGAGGCCTGCAAAAATGCCAGGGCTTGTATTGTAACGGAAATGAACGAAGGTCAGATGGTTTACGATATCCGGCTTGCTTTAAAGGACAGGATACCGGTCCACAGTTTTGGCAAAATGGGCGGAGTCATCCCTACTCCCAATCAGATACTTGACGAAATAAAAAAACTGGAGGTGAAGCCCGGTGTCTAAGGTAATAGCTTCAAGAACAGCAGCACTGACAGAAACTCCTTTTCATTACTGCCCGGGCTGTGCCCACGGCATTATTCACCGGCTGACGGCAGAAGTGATTGATGAACTGGGATTGCAGGAAAAGACGGTTGGAGTTGCCTCTGTAGGCTGCTCAGTCTTCGCCTATGATTACTTCAATGTGGACATGCTCCAGGCAGCCCACGGTAGGGCACCGGCAGTGGCTACAGGGGTCAAAAGGGTGCTCCCTGAGGCCACGGTGTTTACCTACCAGGGTGACGGGGACCTGGCTGCCATTGGGACTGCGGAAATCGTCCATGCCGCAGGCCGGGGAGAAAAAATTACCGTTATTTTTGTAAACAATGCCAACTACGGCATGACCGGAGGCCAGCAGGCCCCAACTACCCTGCTGGGGCAGGTTACAAAAACGACACCCAACGGCAGGACCAGCGAGGCCAACGGTTACCCGATAAGGGTCTGCGAACTGCTGAGTACCTTGACAGGTGCAGCCTATATAGCCAGAACGGCAGTCTTTGACCCTGCCCATGTTACCCAAACAAAAAAAGCTATTCGAAAGGCTTTTGAGGTTCAGGAAAAGGGGCTGGGCTTCTCCCTGGTAGAAGTCCTGGGCAACTGCCCCACCAACTGGCACCTGTCACCGGGTGATTCTGTTAAATGGCTTAAGGAAAACATGCTGCCTTACTACCCGCTGGGTGAGTTCAAGGTCTCCGAGGAGGTAGAGTAAGATGAACCATGAGCTGATATTAGCTGGTTTTGGCGGGCAGGGGATTATGTTTGCCGGACAGCTCCTGGCTTATGCAGGAATGCTGGAAGACAAGCACGTATCCTGGATACCTTCATACGGGCCTGAGATGCGGGGAGGCACTGCCAATTGCAGCGTTGTAGTCTCCGACAAAGAGATTAGCTGCCCTATTGTAACAGAGCCTTCAATCCTTGTTGCTTTGAATATGCCCTCCCTGGAAAAATTTGAACCTTCAGTGCAGGAAAAAGGACTCATCGTATACAACAGCAGCCTGGCAGTACAGCCTCCCAGCCGGAACGGCATTGACACCCTGGCCGTCCCTGGAAACAAAATAGCCGAAGAACTGGGCAACAGCAGGGTAGTCAATATGGTTATGGTTGGGGCTCTTGTTGAAAAAACCGGCCTTGTAAGCATGGATTCGGTTTTTGCGGCACTGGAGAAAGTACTTCCTGAGCACCGCAGGCACCTTATCCCCCTTAACAAAAGTGCCCTGGAAGCAGGTGCTGAACGCTGCAAATAAGCAGCAAACCAATTTTTTTGCACCAAAACTGAATTGAGCTAAGAATGTTATTTTAACGGATAATAACAACCCGGCTTTCCTTAAAAGGGAAAACCGGGTTTTTGTTATTGTGGTTTATTTTAAGACAATCAAATGAGGAACTGTCTTTGTAACCAATTCTATTGCAATTGCTTAATATTTTATCTACGATATACAAAAGCAGCGAAACCTTTTTCTTCCATACAGGGAATACCGAAAATTGTCGTAATATCCGAGGCGGAAGCCCCTTAAGAGGCGTTCACCATGAATATTTGGTGGCTAAGCTGACACATAGAGGTGAATGTAGAGAAATGGCAAGTAATGCTTTTGCTTTACTAAAACTTAAAATTGAAGAGTGGCTTGACGAAGTTAAAAAAATCGGATCCCTATCTACTGCAGCTGAAAAAAGAATTAGAAAAACTTGCTTTTGTATTATGCTTCGCAGGTTTCATTCCAGCATTAGTTTTCTCATTAGTATTAGGAAAATCCTTTGGAGAGTTTATTGGAAAGTTATTTGGGGCAGTGGCTATTGGAATCTGCATTTTTGTAACCTATTTAAACTGGAAGTACTAAGATTGTAAAGATGGGTAAAACAGCTTAATGAAAGGGGAAATGATCCATGGATAACTTAGGAGGACTTTTTTTTGCTGTGCCAACGATGGTTTTCATTTTCAATATTGCATTAATTTCACTTGGTATTGCAGCACTTGTTCTATTCATTAAGGTTTGTAAGAAGGCGATAATTGCACTTGACATATACATTGAAAATAACCACAGAAATGAACAATAAATCGTTGACAATAATTTACTTAAAGGAATATAATGTATCAAATGTTTAATAAATTACTGAAACCGATGAAGAAGAATAGTACAAACGGACCTCCTTTTTTTCAGAGAGCCGCAGAGGGTGTGATTGCGGTAAAAGAACCGTTTGGAATGGACTTCCGAGGGCAGGACGAAAGCAAAGCAAGTAGCGCCTGACGGGATCTCCGCCCGTTACAAAGGGAGCGTATATGATAGTATACGAAATGAGTGGGCGTTTTTCGCCAATTTGGGTGGTACCACAGGAGTCAAGCTCTTGTCCCATTTTCCGGGGCAAGGGCTTAATTGTTATATCAGGAACCTTATTTTTGCACCTCAGGAGTGCTGTCCCGTTAACAATTTGAAAAAAGGAGTTGGTGTTCATGACAGATGGTTGGTGGCGGCAAAAACCGTAATTTACCCGGAGCGACACTTTGTAAACTGGTAAAAAATGCTTGCCTTGCAACTTGTGTGTTTTTACTGGAAACTCTGACTCTATCAAAACCAAAACGGGAGGTTTAAAAATTGAATGCTTATCAAAAAGTCTTGACCCTGCTCCTTATTTTGTCACTGACCCTTACCTTGGCTGCCTGCGGCGGGTCCAGTGATGGGAAACAATCAGAGGAAATGCTGGAGATTGGAATAATCCAGATTGCTCCACACCCTTCTCTGGACAACTGCTATCAGGGCTTTATTGAAGGCCTGGCTTCCGAAGGATTTAAGGAAGGAGAAAATATCAAAATCGACTATCAAAATGCTCAAGGAGAAATGGCTAACAGCGATATGATTGCCAAGAATATGGTTTCCGCGCAATATGATTTAATTCTCGGCATTGCAACCCCCGCCGCTATGTCTGCCTACAGTGCAGCCAAGGATACAGATATACCAATTGTATTCTCCGCTGTTTCAGACCCGTTGGCAGCAGGGATTGTAAAGTCTCTGGAAAAACCTGAGTACTCTACAGGTACCTCTGACGTTCTTCCATTGGAAGCCCAACTGCAGATGATTCGGGCCTTTATGCCGGAGGCAAAGAAAATAGGCGTTCTCTACACCACCAGCGAGCCCAACTCGGTAACCCATCTTGCAGCCCTGGAGGAACTGGCACCTGAGTACGGTTTCGAAGTTGTAGCCGTGGGTGTAACCAACGCATCTGAAGTAGGTTCCGGTGCAGCATCCCTGGTCTCAAAGGGCGTGGACTGCATAAACAACTTCACCGATAATAACGTAGTCAACAATTTATCCACCCTTCTGCATGCAGCAGATAAGGCCAATATCCCTGTATTCGGTTCGGAAATCGAGCAGGTCAAAAACGGCTGCGCTGCCTCCCAGAGCATTGACTACGTAAGCCTTGGTCGGGAAACAGGGAAAATCGCAGCAAAAATTCTTAAGGGTGAAGCCAAAGCCGGTGATATTCCTGTCTCCCTGATTTCGGACTGCACACCGGTCTATAATAAAGAAGTCTGCGACCGTTTAGGCCTGGTTTTACCTGAGGAATACAAAGATGCGGAAAATGTAGGCCAGTAGGTCTCCCCCCACCCATAAAAGAGGGGGGTTCGTACAACTCTGACAAGGCTCCAGTCATCAAAAGAAAAGACCCAACATCAAGCAGACGAATTTCTTTCGCCAGGCGAACAATGAACTAATCTATTTGGAAAGCTGGTTTTGTTTATGGACGTTTTTCTCAGTATATTCAACAACATCCTGGAAGAAGGGCTCATCTACGGCATCATGGCCATGGGGGTCTATATCAGCTACAGCGTCTTAGACTTTCCCGACCTGTCCGTAGACGGGACCTTCCCCCTGGGGATGTGTATTACCGCAGCCCTGATAACTGCAGGGTTTAATCCCTTTCTCAGCTGCATCATAGCCTTTATTTGCGGAGCCGTTGCCGGCTGCGTAACAGGCCTTTTGCATGTAAAATTGGACATTACCAACCTTCTTTCAGGCATCATCACCATGATGGCCATGTGGTCTGTAAACCTGGTGGTCACAAGGGGGAGCGCTGTACTCCCTTATTACAACCAGCCTACAATATTTACCTCGGGTCCTATCGGTATTCTCCCTGAAGGGCTCTATACTTACCGGGTTGTCATAATTGCGGCACTGGCTGTAATAGTTTTAAAAATTCTGCTTGATATGTACTTAAAAACCAAGTCCGGCCTTCTGCTGAGGGCTGCAGGTGACAACCAGCAGTTTGTAATTTCTATTTCCAGGGATCCCGGAAAAATGAAAATTATCGGGCTGGCAATCGGAAACGGGTATACGGCACTGGCAGGGTCAATTTTAAGCCAGCAGGCGGAATCCGCCAATATCAACAGCGGTACAGGGATGGTTGTCATGGGTCTGGCCTCGGTGATAATCGGGCTGAGTATCTTTGGCAAAGTAAAGATTATGAAAGCCACAACCATGGTCGTGCTGGGAGCTGTGGTTTATAAAGCCTGTTTGGCCATAGCCATGCTGCTGGGGCTCCCCACCAATTTCATGAAGCTTTTAATGGCTGTCATATTCACTATTGCACTGGTCTCCAGTAATTTTATGAAAAAAGGGAGGAATAAGCGCCATGCTGAAACTCCTGAATTCTAATCGACATTCGAACAACAGTATTGTGGAAATGCAGCATATTTATAAGACCTTCAACAAGGGTTCCGTAAATGAAGTGGTCCTGTTTACCGATTTCAACCTTAATATATCCCAGGGTGAATTTGTCTCCGTAGTTGGCAGCAACGGCTCGGGGAAAACTACAATGCTGAACATCCTTTGCGGGACTACGGAGATTGACAGCGGGAAGATATTTCTCAAAGGACAAGATATCGGGAAAATGAAGGAATACCAGCGGGCAGCTTCAATCGGCAGGGTATTCCAAAACCCTGCCATCGGAACCTGTCCTTCACTTACTATTTTGGAGAACATGTCCCTGGCGGACAACAAGGGCAGCACATTTGGCCTTACCCCGGGAATTAATAAACGGCGTATTGATTTTTTCCGTTCCCAGCTTGAACTCTTAAAGTTAGGCCTTGAAGATAAAATTGACCTGCTGGTGGGAAGCCTTTCGGGGGGTCAGAGGCAGGCCCTGGCCCTGCTGATTTCCACCATGACACCTATCGAACTGCTCATCCTGGATGAGCATACTGCTGCACTGGACCCCCGTTCTTCTGAAACGGTGATGGAACTCACTGAAAGGATTGTACGTGAAAAGAAGCTTACCACGTTAATGGTGACGCACAACCTGAGATACGCTGTCCAGTACGGGGACCGTCTCATAATGATGCACAAGGGCAACTCCGTTATTGATGTTGCAGGTGAAGATAAGAACAACTATGCTGTTTCAGACCTGCTGAAAATATTCAATGAAATCAGCGTTGAATGCGGCAATTAAGAATGCAAGGCTATCTCATTCCCCCGGCACTGCCGGATTTTCCCTGGCTATAGACCGCTGTCTCTTCATTGAGGGCACGCGTCAGGCATCCTTTGGAAATCAAGGGCAGACATAAAAGAAGCCTTCCGGTAAAACAAATTTCACCAGAAGGCTCTTACGGATGGTACCTGACTGCCCTGAGGAAAAGAACGTTAACCAAATACAGCCGGGGCTTTTTTCTTTTCGGATTTTCTGCGGTTGCTAATCAAATTAAACGGTTCATTGCCTCATTTCCCAATCTGGGATATCTCGAATTCACCCTCTACAAACAGGAACACAAGGCTTCCAGCTGGGCAATACTTTCCTCAAGCTTCGTCCGAAGCCTCTTTATTCTGTCTTTAGAAAAAACGCTCTTCCCCGTTTTCTTGCCCGCCTCAAGTTCATTGTCTTCAAGAATTCCGGAAAGCCAATCGTTCATTTCCATTAAATAAGATACTTCAATCATTACCAATTCCCTTGCAAAGTCTTTTGAAGCTGCAGATAGGATAAGTTTCTTATAATTGTACGACAAAAATATTTCCCGGATTACTGACTCGTGAAAAGCTTCAACCAGTACATTGGAAACCATGTCTTCCCCTCCATCTCTTTTTTTACAATATTGTATGTATGAAAGGATTAAATGTTCCTTTATTTGGGTTTATTGGATTTAACATTACTCAGTTTCCATTGTTAACCATCCTGCCCATGGCTGCATATTGTGTTGTAGGGGTATGGCGCCAAACCCTAATTTTGTTTGGAAAGGGGGAAATATGTAATGACAGACAAAAAAAAGAAGAAGAAACATGACGACAGGGACGAGTTCAGAGAAATGCTTGAATTAGCCATAGAAGATGAAATCAGTGCTGTGGCTATGTATTCAACTATGGCAAATATGGTAAAAAGCGAAGTCCTCAAGTGCATAATTCTGAGTATTGCAAAGGATGAGTGGGACCACGCACGCAACTGGATGACAGTGCTGGACATGTACAATAACGATAATGACAAAGATAAACACAAGAGGTAGAATTTCAAAATTTGTTCCTTCCCTTTTGCGAATGACTAATGAGCTTGAGGCAACATTTCTTGATAAAGCGGAGGTACAAACTGGGAGGTACCAACAGAACGTCAGTGCTTGCCCCAAATGGGGACAGTTCTAACCGTTTCGAAGCCCGTATGTATAATGGGGTAGGACTTGTTTCGCTTAAGCCTTTCGCGGCTTCGCCGCCGCTAATGGCGTGCGAGCTAGTCCGCAGCGGAATAATACATTCGGGCGTATGCAATTTTCCCATATATGAAGTCAGGCAGTAAACATACCACCAAGCTTTGCTTAAAGATGCCTTGTGCGAATTCCGGCAGTGAGCAAAAACAGTAGAAGCAACTTTGTCACCAAGCCGGGCTGATACTTAAACCAAGCCCCCTGAGGTGATTGAACAATCACCTCCAGGGGGCTTTTTTTCACAGTTTACGTTGGCTTAATCAAGGGACTGATTGAACCCTTCTTATTTTTCCCTGCAGATAGACTTAGGAATCCGGCGTGCTACTAGCGGGAGCCCGGAAGTGCCTTTACATCAGGCTGGGAAGACAGGCTTTCAACTTGTCCCTCTTTTTGATACTTGTAAAGGGCATAATCGATGCTGTCCACAAGGGCCTGCCAGCTGGCTTCGATAATGTTTTCCGATACGCCAACAGTCGTCCAGGAGGATTTTGCATCCCGGGATTCAATCAATACCCGGACATCGGCCTCGGTGCCGTCCTCCTCATCCAGTACACGCACCTTGTAGTCTGTAAGGTGGACCCCAGCAAGGAAAGGGTACGTTCCTTCCAGTGCTTTTCGCAGGCAGTTGTCAAGGGCATTGACGGGACCGTTACCTTCCGCAGCAGTATGAACGATGCTGTCCTTCACCTTAAGCTTCATTACCGCTTCCGAAACAATTTCTTCATTGCCCTGTTTTTCCAAAATCAGCTTAAACCCTTCAAGTTTGAAAGAAGGGTTGTATTCCTTTAGCGCTTTTCGCATCAGCAGTTCCAACGAGGCCTCGGCGCTTTCAAACTGGAACCCCTCGTTTTCAAGGGTTTTAATCCTCTCAATGATTTCCCTTGTTTGACCGTTGGCCGAGCTGAGGTCAATCCCCAATTCCCTGGCTTTATAAATCAAATTGCTGGTTCCGGAAAGCTCGGAAACAAGTATCCTGCGCTTATTGCCCACCAACTCCGGACTGATATGTTCATAGGTATCAGCAGCCTTCAATACCGCACTGGCATGGATGCCCGCCTTGTGAGTAAAGGCACTGGTGCCAACAAAAGGCTGGTTGTTGGGCTGGACCTGGTTGGCAATTTCGCTGACGTACCGGGATACTTCCGTAAGGGAACTAATTCTATCTTCAGGGATACACAGATAACCGGCCTTTAACTGGAGATTGGGTATCACTGAACAGAGGTTGGCATTGCCGCACCTTTCCCCAAAACCGTTCATTGTCCCCTGGACCTGAACTGCTCCCGCCTCTACTGCCAAAATAGAGTTGGCTACAGCCAGGTCGCTGTCGTTATGGGTATGGATACCCAGGGGGACCTTTACCTCTGCGGAAACCACACCCATTACTTTAACAATTTCTGAGGGCAGGGCGCCTCCGTTTGTCTCACAGAGAACCAGGACTTCTGCTCCCCCTCTTTCTGCGGCTTTAAGACACTCCAGGGCATACTGGGGATTATTTTTATAGCCGTCAAAGAAGTGCTCGGCATCATAGAACACCTCAAGACCCTGTTCCTTCAAAAAGCGTACACTGTCTTCAATCATTCTCAGGTTTTCTTCCAGAGTTGTCCGCAGGGCAACTTCCACATGAAAGTCCCATGATTTGCCAAAGATACAGGCGACTTGTGCCCCGGAAGCAACTATTGCCTGCAGGTTCTTATCTTTTTCCGGTGCTGTGTTGGCTTTGCGGGTACTCCCAAAAGCTGAAATCTTAGCATACTTCAAAGGTATTTCCTGAATCCGCTTAAAGAATTCCATATCTTTGGGGTTTGAACCAGGCCAACCACCCTCAATGTAGTCTACTCCCAGAGAATCTATTTTGGCAGCGATTTTCAGTTTGTCCTCCAGGGAAAGGCTTATTCCTTCTCCCTGGGTACCGTCACGCAATGTGGTATCATAAATGGTAATCTTTTTCCTTTTCATAGCGCCTCCTCTTTTACGCTCTTGGCTACAAGGTCACCCATTTCCACCGTTCCTACCCGTTTCATTCCCGGTGCCATGATATCCCCGGTCCGGTATCCTGCTTCCAGAACAGAATTTACTGCCTTCTCAATACTCAGAGCCGCTTCTTCCGCACTCAAAGAATACCTGAGCATAAGGGCTCCTGACAAAATGGCAGCCAGGGGGTTTGCCTTGTTCTGCCCTGCAATATCCGGGGCAGAGCCGTGAGCGGGTTCATAAAGCGCTACCTTCCCGCCAATACTTGCAGAGGGCAGCATACCAATGGAACCTGCTAGCATAGATGCCTCATCGGTAAGAATATCACCAAACATATTTTCCGTCACCATAATACTAAACTGCCTGGGGTTTCGGACCAACTGCATTGCGCAGTTATCTACATACATATGCTCCAAATTTACGTCCGGATACTCTTTTGCCAATTTGTTCATAATATCACGCCACAAACGGGAGCTGGCCAGCACGTTGTGTTTGTCAACAGAGGTCAGGTGCTTCCTGGGGTGTTTCCGGGCCATTTCAAAGGCTAAACGTCCAATACGCTCGATTTCAAAAGTATTGTATACAAGAGTATCTACTGCCCTTTCACCCTCAGCGGTCCTTTCTCTCTTCTTCTCACCAAAATAGAGTCCTCCGGTAGCCTCGCGGATTACAACCAGCTCTGTTCCTTCAACGATTTCCCTCTTCAAAGGAGAACCATCCACCAAACCGGGAAAGAGCTTGACGAACCTCAAGTTAGCAAAGAGGTCCAGCTCTTTGCGCAGCCTCAGCAGAGAGGCTGCTTCAGGACGCAGATGCACAGGCAGGGTATCCCACTTGGGACCCCCTACGGCACCAAGCAGGATAGCGTCACTATTGTAGCAGAGTTCCAGGGTCTCATCGGACAGTGGAACACCAGTTGCGTCAAGAGCAGCTCCCCCAACCAGGGCTTCCGTAAATTTCATTTCCAGTCCACATTTTTCTCCAACAGCTTGAAGAACCTTGATAGTCTCAGTTATAATCTCCGGACCTATACCGTCTCCCGGAAGAACTGCTATATTATACATTATGTTTTCACCCTCTCCGCCACGTAGGACATAAGCCCCCCGGCCTGTATTATTTCCTGCATGAACCCAGGGAAGGGTTCGGCGTGATAAATTTCCTTTCTGGTCAGGTTTTTTATTGTACCGGAATCCGCATCCGCCGCTACCAAATCCCCTTCCACAATCCTCTCGGCAGCCTCTTCGCATTCGAATATGGGAAGTCCGATATTAATGCTGTTGCGGTAGAATATACGGGCAAAGGATTTGGCAATAACACAGGAAACTCCCGCAGCTTTTAAAGCAATGGGAGCATGCTCCCGGGAACTCCCACAGCCAAAATTTTTGCCGGCTATGATAATATCACCCTTTTCTACCTTTTTCGGAAACCCGGGATCAGCATCTTCCATGCAGTGTTTGGCTAACTCCGCAGGTTCGGAGGTGTTCAAATAACGTGCCGGAATAATGGCATCAGTATCAATATCGTCTCCAAATTTCCAGGTACGGCCTTCAAATTCCATTAACGGCACACCTCCTCAGGACTTGCAATACGGCCAAGTACAGCACTTGCTGCCGCTACTGCCGGGTTGGAAAGGTATACTTCACTTTCCGGGTGCCCCATCCGGCCAACAAAATTTCTGTTGGTAGTTGCCAGAGCCCGTTCACCTTTGGCAAGAATACCCATATGGCCCCCCAAGCACGGGCCGCATGTAGGAGTGCTGACCACACAGCCGGCCTCAACAAAGATCTCAATAAGGCCTTCCCTTAAAGCCTGGAGGTAAATGGTCTGGGTACCAGGGAAAATTATTGTTCTCACTTCAGGATGAACTTTATTGCCCTGGAATACCTTCGCAGCAATACGCAAATCCTCCATCCTCCCGTTAGTACAGGAACCGATCACCACCTGATCTAATGTGACCGTACCCACCTGGCTTATGGGGCGGGTATTTTCCGGAAGGTGGGGAAAAGCAACCTGGGGCTCAATTTTACTTGCGTCATACTCCCGGACTTCTTCATAAGAGGCATCTTTATCACTGTAATAGAGAGTGTAATCTCTTTGGACACGGAACTTAATGTATTTCAGGGTATTATCATCGGGAGCGATAATTCCGTTCTTGCCTCCGGCTTCAATAGCCATATTGCACATGGTAAAACGGTGGTCCATACCTAGAGATTCTACTGCTTCGCCGGTAAACTCCATGGCCTTGTAGCGGGCACCGTCCACACCAATGTCACCAATAGTGTAAAGTATCAAGTCCTTACCCCCCACCCAGGGGCCGGGAGTTCCATAATAGATGAACTTAATTGTAGGCGGTACCTTAAACCAGGCTTTGCCCGTGGCCATGGCTGCGGCCATATCGGTACTTCCCACACCTGTAGAAAAGGCCCCCAGGGCGCCGTAGGTACAGGTATGGGAATCAGCACCGATTACTACTTCCCCGGGCGCTACCAATCCGGCTTCAGGCACCAGGCAGTGTTCAATTCCCATCCTACCTACTTCAAAATAATTCTCGATCTCATATTCCCGGGCAAAGTCCCGGACAACTTTTGCCTGTTCTGCAGAAGCTATATCCTTATTGGGAGTAAAATGGTCAGGTACCAGTACCACCTTGGACCTGTCAAAAACCTTGTTAACTCCAAGTTTTTTGAATTCCTGTATGGCAACGGGGGCTGTTACGTCATTTCCCAGCACAAGATCCACATCGACATTTATCAGCTGGCCGGGGGTTACTTCCCCCAGCCCCGCATGCCGTGCAAGAATTTTTTCCGTAATCGTCATTCCCATGGGCTTATCCCTCCGGTCCTTCACTAATTACCATTGGTGAGGGATTCTTCTCCCTGACCATTCACCAGCTTGTTAATCGCGCTTAGATAGGCACGGGCACTTGCTTCCAAGATATCAGTACTTATACCCCGTCCAAGATACAGGTTGTTATTGTATATTACCTTTACCGTTACTTCACCCACGGCATCCTTACCCCCTGATATTGCGTTCAGGGAATAGTGTGCCAGCTCCACGTGAAAACCGGTAACCTTTTCAATAGCTTTAAATACTGCATCTACGGGACCGTCACCACAGGAGGCGTCTTCTACGTATTTATCTTCAACCTTGACACCTACGGTAGCTGTAGGGATAATGTTAGTTCCGGTATAAATTTGTATTTTTTCCAGAGTAAATTTTTCAGGCACCGTTTTTACTTCATGGGCTACGATTGCTTCCAGGTCACTGTCGGAAATAGTCTTCTTCCGGTCAGCCAGGTCCTTAAACTTTTCAAAAGCAATGCCCAGCTCCTCCTCAGTGAGGTCAAAACCCAGCTGTTCCATCCTCTCTTTAAATGCGTGCCTGCCGGAATGCTTGCCCAGGACAATGCCATCCATGACGATTCCGATAGTAGCGGGATTCATGATTTCGTAAGTGGTCCTTTCTTTTAACACCCCATCCTGGTGAATACCGGATTCATGGGCGAAAGCATTGCGGCCTACAATGGCTTTGTTGGCCTGTACCGGAGAAGCCGTCAGGCTGCTTACCAGCCTGCTGGAACGGTATATCTCATCCAGTTTTATACCTGTATAACAGTCAAAGAAATCCTTCCTGGTAGCCAGGGACATCACCACTTCCTCCAGGGCGGTGTTGCCTGCCCGCTCACCCAGCCCGTTAACGGTACATTCTACCTGCTGGGCACCACTGGCTACTGCGGCCAGGGAATTGGCCGTTGCCATCCCCAAATCATTATGGCAATGAACACTTAAGATCACATTCTCAATTCCCGGAACCCTTTGCCTGATCTGGGAAATAAAATCCCCAAATTCCTTGGGTGTGGAATACCCGACAGTATCAGGAATATTAATGATGCCCGCTCCTGCCTCGATTGCCGCTTCAATTACATCGCAGAGGTAATCCAATTCAGTGCGTGAAGCATCCTCAGCGGAAAACTCCACTTCGCTGCCGCAAGCAGCTGCATGCCTGACTGCCTTTTCCGCCATTTTCAGGACTTCTTCTTTGGTTTTTTTCAATTTATACTGCAAATGGATATCAGATGTTGCAATAAAGGTATGAATTCTGCCTTTCTCCGCATACTGGAGAGCCTCCCATGCCCTGTCAATATCCTTGAGATTTGCCCTGGCTAGGCCTGCAATCACCGGACCTTTCACTTCCTGAGCAATTGCCTTGACAGCCTCAAAGTCTCCCCGGGAGGAAATGGGAAAACCGGCTTCAATTACATCCACACGCAGCTTGGCTAGCTGCCGGGCCACCTCAAGTTTCTCACGGGTATTTAAGTTAATCCCTGCTGACTGTTCGCCGTCCCGCAGGGTGGTATCAAAAATATAAATCTGTCTGCCCATAGGAGCCCCTCCTCTCAATAAATAATTTTATTATTCCTTTAGTCACTCATTATCGTTTTTTGGTCCCCTTACCATGGCAACCTTTCCGGTGCGAACTACCTCCATTATCCCAAAAGGTTTCATTGAACTCTCAATAGCATTAATTTTGCCAAGGTCACCTGTAGCCTCAATGATCAATGAATCTTTCCCTATATCTACTATGCGCGCCCGGAAAATATCAACAATTTGCATAATTTCCCCTCTCACAGAGGGTGAAGCGTTTACCCTGATAAGGATTAATTCCCGTTCAACGTACTGTTCTGAGGTAATATCCAACACCTGGATAACGTCAATCAGCTTGTCAAGCTGTTTTGTCACCTGCTGGATGACATATTCGTCCCCATCAACTACAATAGTCATTCTGGAAATGGCCGGGTTTTCAGTCATACCCACGGCAAGACTGTCGATGTTGTAACCCCGGCGGGCAAAAAGCCCTGCTACTCGGGTCAAAACACCAGGCTTGTTCTCCACAAGAACACTTAAAGTATGCTTCACCTCCTCTACCCCCTTATCATCTTGTTAATACTGCCGCCTGCAGGAACCATAGGGAAAACGTTTTCCTCTCTTTCTACCCAAAAGTCAATTACAAAAGGTTTTGGAGAAGCAATTGCCTGCTCAAGGGCCGGCAGAACGTCTTCTTCATTGTCAACCCGCAGTGCGTCACACCCATAGGCCTTGGCAAGGGCAACAAAATCGGGCTGGCAGCTGATATCGGTTTGAGAATAACGGCTGTCATGGAACAATTCCTGCCACTGCCTTACCATACCTAAATACCTGTTATTCAAAATGGCTACATTTACAGGAAGCTGATACTGAACAGCTGTACACAGTTCCTGAATGTTCATTTGTATGCTACCGTCACCGGCGATGTCGAAAACTACAGCCTCGGGATTAGCAATCTGGACTCCCAGTGCGGCAGGAAGGCCGAAACCCATTGTGCCCAGTCCGCCGGAAGTAACGAATGAGCGCGGCACAACTGACTTGTAATAATGGGAGGCCCACATTTGGTGCTGGCCAACTTCCGTAGTAATAAAAGCCTTGCCCCCTGTGATTTCATTGATTTTTTCTACAACAAACTGGGGCTTTAGGCCTTCCCCTTTGTTTTCATAGTTAAGGGGGTGCTCTTCCTTCCAGGCAGCAATTTTACCATTCCAGGCTGGAAGATGTTTTTGGCCCGCAAGCTCCAGAATCCTGGACAGCACTGCCCTGGCGTCACCGACAACATGCAGATCTGTAATTACGTTTTTATCGATCTCCGCCGGGTCAATGTCGATATGAACAATTTTTCCATTGGACGCAAAATTTGAAACATTTCCCGTTACCCGGTCAGCAAAACGCATACCAATGCCAACAAGCAGATCGCACTCTGATACTGCATAGTTAGCATAAGCAGTACCGTGCATCCCCACCATACCGAGAAAGAGCCTGTGATTCTCAGGAAATGCTGACTTGCCCATAAGGGTCACTGCTACAGGAATATCAAGCTGCTCCGCTAATGCCAGCAGTTCCTTTTCTGACCCGGATTTGAGTATTCCGCCCCCTGCGCAGATAACGGGTTTTTCCGCCTGGGAAATAAGATCAACTACCTTCACCAGAACGCCGTTGCCGCTCATCTCAGGGAGTCTGTAGCCGGGAATGTCAAAATTACCGTTATGGTTGTATTCTGCCTCACAAAGGGTCAAGTCTTTAGGAAGGTCAATGAGTACCGGTCCGGGCCTACCAGTTTTGGCAATATAGAAAGCCTTTTGGATGGTAGGTACAATTTCTTCCACACTTTTCACCAGAAAATTGTACTTGGTAATCGGCAGGGTAATACCTGTAATATCTGCTTCCTGGAAAGAATCCTTTCCTATTGACGACAGAGGAACCTGTCCGGTAATAGCAACAACAGGTACTGAATCCATATAGGCATTGGTTAAACCTGTTACCATATTTGTGGCCCCCGGGCCGGAAGTAGCAATACAAACACCGACTTTGCCTGAAGTACGGGCATAGCCGTCGGCAGCATGAACCGCGCCCTGTTCATGCCGTGTGAGAACATGCTTCAACTTCTTGCTGTCATAGAGAGCATCATACAGTGGGAGCACCGCGCCTCCGGGAAATCCAAAGACGACTTGAACTCCCTCATCCTCCAGGGCTCGAACAACCATGTCAGCCCCGCGCATTCTTTCCTTTTCAATTTCAACTTTTTCTTTCGTTATACCCCCAATTCCATTACCTATCACCTCCGTTTTTAATGTCTGTACAGTCACTGTATCTCACCTCTTTTTCATATTGTTTACGTTTTGTTAAATACTGCTCCCTTATCAGCGGAGGAAACCATTGATGCATATCTTGCCAGATAACCTGTTTTTATTTTCTCTTCCGGAGCCTGCCATACTCCACGGCGTGCCGCCAGTTCCTGATCACTTAGTTCCACATCCAGTTTATTTGCCGGTATATCAATAGAAATAATATCCCCCTCCCGTAGAAGGCCAATAGGACCGCCTTCAACAGCTTCGGGAGAAATATGGCCAATGGAAGCTCCCCGGGTAGCACCGGAAAAGCGGCCGTCTGTAATCAGAGCCACACTTCTGTCCAGTCCCATTCCTGCAACAGCTGCAGTTGGAGTAAGCATCTCCGGCATTCCAGGACCTCCTTTAGGACCTTCACCGCGAATTACAATAATGTCGCCGGGATTAATTTTCCCGCCGGTTATGGCTGCTACAGCCGTTTCCTCGTCCTCAAATACCCGGGCAGGGCCCCTGTGGGTAAGCATTTCAGGGTCAACTGCCGCCTTTTTCACCACTGCACCGAGAGGAGCCAGGTTTCCTCTCAGGATGGCCAGACCTCCGTCACTACTGTAGGGGTTATCCAAAGGACGGATTACACTGCTGTCCAGCACTGACACTTCCCTGAGGTTTTCCTTTACAGTTCTCCCTGTAACCGTCAGGGCATTGGATTTCAGATACCCACCCTCGTTGAGTACAGAGAGCACCGCCTGAATACCCCCGGCTTCATTAAGGTCCCTAATAAAGTGCTCCCCTGCGGGGGCTAGCTTGCACAAGTGGGGTGTCTTCCTGCCAATCGAGTCAAACAGATCCAGGTTCAGTTCGAATCCTGTTTCGTGAGCAATGGCAGGCAGGTGCAGGACGGTATTTGTGGAACCCCCCAGGGCCATATCGGCAGTAACCCCATTAACAAATGCCTCGGCACTTAAAATATCCAGAGGCCGGATATCTTTTTCAAGCAGTTCCATGACCATGCAGCCTGTATCTTTAGCCAGCCGGATCCTGGCTGCATCCACCGCCGGTATTGTCCCATTGCCTGGGAGGGCCATTCCCAGTACCTCTGTTAAACAGTTCATCGTATTGGCTGTAAACATACCAGAGCAGGAACCACAGCCGGGGCAGGCAGCATCCTCAAGTTCACCCATTTCTTCTTCTGTCATCCTCCCGGCACTAACAGCACCTACCGCTTCAAACATATTGGTTAAACTGACGTTTTTTCCTTTAAACCTTCCGGGCAGCATTGGCCCCCCGCTGACGAAAATGGAAGGGAGGTTTAAACGGGCTGCGGCCATGAGCATCCCGGGCACTACCTTGTCACAGTTGGGAATGAAGACCAGCCCGTCAAAAGCATGGGCAAGAGCCATGACCTCAACGGAATCAGCAATCAACTCCCTGCTTGCCAGCGAATACTTCATTCCGATATGGTTCATAGCTATCCCATCACAAACAGCGATGGTAGGAAATTCTATCGGTGTGCCGCCAGCTATTCTAATCCCGGCCTTCACAGCCTCAGCAACCTGGTCAAGGTGCATATGACCGGGTACGATTTCATTCTGCGAGTTTACAACACCAATAATCGGCCGCTCAATTTCCCTGTCAGTTAAGCCCAGGGCTTTTAAAAGGGACCTGTGGGGAGCCTTTTCACGACCCAATTTCATACTATCGCTCTTCACAGTTTCTTCACTCCCTTAAGGACTTATAAAAATATCTCAGTCCCCGTTGACTTCGTCAGTTCCTTGTAATCCTGGATAAGGGTCCTGGTAATTTCACCGGGCTTTCCGCTGCCAATAGTCCTGCCGTCTACTTTGGTTACGGGGATCACTTCTGCTGCTGTTCCCGTCAAGAAACATTCATCTGCAGAATATACATCATAACGCGTAAAAACCTTTTCTTCAACAGGAATATTTCTCTTTTCGGCCAATTCCATAACGGTATTGCGGGTTACCCCCTCAAGAATTCCCAGGAATGCAGGAGGAGTAACCAGTCTGCCCTTGCGGATAATAAATATGTTATCACCGGTAGCCTCGGCAACATACCCCTCATTGTTGATCATTATGGCTTCTTCTACTCCGGCAAGCTTGGCTTCCAATTTTGCCATAATGCTGTTCAGGTAGTTTAGAGACTTCATCTGGGGGTTAACAGTTTCTGGAGTGTTTCTCCGGGTAGGAACCGTTACAACTTCTAGGCCGTTTTCGTACAGCTCCTCAGGATACATCTGTATCCCCGCTGCAATGCAGAACAGTGTTGGTTTGGGACACTTGTCGGGGTCCAGCCCCAAGTCCCCCTTGCCCCTCGTAACAACAAGTCGGATATAAGCATCCTTCAGACTGTTGCGCCGCAGGGTCTCTAACACAATCTCCTTCATCTCTTCTTTACTGACAGGGGGCTCCAGCATAATTGCCCTTGAACCGTTAAATAGCCTGTCTACATGCTCATTAAGCTTAAAAACCCTACCGTTATAAGCCCTGATACCCTCAAATATCCCGTCACCGTACAAAACACCATGGTCGAACACAGAAACTTTAGCCTCTTCCTCATCGACAAAAGCCCCGTCAAGATAAATCTTTAGCCCCAACAAAAATTCCTCCTTATATTCTTATTCTGGGTTCTACCCGTTAAATTTAACACGGCTACCTCTTTTGGATATAAAAATCCCCCTCGTTTCCATGAACTTATAATGTTCAGGGACGAGAGGGAATATCCCGCGGTACCACCCTAATTGCCGCAAAGCAACCACTTTTAAAAGGATAACGGGACAACCGTCACGGCTTAGTAGCAAACTTTGCGTTCAGCAGTGCGACTCAGGAGCGATCCTGTACTCAGTATTTTTACCGGGCTCTCACCTAGCCCCGGCTCTCTGAAAAAAGGGACTGAGAACACCTCTCCGTCATTGTCTTTCCTGATTATATTTTAATCTCAAGTATATTTTAGATATTGTAAGCTTGTCAAGACATTTTCCGCCAGGATTACGATTATTTCTAAATAGTTTTTTTCTTCGCCAGAAAACAGCTCCCTTAGCCAGCCAGGTGCAACCCTATTAATCCCTTAAACCGTCTAGAGCTTTCCCGTGGTAATAATATTCGTCAAGCTTTCCAAGGGAGCGTCCACTACTAAAGTTGTATTATAGAGTCCTTTTAATACGGCTGTACAGTTTCCGTCCTCTCCTGCCTTAAAATCCATGATGCAGAAGACTATATCGCTGCTATATAAATTGCTGGTTACCAAATCTCCAACCTTAAACACCGTTTTCACCCCCCTAAATCCATTTTATGGGATTATGCCGGGGAAGTTCCTACGCCTAAAGGTTACCGCCAATAAATTTTTATTAGGAAATATTTATCAAATAACTCACCTTCTAACGAGTCCCCTTCATAATATAAAGAAGCGCTGCGGCCTTTACTTAAAAAAACCGTAAGACTAAGAAGTTCCTAGAAAATCCAAGGGAGTAATTAAGAATGTCGTCAGATGCAAACCATCAAGGAGCAGAAGTCTTAAAACAAAAGATCTTAGACAAAAAAGCAAGGGTCTGTGTAATCGGACTTGGGTATGTGGGTCTTCCCTTAGAGCAGTAGAGAAAGCTAAGGTAGGCTTCACCGTCCTGGGAATTGACCAGAACAAAACCAGGGTTGATAAAGTAAACCGGGGCGAAAATTACATCCAGGATGTAAATGACAATGAACTGAAACAGCTGGTAACCCAGGGGAAACTGAGCGCCGTTGATAATTTTGATTTGCTCCCCACACAGGACATTTTGATCATCTGTGTCCCCACCCCCTTAACCCCTTACCGGGAACCGGATATTTCCCATGTGGAAAGTGTGACTGCCGAAATCAGCAGAAGGCTCAGGCCGGGGCAGTTGATTATCCTTGAAAGCAC
>LFTO01000168.1 GCA_001513335.1 Clostridiales bacterium DTU086 | reverse complement strand
CTTTACCCGGTCGTCATGACAAAGTGTTGGTATCTCAATCTTATTTGCCCGGGCCACTTCCAAAATGGTCTGTCCTGGGAAAGCGGTACATTCTTTGCCATCTATATTTAATCTGATCATTTTTACCCCTCCCCCTAGTCAACATACACCGCGGAAAACTTACACACTTCCATACAGTTACCGCACTTGGTGCAAAGGCTTTGATCGATACTATGAGCCCTTCCTTTATCCCCGCTGATGCACTGCACCGGACACTTCTGGGAACAAACGGTGCAGCCCCTGCATTTTTCCGGGTCAATCCGGTATGAAATCAGATTCCTGCACTGTTTGGCGGGACATTTCTTTTCGTTAATGTGAGCTTCGTACTCTTCACGGAAATAACTTAATGTAGTCAGGATAGGGTTTGGCGCCCCCTGTCCCAAACCGCAGAGTGAACCATCCCTCACTGTTATGCAAATTTCCTCCAATAAATCAAGGTCACCTGGACGGCCTTCTCCCCGGGAAATCCGTTCAAGAATCTCCAACATCCGTTTGGTGCCTAAACGGCACTGGACGCATTTGCCGCAGGATTCTTTCTGGGTAAAATCAAGGAAATAACGGGCGATATCAACCATACAGGTACTTTCATCCATTACCACCATGCCGCCGGAACCCATAATGGCTCCCAATGAAGTAATTGATTCATAATCAATAGGAGTATCCAGGTGGTGTGCAGGTATACAGCCTCCGGAAGGCCCGCCCATCTGGACTGCCTTGAACTCCCCGTCGCCCTTGATACCGCCTCCAACTTCAAAAATGATTTCCCTCAGGGTTATGCCCATGGGTACTTCAATCAGTCCACCCCGTTGAATTTTTCCGGCCAGGGCAAAAACCTTGGTACCTTTACTCCTCTCCGTTCCCATAGCGGCAAAAGCAGTGCCTCCTTCCCTGATAATCCAGGGAACGTTAACGTATGTCTCTACGTTATTAATGTTAGTAGGTTTGCCCCAGTAACCTGAGTCAGAGGGAAAGGGAGGTTTCAATCGGGGCATTCCCCGTTCACCTTCAATAGAGGCCAATAGAGCCGTTTCTTCCCCACAGACAAAAGCGCCGGCTCCCTGTTTCAAATTTATATCAAAGGAAAAATCAGTTCCGAAAATATTGCAACCCAGATAGCCCTTTTCCCTGCCTTGAGAAATGGCTGCTTCCAGGCGGCGGATGGCCAGAGGGTATTCAGCCCGGCAGTAGACAATGCCTTCCCGTGCTCCCGTCGCATATCCGGCAATTATCATTCCTTCAAGAACCCCATGGGGGTCTCCCTCCAGAATGCTGCGGTCCATAAAAGCCCCGGGGTCCCCTTCATCAGCATTGCATACGATGTACTTAACATCTCCGGAAGCCTTGCGGGTAGCGTTCCACTTAAACCAGGTAGGGAACCCGGCTCCCCCTCTCCCGCGCAGTCCGGAAGTTTTTATCTCTTCAATTACTTCCGGCGGGGTTAATTCCGTCAGACATTTTTTTAACGCCTCATAGCCGTCACGACTGATATATTCCTCGACAGATTCCGGATCTATTACTCCACAGTTTCGCAGTGCAACTTTGACCTGTCCCCTTAAGAACAGGTTGGGCTTATCCGGTGAAGCAACCAGATATTCTTCTAATGGTTTTTTTTCTGCGATGTGGCTGTCGAAAATCCTGCCCACGATTTCCGGGGTCACCATTCCATAGGTGAAGACCCTGCCATCATCTTCAATAACATCCACCAGGGGTTCATTGTGGCACATACCGATACATCCGGTCTGACAAACTTCAATATCCAAGCCCCTGGACTTGATTTCAGCCTCCACAGCCTCCTTGGCTTTAAGGGCCCCTGCAGCTATGCCGCAGCTTCCCAAACCTATCCGCAGTTTCATTGTTCCACCCCTTCCTCAGCTCCCTGCCTCTCCCCGGAATATATGTCCCTGATAATGCGGCGGGCTTTATCAGGGGTAAGGGGGCCATAAGCCTGGCCGTTGATCATCATCACCGGTGCCAGACTGCAGCAGCCCAGGCAGGCGGCATTATTCAGGGTAAAAAGTCCGTCTTCGGTAGTTTCTCCGGGCTTAATTTTCAGCTCATCGCATAAAGCAGTCTCAATCTTATCTGCTCCATTAACATGGCAGGCTGTTCCCTGGCAAAGCAAAATAATGTATTTGCCCACGGGAGTAAATCTGAATTGAGCATAAAAGGTTGCCACGCCATAGACCTTGGCCGGTTTTATGCCTAATTCAGCCGCAATATGGCGCATAACCTCTACCGGCAGATAGCCATAGATATCCTGGGCTTTCTGTAAAACCGGGATCAACATCCCCTGTTTTCCCCTGGACTCTGCGAGTATATCGTCCAAAAGTCCCAAGTTGATATTGCCGTTTGACTTCTTTTGAATACAACAGCCCCCATGGCAGTTCTCCATCTGAAACACCTCTTCCCATGCTTTAAAATAAACTCCGGATCAAACCCTAATATCTGCATTTTATCTGTATATCTTAACAGAAGAAAGCTGATTCAGCTAGGTTCGTGGGAACAATTCTCTGCGGAAAAATAGCGAAGGTCAGCAAAAAATCCGGGAGGAGTTGAAGCCACAACAGGAGCGCAGGCAGGACACCCTTTTCGGGGACAAAAAAAAACGTGCAGATCCCTCAGATAACGTTTTACCTTCAAGGCCAAAGGAGCTGCACAGGTGTTAATTTTTATAAATATCCCAGGGTCTCCGCCTCACGAAGCACTTTTTTATCAACTTTTCCAGTTGAAGTCCTGGGCAAAGCTTCCACAATAACTACTTCTTTGGGTACCTTATAGTTTGCCAGTTTCTCCTTGCAGTGCAGGATAATTTCCCTTGGTTCAACGGACTCCCCTTCCTTTAACACAACATAGGCCTTGGCAACTTCGCCACGGAGGTGGTCCTGTTTTCCAATTACCGCAGCATCAGCTACTTTGGGATGCTGGTAAATTATTTCCTCTACTTCTCTGGGATAGACATTAAGCCCCCCTACGATGATCATATCTTTTTTCCTATCCACAATATAGATATAGCCGTCTTCATCCATCCTACCCAGGTCCCCGGTATGGAACCAGCCGCCTTTCAAAGCCTCTGCAGTTGCCTCAGGTTGATTAAGGTAGCCTTTCATAACATTCCGTCCCTGGACACAAATTTCACCAATCTCCCCCCGGGGCACTTGATTGTCATTGTCGTCCACTATTTTTACGAATACCCCGGGAATAGGGATACCTACTGAACCAGGTTTGCGCAAACCATAACGGGGATTACAGTAAGAAACGGGAGAAGTTTCGGTAGGCCCGTTCCCCTCAATAATTACTACAGAGTATTCCTCCTCAAAGGCCTTCATGAGTTCCATAGGCATTGGAGCACCACCGGAAAAACAAAGTTTCAAAGAAGAAAGGTCATAGGATTTGATCTTTTTGATAACACTCAAAAAGGCACCATACATGGCAGGAACGCCGGCAAAAATAGTTACCTTCTTATCGGCAATTTCTTTTAATACCGTATCCGGACGGAACTGCTCTATGAGAGTAATGCTTGCCCCGGAAAAAATCGGAACCAGCATACAAACCGTCTGCCCAAAAGAGTGAAACAGGGGCAGAACACAGGAATAATTTTCATCATCTTTCACCTGGATATGTTCAATAACTGAATAGGCATCAAATATCAGGTTGTCATGGGTAAGCAGGGCACCTTTTGGACGACCTGTGGTCCCTGATGTGTAAAGGCAGGCAGCTACACTGTCCAGCTCAACCTCTACATCACAATCAACAGGCTCCATGGAAGATATAATGTCTTCGTAAGCTATCGTATCCCCGTTGCTCTCTCCTCCTACCACCACTGCTTTCTCCAGTGAAGGAACATATTTCCAAATGCTTTCAATCATCGGCAAATAAGCCTGATTGGTAATAATCATGGAAACCTGGGAATCATTAAGAATATACTTTACTTCCTCACCTTTAAAAAGTGGGTTAATAGTAACAGCAATACCTCCACAGCGCAAAATGGCAAAATAGCTTTCAATGAATTCAGGACGGTTTGGAAGGAGAACAGCTGCTCTGTCCTGGAACGAAAGACCGGCTTTCTGCAAATAGGCTGACACCTTACTTACGTTTTGGTCCAGCATCTGATAGGAAATAGTTTTATCCTCAAAATAACAGACGGTTTTTTCAGGATACTTGGCAGCACTTTCTCGCAGTAGTCTGGAAATGGACATTAGACCACCCCTTTTTTAAAGGAGGTTTTCTATTATAATCTCATATTATGACCAGGTAATACAACCCCTAAATTGGAAAAATTAAAAAAAGACCCTGACCCTAATGGCCAAGGTCTTCCGTTACCGTTCACTCCAGTGCTGCCAGCAACTTTTTTTTATACTCCACAAATTCCGGGCTGGTTACTACCCGGGGCCGGGGTAGGTCCACAACCAATTCCAAACCCACTTCGGCAGGCCGTTCCGTAAGTACATAGACTTTGTCCGAAAGGTAAAGAGCTTCTTCAATGTCATGGGTAATAAACAATACAGACCGCTGAAAACGCTCCCAAATGTTTAACAGCCACGCCTGCATATTTCTTCGAGTCATTGCATCCAGGCCCCCAAATGATTCGTCCAGGAGCATAATGGGTTTTTCACAGAGAACAGTCCTCATTAATGCTGCTCTCTGGCGCATACCTCCGGAAAGAGTGGCGGGATAGCTGTTTTCAAAGCCCTCCAGCCCAAAAACACCAAAAAGTTCCCGAGCACGTTTTTTTGACTCCTCTACCGGCCGCCCTTCAATCAGAGAACCAATTACCACGTTGTCAATAATTGTCCTCCAGGGAAAAAGGAGGTCTTTCTGGGGCATATAACTGACTACTCCACGCTGCCCGGTCACGTTTTTACCTTCAATGACAACGCTGCCTGTATCAGGAGTAATCAGCCCGCAGATGATGTTAAACAGTGTGCTCTTCCCGCAACCGCTGGGCCCGATAATACTAACAAAGGAACCTTTTTCGATAGACATATTAATTTCCCGCAGGGTAGGCAGTATTCCCTCAGGACCCTTAAAGGATTTGCTGATTCCATTTATTTCAATCAAAGGCTCCGGCAAAAAACCTTCCCCCAATCCTATTACGGTAGAAAATCATTGGTAAATGCCGCATCTACATTGATCATTTCCTCAATTAGCTGGTGGTCATAGAGCCACTGGGCGTAATTTTCCCAGACTTCTCTCTTTTGAATTCCCCACTGGGAAGCTTCAGCCTGGTACTGCCCACTTAAATATTCCTGGCTGGCTTTTACAAGCTCGGCATCCAGTTCCGGTGCTGCCGCCAGCAGAATCTCGGCACTTTCTTCCGGATTGGCGATACAATATTCATATCCCTTGGAAACCGCTTCCAGAAAAGCTTTAACTGTATCGGGGTTTTCTTTAATCATGTCTTCATTGGTAATCAGCACCGGGGTATAATAGTCAAGTGCCGGATCCTCTTTGGCTAATTCAATATAGTTAATGTCCAGTCCCCGAAGTTCGGCTTCAATACCGGTCCACCCGTAGAAAATCCAGGTAAAATCAACTTCCTTCCCGATGATACTAAACCAGTCTGCATCTCCCACATTGACAAAATCGACTGTGCTGTAGTCAGCATCATATTTTGCCATTAAAGATTGGAGGACGTCTTCCTCCGCCGGAGTAGCTCCGCCCCCATAACGCTTGTTTTCAAAGTCCTTAGGTGAAACGATATTGTCTTCCTTTAAGGAAGCAAAACCTGAAGTGTTGTGCTGGATAACGGCAGCTATGGATACGATGGGGACACCTGTTGACCGGGCCATAGTTACTTCTTCCTGGTAACTGACACCAAAGGGTACTTCCCCTGAAGCAACCATCTGGGCAGCCCCTGCCTGAGAAGCATTCACAATTTCAACGTTTAAGCCTTTTTCCTCAAACCAGCCCTTTTCTTTGGCTACATAGAGGCCAGTATGGTTGGTGTTGGGGACCCAATCCAGCATTACCGTAATATCTTTCAGGCCCTGGGACTCCCCGGCACTCTCAGTACCCCCGCAGGAGGAAACGATAAGGGTGCCAGCCACAAGAATAAACAATAAGATAATTAAACTACCCTTCCTCTTCATTGACAACCTTCCTTTCTCTTTTTTGATCCACAAAGATATCTTCACCGTCACCTTTTGAGTAATACCACGGCATTAGCAGCCTCTGTAGAAGCTCCATGGCTCCAAAAAGGAGGAGACTGGCAGCAGTAATGACGGCAATTGCAGCCAGCATCTGATCAGTACGAAAAGATTTTTGGACAAGAATCATAAACAGGCCGAGACCATATCTTGCTCCAACCCATTCACCAATTACGGCACCCATGACACTGTAAGCAGCTGCAATTTTTATACCGGAGAAAATGGATACAAGAGCAGCAGGGAACCTTACCAGGCGAAAAATTTGCCAGTTTGAGGCATCCATTACCCGTAAAAGGTCCACCATATCCTTGTCTGCAGCTTGCAGCCCCTCTACCATGCTGATTACAATTGGGAAAAAACACATCAGGGCTACGACAATTACTTTCGGCAGGATCCCAAAACCGAAGAGAACAATAAATAATGGAGCAATGGCGACTATGGGTACTGTTTGGGAAATTACCAGCAGGGGATAAATTGCCTGTTTTAACAGTTTGAAATGGTCTATTAACAAAGCCAAAAACACAGAAACGAGGAACGCAAGCAAAAACCCCATGGCGGCTTCAATTAACGTATATTTGGCATGAAAAAACAGCAACTCTCTGGTTTCAACAAATGCATTGATTATTCGACTGGGAGGAGGAAGGAGCCTGTTCTCGCCGAATACAACCCCGTACGCCTCCCAGGCAAAAAGGATAACTATAATAAATGAAAAAGGCATTATTATGTTTTTTATAAAGCGAAATCTCCAATTTCTGAGGGGCTTGTTTATTGTTTGAGGCTCTTTTTCTTTGTCCTGGTTCATTGTACACCTCTATTTTCCAGTTGACCGTCCACTGAAACTCCATGGCTGTTTCCATGGACCCTCCACACAAAGTACCTTATTCAGGGCAACCTTAATGCTGTCCTGATGAAATTACGGCATGCCCAAAAACTTAAAAAATTCAATCAACTGCGGCCATTTTCACCTCCTCAAAAATTAAAAGCCACTAACCTGTTCCGGTTAATGGCATAAAAAACAAAATATCAACAATCCCTACGCTGGCATTACCCAGATCAGGTTCAATGGGTTGGTATCATTAGCGGGATACCTCTCAGCAGGGCTCACCCTGCTCCCCAAGTTTTTATGCATTTTTTACAATATTCTTGGTTCCAATTACAGAATATCACAGGGAATTGTATAAAGCAATAAAAGCCTTTACTTCCACATAATATTTGATCCCCTTCTAGTAATTCTCTTAGGGGTTTTCTTAATTCTTTCCACAGAATTTTTCCAATCTCCCAGAAGGATACAAAGTGTTGATTTAGAACTATACCCATTTACGTTGGTTTTCTTTTGCCACTTAATCATTCGGAGGTTTGGCAACTCATCCTTCTTTAATTAAATACATGCGTTAATTATACTCATACTCTCTTTTCTATCCCCTTGACAACGGGCTTTTCCCATGGTATATTTGTATCTGCGCTAAAAAATATGCGGCAGTGGCGGAATTGGCAGACGCGCTAGGTTCAGGACCTAGTGGGCATTGCGCTCGTGGAGGTTCAAGTCCTCTCTGCCGCACCAGGCATACAAGGCTTCCGGGTAAAAATCTCGGGAGTTTTTTTTGCCGGATTTGACGGAAATTAATGTGATTTTACTCTTGCCCCCTACCCTCACAAGAATTATCTACATCTCCTACCAATCCATTAAGTGTCTTTGCGGCAACTTCTTGAAACCCCAAGGGTTAAATGGCTATATAAATCAAGTGCTTGGCGAATAATGCTTGGAATGGACGAACCATCTTGGTGGAATCCGCTTTTCCATCTATTCTGCCTTTCTGCAATATGTCGTTGTAAAAAGACTTAATCGTTGTAGCTTGTAGTTTGGACATTAGTATAGGCCTATCCCCCCATGATATGGGCCTTAATCATATTTTCGTAATATTAATATGTTCCGGTTTTGGCTGTGTTTTTTGCAAAATAGAAAAGGACATGCAAAAAACAAAGGCCCTCGCTTAGCATAGGGGAAATGTTTTTCAAAAGTAAAAACTGTTTTAATATTACATAAAATGTAATATAATATATCAAAGGATGTAATATTGGAGGTTCGAATGAATGCCCACCAAATTTTTTCCTTTAGGCGGTCCCGTACCGGGAGAAGATATTGTTGGAAGAGATGATTTATTGATGAGCCTTGAAATGCGACTCTCGGAAGGGCAAAGTGTTATGCTTGCCAGTCCAAGGCGAACCGGAAAAACATCGATCGCACACGAAATCATCAGGAGGTTTAAAAGCAAAAACTACTATACGATTTTTATAGATGTTTTCCAACCGGCAACTAAAAAGGAACTGACAACTCTATTGATTGATTCTTGTTTAGAAAACAGAACAGGAATAAAGAAAACGACTGATACTCTAAAAAAAGGTATAAAGTCTTTAGCAACAAGCGCAAAGCTGACATTTAGATTAAAAGACCTGGAGCTTGATATATTGCTTGACCTTGACCGGGAAGGGAAAGAAGAAGTTTTATTAAGCTATGCTTTGGAATTACCTGAAAAATTGGGACGATTGGATAATAAAAAAGTTCTCGTAGTTTTTGATGAGTTTCAGGACTTTCAAAAGTTTAACGGGGATAATATTTTTAAAACTTTAAGGTCACATTTCCAAAATCATCAATATGTAACATATCTCTTTCTTGGATCTAAAAAAGGAACCCTCGAAAACCTTTTCAGTCACAGCAAAGAAGCTTTTTTTCGTTTTGCAACGATAGTACCGATGCCGGAAATTCCAGAAGAAAAATGGATTGAGTATATCCAGAAAAAATTTTCCACCAAGAAAATAGCAGCTCCCGAAACCGCCGTAAAAGAAATTATCCGGTTCACAGGAGGCCATCCGCAGGACACTATGGCTGTATGTTCTGAAATATATTACATTTTGCTTGAATCAAACATTCAGATGCTTTCAACTGATGTTGTCAGAATAGGATTTGAAAGAGCAAAGAGTTCGCTAATATTTGTATTCGATAACATTCTGGATGATATTGGGAAAAATGTACATACCCGAAAGATACTAAAAAAAATCGCTATTGGAGACATGGTGTATCAAGGCGAGGAAAACCCTGCTGAAGTAAAACGGGCTATTGATTTGCTTTTAACAGCGGGAATTATTGAAAAAACAGCCCGGGGTAAATACGAGTTTTATGAACCCATGTTTAAGGAATACTTGCTGGATAATACATTTTAATTAATCGCTAACAAAAAGTAAAACAACCCGAACATTCCCAAAGTAGCAGGATTTGTTGGTATTTTGGATAAGTTAAAATTGAAAGGAGAGCCGAAAAATGAACAAACAACGGATTGATCGCATTACAGAAAACATGAAAAAAGCGGGACTTGAACAAATCATTGTATCTTCTACTGCCTCCCTTTATTACTTAACAGGTTACTGGGTCGAACCTCATGAACGCATGATTGCACTATATCTTGATACGTCAAGCAGAGCCATACTTTTTGGCAACGAAATTTTCGGCCTTAACAGTAGTCCTGATTTACCGCTCATCTGCCACCGGGACAGTGACAATCCGGTGAAAGACCTGGCAGAGGCTGTCAGACCGGGAGAACTTGGAATTGATAAATTCTGGTACAGCAAGTTCCTGATCGGGCTCATGAAGCTCCGAAATGATATTGTACCTGTACAAGGCTCTGGACCTGTGGACCTGGCAAGACAGATGAAAGACTCTGACGAAATTAAGCTGATGCGCAATAATTCCCGCATCAACGATCAGGTTATGGGGGTAATTATTGACATGCTCCAGGAGGATGTGGCGGAGAACTATCTTGCTTCTGAGGTAAACAAGCATTTTCTCCAAAAGGGTGCCGATTGTGAAGGTGCACAGCTTGTCTGCTTTGGAGCAAATGGCGCAGACCCCCACCACAACAGTGACAGCACAGTTTTGAAGGCTGGCGACAGCGTCATTTTTGATATCTTCACACCCATAAACCGTTATTGGTGTGATATGACAAGAACAGTCTTCTATAAAACTGTCACAGAGGAGCAGCGCCAAGTTTACGAACTTGTGAAACTGGCCAACGAAACAGCAATTTCCAGAATAAAACCTGGAGTATTGATTTCGGAAATAGACAAAACGGCAAGAGAAATCATTACCCAGGGCGGCTACGGTGAGTATTTTACCCATCGACTGGGACATGGTATAGGCCTGGAATGTCACGAACCCCCTGATGTAAGCCTGGCTTCAGACATTCCCCTTGAAGTTGGAATGATTTTTTCTGTTGAACCGGGAATTTACCTGCCAGGAAAGTTTGGTGTTCGGATTGAGGATTTAGTGCTGGTTACCGAGGAGGGCTGTGAGGTCCTCAATCAATACCCGAAAGAATTGCAGGTAGTAGGTTGATGAGTTTAATCCTTCTATGATGTGTTTATTTTATATAAAAAGTTTAGGGCTGCCGCAGTGCAACTCACTATACTGGGCAGCCCCTTTTTGATTCAATATTTGGAACGGAACGAAAGAAATACTATTTTCTTTCAATAAGCATCCATACTACTTCCACATTTCCATCACTGTCATTGATAGTACTGTGCTCTTCTCCTGCAGGAATNNGCTGTAATGATTTGATCTCCAATTTTGCACTTGATGGTCCCGGACAGAATATAACTGTATTCATCGCCGCTGTGAGCAGCAGGCGGAACCACAGCACCCGGAGGGAAAACCGCATGCCCCATGGTTACACCTTCACCCGCCTTTACAGCACCACCGAATAAATCCCGCATAGTAACGCCGTCATCGCGGACTATTCCTTCAAGTTCGTTTATATTTCTTACAAACATATCAGTTTTCTTCCCTTCTTACAGCCTGAAAAGTCACCGGATCAACATCAACGCCATAGTCCTTTTTGGCTTGTTCCAGGGTAATGTATCCATTGCGGACATCCTCAGCAACCCGTTTAACATCCCTTTGATAAGGGTCCCCATACCCGCCGCCGGTGGCCGTAATCATGTTAACTACGTCATTCTTGTTTAATACCGTGCGGGCTGTAATGGCCATTGGCCCTTCCACAGTACCATCTGCTCTTATAATTTCAAAATAGTTATATGAGCCATCTGCGCCGCCGTTGGTACCCCAGGCAGGATATTTGTTACGTCCGAAGGAAGCGGTGAATAACTGGCCATCAGACATCGCCCGGTATTTCCGTACACAACCGCTGCCGCCGCGGAACATACCCGCCCCGGCCCCGTCGGTATGCAGGCTGTATTCATCTACCATAATGCCGTAACGGGTTTCCGCCATTTCAACAGGTACGTTATATGTTTCACCATCACCGACACAGAATTGGCCAACCTCACCGTCTTTTTCAGAGCTGGCACCCCAGCCCCCGCCGGTAGGTTCAACAATGAGGAAGGGTGCGCCGGTATCCTGGTGAGTACCTGAAAGTACGACAGAACATACAGAGAGCATGTGCCCTGCCCCCAGATACTTTGGGAATACGGGAGCAAGAGCCTTCCAGAGAACATCAGTGGCATAAAGCATACTCTCAAAATAGCAGGAAGTAGGTGCCGGAGACTGGCACTGCAAAACAGAACCCGGCTCAGCAATAACACGCAGAGGCCGGAAAACCCCGTCATTGATTACAAGGTCCGGATCAACAATAGACATAAATACAATTTTGGCCCCGGCACAAAGTGATGTGTAACCGGTATTGATGGGACTAAAAACCTGCGGACTGCTTCCTGTATAATCGACAATAAATTCATCGTCGGTAATAGTAACCTTGACTTTTATCAGAACAGGGTTTCCATGGCCGTCATCGTCCATATATTCTTCCATTTCCCAGGACCCTTTGGGAAATTCGGAAAGGCGTTTCCGGGCTATGATCTCGCCCTGATCCAGGAGACGGGTCATGGATTCACGGACAACAACTTCCCCGTATTTTTCACAAAGGTCGATAATCCTCTTGTTTCCTGTACGGAGAGATGCAATCTGTCCCCACATGTCCCCTTCTGCGGCTTCGGGGAAACGAACATTGGATTTGATCATATCCACTAATGTCTGACTGATTTCTCCGCCATCAACTAATTTCACTGCGGGGAAACGCAGACCTTCCTGAAATACCTCGGTAGAGTCGGTAGTGAAAGAACCTGCCGCCATTCCGCCCACATCGGACCAATGAGCTTTATTTCCCAGGAAAGCTATTATTTCCCCATTATAAAATACCGGCATTACCATACCAATATCGGACAGGTGAGACCCACCGCCCATATAGGGGTCGTTGATGATATAAACGTCTCCCTCTCTAATGTTTTCCTTTCCAAATTTTTCAATAACAGCCTGTATCATTGGGGAAATCAGCCCGATGAAACCACAGGCGCCGTTTCCCTGGGTAAGGAGGTGTCCTTCGCTGTCGGCAATTCCGCAGGCATAGTCCAGGGTCTCATAAATGATGGGACTCATGGAAGTCTGGGCAAAGGAATAAAATACTTCATTGCCGATGGCAATTAAGGAATCCTTTACAATGTCAAGAGTTACCGAATCTATATTTTTCGTCATTTTATTCTCCCTCCTCAGTTATAATTAAGTTCCCGTATTTATCGACGCAGACATTTTGTCCAGGATAGACAACAGTTGAAGAGGTTTTTTCTTCAATGACAACAGGACCGGAGAATTGTGCACCGGCGCCCAGCTTTAATCGATCATATACAGGAGTATCCAGCCATCCAACTTCATTGAAACAAACGGGACGGGTGGATATCCTTGCTTCTTCCACATCCCCTGTCTGTGGAGCTATTTCCTGCAACTTCGGAGGAGTCAGACCGCCATTTCCTACCAAATGGTAATTCACGATCTCAGCAGGAGCATTAGGCAGCCGGAAAGTATACGCCTGCTCATGAGCTTCATGGAAGCGCTCCTTAATGATGTCTTTATCTTCTTCCTTAAGGGGAACTGCAGGTATGGGAACTTTAACAGTGTGTTCCTGCCCTAAATAACGCATGTCCACGTAATACTGGCAGACCATTTGGGAAGCAGTAATCCCGTCATCGATGAACTGCTTCTCTGCCTGTTCCTGCATTTCTTTCCAGATGTCATTGATCTGCTCCACCGGGGTCTCTGCCAAAGGTGAAATGTGAGTCCTGATATAGTCATGACGAAGATCTGTCATCAGCATTCCCCAGGCTGCAAATACCGAGGCAGCAACAGGGATAACCATCTTCTTTATATTAAGTTCTCTTGCCAGGGAAGCACAGTGCATCGGCCCGCCGCCGCCGAAGGCTACCAAAGTGAATTCCCTCGGGTCATAACCACGACGGACGGAGACAAGTTTTAATGCATTGTACATATTGGATTCTGCTACTCGAATAATTCCCATGGCTGCATCATCTGCATTTAACCCCAGGGGTTCTCCTATCTTTTTAACAATGGCACTTTTCACAGCTTCCATATCCACCGGATTGTCAAAATTACCTGGGGAAAGGCGTCCCGTCAGCAGACAGGCATCAGTAGTCGTTGGTTCCGTTCCGCCAATTCCATAAGCAACGGGCCCAGGAACAGCGCCGGCTGACTGGGGACCCACACGGAGAGAACCTGCCTCATCTATCCAGGCTATGGAGCCACCGCCATTACCAATTTCAACGATATCAACAACAGGAGCCATAATTGGGTATCCCGCATAATTGTCCGTTCTCCCAATTCGATATTCGGTAGTAACCTTAACTTCCCCATTGTCAATGAGAGAACATTTTGCCGTAGTACCGCCAACATCGAAGGCAATCAGGTTGCTTTCTCCTATGATTTGGCCAAGAATAGCTGAACCATATACACCGGCTACAGGTCCGGATTCCACCATATTGATTGGTGCCTCTTTGGCCTGGTCAAAAGTTGTGGTACCTCCATTTGACTGCATGATATAGCTTTTGCCTTTGAACCCGATACTCTCCAGTTTTTTCGATAAATTGTTCAAATAGGAAGAAGCGGTTGGCATAACATAAGAATTTAAAGCAACAGTAGACGTACGCTCATATTCTCTCCACTCACGGGTAACAGTTGAGGAGGTTGTAATGAAAACCTCAGGCCATAGAGACCTGATAATTTCGGCAGTTTTTTGTTCATGTTGATCATTTGCGTAAGAATTTATATAACAGATACCAATGGATTCAACTTCCTGTTCCTTAAAATATTTTACTGCTGATTTGACATCCTCTTCGTTAAGGGGCTGAATTACCTCTCCTTTATAGTTCATTCTTTCCGCAACTTCCTGACGAAGATAACGGGGAATAAAAGGCTCAGGCTTGGAAAACACAAGATTAAACAGATCCGGACGATTGCATCTGGCAATTTCAAGAACATCACGGAATCCCTTTGTCGTAATTAACCCGGTTTTGCCCCCCTTACGTTCAGTAAGAGCGTTAATAATGGTAGTTGTTCCATGAATAAAAGTATCTATACTCTCGGGAGATAGACCGCTTTTCTTGATTACATCCAGGACACCCTGTTCAAAGTTCGGCGGAGTTGTATGACTCTTTTCAGCCACCATTCGACAATTTTCTTCATCAATGCATACCAAGTCAGTAAAAGTCCCCCCAATATCGGTTGCTATTCGCACAACTACTTTCCCCCTTTTCTCTATTAAACACTTTTATTATACATGAAAGTACCTGGGTTTTGTATCAAATAAAGCAGTGAAGTCAGTTATTACATGTTTTTTCCCCTCCGGGAACAATCATTATTCAAAAAAAAGTGCCGCCTTTTGGCGGCTAATGGGCTTACTTAACTTTAACACCTAATTTTCTCAAGCTGGAATATCGAATTTTGTGGAAATCAATAATTTAAGAAAAGGAATTTCTTTTCTGAAACTTTTTTTGAAGCTCATCAATTGGACTATTCATCTTTCAGAACTACCGTATCAGCTATTTTCCAGCTGTCTCCATCCCTAGCCAACTCAACCTGACATAACATCTTTACTTCCACTTCTCTCATAGTCTCTTTCTTTTCCCCAACAGTCACATAGTCCCCTCTATATTCCGAACTCACCAGTAAAACAGCTAAGGAAGCATTGTGGTCAAGAACTTCAATTGAGTTATATTTGATTGATTTAATTTTTAAACACAATCCCTTGGATTTTAATTCCTTATAATAATTTAAGGCTTTCTCCAACTGGGAGCCGCAGTAAATTTCCTCCGCCAGAATTTCAATTTCTTCTTCAGTGTTTTGGGAACTCTGAAGCCTAAAATCCTTTTTGTCCAGCTCCTTATATGCCTCAATAATGTCAGCCTTTGATTGGGCTTCAATAAAAAAACCTGTTCCTCCAAGAAAAACTGCCAAAACTAAAAATATTAAAATCAGCTTGTGATTTGATTTATGGCGCATTTTTTCACCTCCATACAGCCCTTAATAAAGTTATTCTTCATATCCTGAAATTATGATAATTCTTCCAAGGAGACCAGTGATTACATGTTTGTAATCAATAGTTTTGATGTATAATAACGAAATGCAAAAGGAGGTCAGATTATGAGAAAATTTTTGGCCGGATTGCTAATAGTATCCAGCATCATTACAGCGCCCAGTTGAACTTCTCAGGCACAAGCCGCGTTCGTGCCTGTAAATGCCACCGAAACAGATGTTGAAACAGCGTATGCTCTGGCAAGTTTTCAACTGACGGGATTTGTTTTAGGCAAGGAACTGAGGCTTGATGCCACCGCTTACGATGCGTGTATACTATGCTGCGGCAAAACGGACGGAATTACTCGGACTGGCACTAAAGCCAGAGCAGGCCAAACGATTGCAGTTGACCCCTCCGTTATTCCCCTTGGGTCAAAAGTCTATATCCCTGAATTAGGGCGTGTATTTACAGCAGAAGATACAGGAGGAAAAATAAAAGGAAACAGAATAGACATTTATATGGATAATCATGAAGAAGCTGCGGAGTTTGGAATTCAAAGAAACTTACAGGCTTATCTTCTTGAAGAGCCGGAAATAAAATAGAGGGTCAAGGCCCTCTGTTTTATTTTTTTATTTTTT
>LFTO01000041.1 GCA_001513335.1 Clostridiales bacterium DTU086 | reverse complement strand
CAGGAATTGTTTTCCTGCCGCTTTCACAGGACGTTTGGGCTGCTTCTTTTGGAAAACCGTACCCGGGCGGAACTGGCTGTGGATGTAGGTGAAATAGTTGCAGGGAGTGAAACGGAGCCAATACGGGAAATTGAACTTGAGTTAAAGCAGGGAGAACTTTCTATTATGCTGGAGACTGGTTCGTTTATTTCGGAGAGGTATGGTCTTGTGCCTGAAACACGCAGCAAATTCAGCCGCGGTATTGCCCTTTTGGGGATTAAATGAACCTGTGGTTATCCTCCCAGGGTAATGTCTTGCTGTGAATACCAATTAAGGGCTTCGTAAAAGTGCTGGGGTTTGAAATCGGGCCAAAGGTCATCTATAACGTAGAAATCGGCATAAATTGATTGGACGGGAAGGAAACCGCTCAATCTTCTGCGTCCCCCCCAGCGGATTATTAGATCAACCCTGGATATATCAATGGACTGGATACCCTTTTGTATATTGGGCTTTTTACTGCGCAGGGCCTGGTTAAGGTCCCACTGCCAGCCGTAATTTACAAGAAAGTTAACTTTAATTCCCCCTGCACCGAAACGTTTTCTGGTAAGGAATGGAGTAAGTTCCTGGGGAAATAAAGGAGATTCATAATTCCCTATTACAAGAAGATCGGCGTCTTCCCGTGAAAGAAGTTGTACCGCATCTATACATGCTTTAATAAAGGCCTTTACCTGCTGCGCCGGTCTTTTAGTGTTGTCCTGGGTAAACCCATAAAAAGTCAATTCCTTAACTCCCACCTCTTTGCACAGGCGGTAAAGCTCTAAACCTGGATTGAGTCCCTTGCTATAACCCTCTTCTTTGGACAGACCTTTACTTACTGCCCAGCGCCTGTTTCCATCAGGGATGATGCCAATGTGATTGGGAATTCTCATTTTTATTTTTCACCTGCATGATATAGTTAAAATCATATTTTAGAGTATCCTATTTGTTGGGGAATTAAACATTTTTTGCTCAACAGCTGCATATAGTTTTTTGGAAACAATGAATCGGAGGATTTTAATGCTAGACATTATGTAAAAGGTATTATGTAAAAAAGTTATGTTAAGTAAAACCTGAGGCAAGGCCTCAGGTTTTACTATGCTAAGTATTTTTTGTTTGTCCTATACTACCTGCAGGTGCTTGGTCCTCTGGCGGATTCTTCCTCTTGGTTCATCTATAACGGCATGGACAAAAGCATCATGAATGCAGTCCCCAATATCACCGGCCTCAACGCAGTCGCCAATGGGGACAACAATCGGGGCGGTGTTTTTCAGGCGTTCAAAGACTTCTTTGTTAGGTGTACGTCCCAGAGCAATGACTACATTATCCGTGGGGAGGATTGTTCTGTTCCAATCCCTGTCCATTATTATGGCACCTTCATCTGTTACTGAATCAAGCTTGTGGTTTGTGATTATCCTGACACCCTGCTCGGCAAGCAACTCTTTTAAGGTGATTTGGCTCAGGGGTTCCACATCCCAGGCTATATCTTCCAGCATTTCAACTATTGTAACCTGTTTTCCCTGTCTTGCTAATTTAATTCCAACTTCGCAGCCCAGCATTCCACCACCGGCTATGACAACTCTTTGACCAACATCCTGCCTGTCTGCATAAACTTCTGTTCCTAAGACAACGTTAAACCTGTCTGATCCTGGAAATTCAGGAATGGTGCTTCTTGAGCCGGCAGCAACAAACAGGATATCAGGTTTCATGTCTCTTACAAGTTCAGGTGTGACTTCAGTATTGGTCCTGATTTCAATATTGTTGTTGTGATAAACTTCATATCTCATGTGGTTGAGAAGGCGTTTAATATCGTACTTATAATCGGGGACTACAACATCCCGCAGCCATCCGCCAAGTTCGGATTCTTTCTCACATAAAGTAACACGGTGCCCCCTCTGGGCGGCAATAATTGCTGCTTCCATGCCTGCAGGCCCCCCGCCGGCTATGAGGACTCTTCCGGGCTCACTTACTTCGGTGATTTCGCCGTAATATAGTTCTCTTCCGCATTGGGGGTTAACGGTACAGCGCATAGTCCTGCCCATAAAGAAACGGTTGATACAGCCTTCATTACAGCGGATACAGGCCCGTATTTCATCCAGTCTGCCTTCCCTGGCTTTGTTGGGCAGGTGGGGGTCGGCAATTAAAGCGCGGCCAATAGCTACGAAATCTGATTTGCCCTGCTCAACGAGCCAGTTGGCATGGTCAGGCTCGGATATGGCACCTACGGCAATAACCGGGATATTAACTACTTTATTGATTTCCTCGGCAAGGTAGGTAAAATACCCGTGTTCGTAATATATTGGGGGAATAAACCGGTGAACGCTGGCATAGTTTCCTGCCGATACGCTTATGCAGTCTACTCCTGCTTCCTGGAGCATCTGGGCGAAACGTTTTGTTTCATCAAGAGTCAAACCGCCAGGCACGAATTCATCTGCACTGATGCGGTAAATTATCGGATAATCCTTGCCCACCAATGAACGGGTCTTGTCTACTGTTTCCAGGGGCATTCTTGCCCTGGAATCCAGGCATCCCCCGTACAAGTCATTTCTGTGGTTGCTGAAAGGTGATAAGAACTGGCACAACAGGTATCCGTGGGCACCGTGGAGTTCAACACCATCGAAGCCGGCCATCTGGGTTCTTTTCGCTGCTTCAGCAAATGATTGAATGATTTCCTGAATCTCATCTATATCTAATTCGCGGACTAAAGCAGGTTCGTCAGATGTGGCGCTCATCAAGGGGTCGGGAATTGCGGAAGGGGCTACCGGGACCATTCCCATTTTACCAGGGTCAGTTTGCCTGCCGGCATGGGCAATTTGCAGAACTGCTTTTGCGCCATAGCTTTTTATTGCTTCTGCAAGTTCATTCAAGCCTGTGACGTGGTGGTCAGTTTGAACTCCCAACTGGCAGGTAGCTGCTCTGCTTTCGAATTCATCGATATAGGCATATTCAACAATTATGGTACCTACTCCGCCTTTTGCTCTTTCCACATAGTATGCTATCATTTTATCAGATACTTGCCCGTCAACATGGGAAAGTCTTGAGCTCATGGGCGGCATTACAATTCTGTTTTTTGTTGTCATCGTACCTATTTGTCCAGGCTGGAATAGTGCATCGTACATGACTAGTTGTCCCTCCATGAATTCTTAGTATAAATTTATGTTGACCCAAAAGGGGAGGATTTATTAATAATCTTATATTGTGATAATTCCTTAGAGCAATTGAGTAAAAATTCTGTTCAAGTGGAGGTGCAGGTTGTGAAAATAGCCGTATGCCAGATAAATCCAATTGTCGGTGATGTCCGCCATAATACACAGTTGATTTGCAGCTTTATTGAACGTGCAAAAGGCGAAGGAGCGGACCTGGTAGTCTTTCCTGAGCTTGCGGTACTCGGGTATCCTCCACGGGATCTGCTTTACAGGCCGGAGACCTTCGGGCTTGTTGAACAGGTACTTAATGAAGAAATTCAAACTAGAAGCCAGGGAATAGGGGTTATCCTTGGGGCACCTGTGAAAGATTCGTTTAATAGGAGCCTTTATAATTCTGCACTTTTCTACAGGTGCGGAAGTCTAATGGGCCGGCAGGATAAAACCCTGTTGCCCACTTACGATGTTTTTGATGAAAGACGGTATTTTTCTGCAGCCCGAGAACGCGGAATATTTCACTTTAAAAGTTTTAAAATCGGCTGCTCAATTTGTGAAGACATTTGGAACGACAAAGATTATTGGGGAGAATTACGTTACGAGTTCGATCCTGTATATGAACAAGCCGTTGAGAAGGGTGCCGATATCATAATAAATATTGCTGCATCTCCATATAATTTTGGAAAACGCAGCCTCAGGGCAGATATGCTTGGGGCAGCTGCCAGGAAATACGGCAGGGCAATCGTGTTTGTAAACCAGGTTGGAGGTAATGACGAATTAGTTTTCGATGGGTCGAGCCTTGTTCTGGACTCAACAGGCAGGATTGTCTGGCAGGGAAGGTCATTTGAGGAGGACTTTACTGTAATTGAATTTCCAAATAAGAGCATGAGCAGTTTTCAGGTTAAGGAAGGTATCGAGTGCATTTACGATGCTCTCGTTCTGGGAGTAAGAGACTACATAAGAAAAGTTGGTTTAAGTAAGGCTGTAATCGGAATTAGCGGGGGGATAGATTCTGCGGTTGTGGCGGCAGTGGCAGTGGATGCCCTTGGCAGTGAAAATGTTTTGGGTGTTTTTATGCCTTCACGCTATTCTTCTGCCCAGAGTCTGGCTGATTCCCGCTGCCTGGCACGGAACCTGGGAATTCTCTTGCGGGAAATCAGTATTGAAGCTGTTTTTGATACATTCCTCAAACAATTAAACAACGGAAAACTTTTACAAGATGTTGCTGAAGAGAACCTTCAGGCACGCATCCGGGGGAATATCCTGATGTTCATTTCCAACAAAGAGGGGCACCTGGTGCTGAGTACCGGAAACAAGTCAGAAATGGCTGTAGGCTATACTACTCTCTACGGTGATATGAGCGGGGGGCTGAGTGTCCTAGGGGATGTGTTTAAAACCACTGTTTATGAACTGGCTCATTATATAAACAGGCGAAAGGAAGTTATCCCTCAATCAATCATTTCAAAGGCGCCCTCTGCAGAACTGCGGCCAAACCAGAAAGACGAGGATTCGTTGCCTCCCTATGCTGTCTTAGATTCCATATTAAAGGCGTACATTGAAGAAAACATGTCTTTGGAAAAAATTGTTGCCCAGGGCTTTGATGAATATCTGGTAAAGGATGTTATTAACAAAGTTGACAGGTCTGAATATAAGCGGAAGCAGGCACCCATTACTCTCCGTGTATCTGCAAAAGCTTTTGGGTCAGGCAGGAGATTTCCTATTGCCTGGCGCAGGCCCTAAGACTGTTCAAATTACTGGAAACAAAAACACACCGTGACTCCAAGGGAGCTATAACTCCTTCTTTTTGGCCGGTGTGTTTCGTATTAGTGCGGCTTTTTCAACCCAGAAACCGGGCATTCGCCCAAAGGTTGCCGAAATTATTTGTCGCCGGTAATAGGCGGGGCGATCAATGAAGATAAAACGCCAATGATTTGCCCCTTATTATCTCGGACTGGTACTGCTATACTGATTGCCAGTCTGTTTGTCTGGAGGGCAACGAAAGGCTCACTTTTGAATTTTTCCCCCTTAATAGAGGCCTGGAACCACTTGCGGAAACTCCAGTCCTTGACATCAACAAAGGGGCGGCAGTAGGCGGCGGTTCCGTCTTTACGTACTAGCAGCATGGCTTGAAAATATTTTTCTTCCTCCAGTTTGGCATCATAAACCGGTTTAACCCTGGCACTATCCAAGCTTTTGGTTACCGGGGATGCCGCCATTTGTTCCAATACATTCCAGCCATAGTTTACCATTTCTTTGATGAGCTTGTCGTTCCAGTTAAATTTAATAAAACTGAAAGCCGTCGTTTTGAAGCTCCTGGCTATATCGAGAAGTCCCCGGATCTGTTGATTGATGTTTTCCATCACTGCCTGCTGTTCCTCACTTGCAGCAGAAATTTCTTGAATGCTGGCCGCTGTTTGCTGTGTAACCGCAGCACTGTTTGATGCGGCCTCGGCAACTTCATGTACCTTCTGGGCATGCTCCTGAGAGTGATTTAAAATTTTTTCCATCTCCGATGTAACTTTAACGGTTGCATCGTCGATTTGGTGGAATATTTTCTGCGTATCCTGGCTTCGTTCCATAGTTTTTTCAACTAGGGTTACGTTGTTTTCAACGGTTTCTGCCGCGACCTTGGCTTCCACCTGGATATTGTTTGCCAAACTGCTGATATTTTTAGCAGCTGTGGCAGATTCTTCGGCGAGTTTACGCACTTCTTCCGCTACTACAGCAAAGCCCCTGCCGTGTTCCCCCGCCCGGGCAGCTTCGATAGCAGCATTAAGTGCCAGTAAATTGGTCTGGTCGGCGATTTCGGTAACTACATTGACAAAATCACCAATTTGAGTCATTGCACTTTCTAACTTATGCATTCTGGCGGCAGCTTCCGAGTTGGCCTGGGCGGTTGCTTTGATTTCCCCGGCCAGGGCTTCGAGAAACTTATTACCTTCAGAAACCATGTCTTTAACTTGTTGGGTACGCTCTCTGCTGGCTTTGGCCATCTCTGCCATTTCTTCCGCAAGCTCCGTCAATGCGTCTACATTGGCAGCTGCTTTCTGAGCGGCATCGGATTGGGCGTCAGTTCCAGCAGCTATATTCTGCATAGTGGCTGAGATTTCTCCCAGGTTGTTCTGAGCCACTTCATACCCCTGGATCAAGTCATCAGTGTAATCGTCCACTTGTTCAGTTGCTTTGAAGAAATTGCCTAAGAATAAATAATAAGTTTCAACAATGCTGCTTACAGCTTTTTTTGATGAGTCTTCCATTGGAATTGACATCAAACGGCGCTCTACTTCCAATGGATCCTTGCTACTCAGAAGAGATAACATTTTTACCAGATCATCTTGGGATTTTGACCAGGTGGTGTTGAAAAAGTAGAAGCCTGCCAACGTGAGGAGAACTGCCGCCGCAATGGCAATGGTAAGACTGTATGTCCTGAGAGAGAGAGGAATCGCACTAACCAAGACTAACACCATTACGGCAGAAAACTTTTGCAAATTTTTCACTGATTATCTCTCCTTTTGGAAGTAATTCTGGTGGTTAGTTAATTTTACCATAAACCATGGCAAGAAGGATAGTCCAAAAGGCAATCTAAATAGATAATTAAAAAACCATTAAGCAGCTATACCAAAACATTGTATTTTTATTAATCTTACACCTCAACCTTACCGCACCTTCGTTGGCAAGAGTTAAATGGGGAGTGAACCAAAATATATAATGCGATAGAAAAAATAAGCAGGGGGTACAAAGGTGATTAGAGCAAAAGGGTCCACTGGTGGCGAGAATCCTGAAATTGCTGTGGAAATGGACAAGGCTACCATTAATACCGTTTGTGCCTGCTGCAAATTTAGAGCTTGAAAAAATAAAAACACCGGGACTTGGAGAAGTCACTTTCTCCCTGCCCGGTATGTTTTTTAATAAATTCATGGCCAATTAAACGAATTTATACGCTAATCCTAAAGTTTGCTTCCCACACACCGTGAATGTTACAATATGCAAGGGCATAGATTACTGCAGTATTTTCCAGCTTCATGTTGAATGTTACCCTTGGTTCTACAGAGCCGGGTGCCACGTCAAAATTTGCAACCTGAATAGGATTGCTTCCTTCCGGATGGGCAAATACCTGAATCCACTTTATGTGGTGCTCTGGAGAATTGGGGTGGGCTACCTCTTCCCCAACAGCAACAGTAACTGAAAAGAATTCTCCTGCTTTTACTTCTGCAGGTGCATGAATTACGGGAACGTGTTTTTCTTTACCTTCATGCACTGAAGTCTTCAGCAGTTCTCCAAACATATTACCATCTCCTTTCGAATGCCTTAATTATTAATTTCCAATCTTCTCATAGAGAGATACCTACTTTAGGTTCAGCTGTCTTTTTATTTTTCATTAATCTACCACATTCGTATGAGTAACATAAGGGGCTTTAACGGCCATTTTACAACTCTTTTTTTCGCCGTATTTCAACAAATTGTCTTTTGCACTTGTAACTTATGTGAATAGCCGGCATGGTTTCTTGCTTAGATTTATTAGATGCGTATATAATTCCCCTTGGGGGGAGGAGATTTGGATGATCGGAGACAGTTTAATAAAGGCCTTTGAGTCATACTTTTCCAAATACAAAAAGGCAGACAAGACCTCTGTGATTGCTTACTGCGAATCAGAATTTGGGTTCAAAAAAGACGGCAGAAGCGTATATATGGATCCGTCTAACCAATACAGGGTTAGGTTTTCCTATTCGGCTTCCGGTACATTTTCGAATGTTGTGCTGAGTTTGTCGACGGTACTAAAGATTGATTACTCACCGCTGATTGTTGCTGTTATTCATCCTAATTTTTATGAACTAATGCTATGTAATTCAACTTTTATTGAAAAGGTAAGCCACAGTTCCAAAAATTTGACGGAACAAAAAATTAGAGGGTCTTTTCTTGGTTCAAACATTATAAAAACGTGGAATGGAATAGAAAACACCCCGGACAATTTTGATGAGCTTTTTGCTTTCCATCAGCTTATTCCCGTTGAGGAAAATATCGCCAGGATAGTTGAAGCTACCAATGGGATTGTATCTACTAGAAAGCCTTTCAGGGTTGACAAGGATATTTACAGAGTAATTAAAAGTGCCCTGGAAATTCCCTTGAATGCCAAATATTCTGCCTTATGGCAATCTATAAAACGGGAGTTAGATAACCGGACTTGCAATCGAAGAAGTGAAATTGTTTTGGTGGCAAGCCGTGAGGATACTAACGTAAACATTAGAGGGAATGCTATAGAACAATTAATAACCCGGGGAAAAAACAAACACAGTCTTGGGGACGTGGAATTTACTGTTGGGGGTTTGTCTGCTGCCGTTGATATAAAAAGTGTCCGGGAAAATAAGGCTTCATGCCCAAAGCTTTATAATGTGGACAAATTCCTCAAGTCTCTTTCTAGGCTCAGGCACCATTTTATTTACTTTGTTTTTATTAATGAGCAGGGAGGAATAGTGACAAATCTTGTTAACGTTTTAGATAAAGAAATGATTGAACTTACCCGTATCCAGCATCATTGGGCAGGCAGGCTGTCACGGGGAGTAACCCAGCTGGACGGGAAGTTTCACAATCTGGTTGCGGGAAATTGGCAGACTACATATTCCTTTGATAGGGCAAAAGACTTTGTTGACCACCTCATCGCAGTAGAGTAAAGGGAAACGATATGGTTCCCAATGGTTCCCAAAATAAGATCTATTTTAAGGGGAAAGAAAGCTGCTTGTTCTTCTGCGCCTTTTTCTTAGATAGCGGCTGCTCGGCGAGGGTATTGCGCTCCCAAAATACCCCATCCGTATACCCTTGTATAGAGGAATCGGAGTCAGCCATATCCAGCCGTTTTTCTGTCAGACAGCAGTATGTTAAATCCATTTCAATGCCAACATACCGGCGGCCAAGTTTCTTGGCTACAACCGATGTAGTCCCGGAACCTGCAAAGGGGTCCAACACCACATCTCCGGGATTTGAACTGGCAAGGACTATTTTTGCCAGAAGTTTTTCCGGTTTTTGTGTAGGGTGATCGGTGTTTTCAGGCATTGACCAGAAAGGAACGGTAATGTCCGTCCACAGATTAGAAGGGTATGTGAGACGGAAGTTGCCGTCCTTTTGCTCGTCCCAGTCCTTTGGACTCCCGTCAGATTTTCTGTAAGGGGCAATAACCTTACGCTTCAATTTAACGTCCTCAACATTGAAAGTATAATTATTGGAAACAGTGCAGAACCATATGTCTTCTGAAGCATTTTTCCAATTTGTTAATGCGCCCCGTCCCTTTTCCCGTTCCCAGGTAATGCGGTTTTGAACTACCAAATATTTGGAAGCAACATCAAAAATTGGGGCGCAGGAACGCCAGTCACCGCAGATGTAGACGGAAGCAGTCTTTTTCAGCAGGCGCAGCAGCGGACGGAACCAAGTCTCCATCCAGAGGCCGTAATCTTCAGTGTTCATTTTGGAAAACCCGTTGGTATTAAAGGATTTATCTAAGTTATACGGGGGGTCTAAGAACAGCAGGTCCACAAAACCGGAGGGCAGGAAAGAAACCGCTTCCTGCATATCCTGGTGGATAGTCCTGTTTACTATGTCTTCAATTCCAACGGGTTGGGATAACGTCAATAAACGCTGTGAATAGTACAGCGTTTCATCTTTAGAGAGCTGAATTGTCCTGTTGCGAGGAGCCCTTTTTTTCTCCATAGTTGAACCTCCCTGGAAACTTGTAATAAGTTTACCACAGGTTCAGTCGGTTGATAAACCCCTGATTTGAAAGGTGAAGGGGCAGACTTTGAAAAAGCTGCCGATCCGAAAAAGTATTGATGTATAGATTGACCCTCTAAGGGTTCGGAAGTAAAAGAGGGACACTAATAAGAAGAATGTGGTAAAATGTATGTGATTTAAAGGGGCTAGGTTAAGAGCAAAATGTTTGAGTGTACGTAACTGACCCAATCGTGTTCGGAGGTTACATTATGTCAGAAAAACCGGTGCCGGTTAAGCTTGATGAACTGGAAAGCTTCATGTTGGAATTGCAGAATGCTGTCATGGAGGTTTTTTCTTCAGGAAAGACCGGCGAGGAACTTTTGGAGGACCTGCGTACCAGAAACAAGCCGGTTCCCGAAAAATATGAACTGTGCTGGACCGGCAAGAGGGAGGCCCTGCACCTGGCAAATACCCCGGCCTGCAGTGTACTTGAACCTGTTGTTGATGCGTCTGTTGAGCCCGTTTCTTTTGATCTCGCAGAACACATTTTCATTGAGGGGGAAAACCTGGAGACCCTTAAACTGCTTCTGGAAGACTATGAAGGCGCAGTCAAGATGATTTATATTGACCCCCCATACAACAAGGGAAAGGAATTTGTTTATAATGACAATTTCAAGAAACCTTTGAGGGATTATTTACTGGAAACAGGTCAGATAGATGCAAAGGGTAATCCTCTAGCCGGCGAACTGGAAACGGCGGGAAGGTTCCACTCTTACTGGC
>LFTO01000009.1 GCA_001513335.1 Clostridiales bacterium DTU086 | reverse complement strand
ATAAACATCATCCCTAGCCAAAAGTGAGGTATAGACATTCCACCTAAGGCAAAGCCCGTACATAAATAATCGATAATCGTTCCCTTACGGGCTGCCGAAATAATCCCTGCAGGAAGTGCGATCAGGATCGCAACCAAAAAAGTCCCAATCGTCAGTTCTATGCTTACAGACAATCGCTGCATGATTAGATCCGCCACCGGCGTGCGGTCAACCAGGGAGCGCCCCAAGTCGCCGTGGAGCACTCCCCAAAGCCAGGTCAGATATTGGACTACGATGGGTTTATCCAATCCAAGTTCCTGGCGCATTGCCGCGATAGCCTCAGGCGTAGCCTCTTGGCCAAGAATTACAGTTGCAGGATCCCCAGGGATCAGGTGCATAAGAGAAAAGGCCATTATTGTGACTAAGAGGATAACTGGTATAGTAAATAGCAAACGTCTGGCTAGAAACATAACACTGATGCTCCTATTGTTCAGATTTAACTGTTACTCTTTCCACATTTTTGCCGTGCGAATTAATCCGTCGCTAACATATGAAAAGCCATGAACTTTGTTTGAATGACAAATAACGTTGTTTTCATGATAGGTAAAGATGTAGGGCAGTTCATCAACTAAAATTTCCATAACCTCATCATAGATTGCCTTGCGCTTCTCCGGATCCAGTTCCCTGCGGGCTTCGTTCAACAGTTTATCAACTTCCGGATTGCTGTACCTACTGTAGTTCAGGGAACCACCGGTAACGACATCGTCGTAGATGTTTTGATCAGGGTCAGGACGCCCGCTCCAACCTAAAGCTGCGGCCTGGAAATCACCTTTGATAGCTTGATCCAATAATGTCCCGAATTCAAGTTTTTCAATATTCATCGTAATACCAGCCGGTTTAAACATGCTCTGCAGCATTTCTGCAATACGCTGCTGCTCAGGTGTTGCGGCTGTTTTGTAAGTGAAAGTAAATCCGTCAGGCATCCCGGCTTTAGCCAAAAGCTCTTTAGCTTTTTCCAGGCTTGGTTCAGGTGGTATATCACTATCACCATGAGCCAGGTTACCCGGAGAGAAATACGAGTGGGCAGGAACAGCAGCGCCGTCCTTAATCAGATCTACAAGAGCATCCCGATCAATCAGCACATCAAGGGCCTGACGGGCATATTTGTTATCGAAAGGCGGTTTGGTTACGTTTAAGTAGAAGCCATTATAGTTTTGGCTTGCTTCATTTACAACAGTGAAATTAGGGTCACTTTCAAAGTTCTTGATTTCTTTGGACGGGAAGCGCCAGTCACTGATATCTACTTGTCCACTTTTCAAATTTGTTGCAACAACGTTGGTGTCGGTAATGATTTTAAATACGACGGAATCCAGGTAGGGCAAGCCTTCCTGCCAGTAGTCCTCATTTTTTACAAGGGTAATGGTGTTTCCCTTAATTTGGCTGTCAAACTTAAAGGGTCCTGTTCCCACCGGGTTATTGGCAAAGTTCTCTCCCAGTTCTTTAGCTGCTTTGGGAGAAACCATCATGCCTGCCCGGTCTGTCAAAATGGAAAGGAAAGGAGCAAAGGGCTCTTTTAACTCAACCTGAACTGTATGGGAGTCAACAACGGAAACTGCTTTAACTGCTCCCAGTTCTCCTTTACGTGGTGAGGCAGGGTCCATGTTCCGCTCGAAATTAAACTTTACGGCCTCGGCATCGAAGTCGGTGCCGTCGTGGAACTTGACTCCTTTACGCAGGTAGAAAGTGTAAGTAAGACCGTCATCGGAAACATCCCATTTTTCGGCCAACATTGGTACAATTTCATTGTTCGAATCAATATCTACCAATTTGTCAAAGATGCTTTGGAATACATACCTGTCGTAAACTGAACTTGAAAACCCCGGATCAAGCCTGGGTGCATCGGAACTTAAGGCGATATTGAGGGTGCCTCCGTATTTCGGGGTCCCGTCTGTACCATCCGATGCCTGGTCACCGTTTCCCCCACCGCCGCAACCGGCTGCAAATAACAAAACCAGAGCCATTACGGCAGCTACCAAGGGTAATTTGATTTTTTTGATCATTTTTCTCCCCTCCATTTTTTTGTGCCCCGGTGCAAGATTCCTGCCACTAACTCATTTTGCCAAAAATGGCAAAATTCTTGTGGCGAGAATTTTCACCTGCACAAGTTGTTAATAAAAAAATTTTGTTGTATATTGTTGTATAGTTTGTTATATCGTCGAATTTTGTTGTGTAGCCTATAATAGATTATCATCAATTTTATCTGAGTTCAATAACCCGTTTTGTTCAATAACCTACTTGGTAAAAAATAACACGTGCGGCATTGAAACATGTCCCAGATTATAGTGAAACACGGGGGGAGACCTTGTATGTCCGGTTTATCCTATATTTTGGATGTTCAAAATCTCAGAACGGAATTCTTGTCCAATAATAAAAAAAGGGTTATTCCTGCCGTTGACGGCGTTGACATCCGGGTAAAGCCAGGTGAAACTGTGGGGGTTGTGGGTGAATCCGGTTCCGGGAAGACGGTAACTTCCCTTTCAGTAATGCGGCTGCTACCCAAAAAAAATGCCAGGGTTGCCAGTGGCAAGATATTTTTTAAGGGGCGCAACTTGCTGGACCTATCCGATGATGAAATGCGTGGGGTTCGAGGCAAGGATATAGCCATGATTTTTCAGGAGCCGATGACTTCCTTGAACCCTGTTCATACCATCGGCCAGCAACTGGTGGAAATGATCCGTTTGCACAGGGAAGATTCCCCTAGCGAAGCCCGGGAGCATGCCCTGTCGATGCTAAAGAAGGTGAATATACCGCGTCCCGAAAAAATCCTGGACGAATATCCCCATCAACTTTCCGGGGGAATGCGCCAAAGGGTGATGATCGCTATGGCAATGTCTTGCAACCCAAGCCT
>LFTO01000022.1:3954-5999 GCA_001513335.1 Clostridiales bacterium DTU086 | reverse complement strand
CCTGGAGAGGAGCAATCTGGGGTATCTGCATCAGGGGCACGGGGTCAACCTGGAGCGCGCCCTGAAGTTAGGTGACAGGCTTGGGGGGCATCTGGTCAGCGGTCACGTGGATGGAGTTGGACGTATTAAGTCAATTTTGTCTGTGGAGAATGCCAAACTCATCGAAGTTTCGGCTCCACGTTCGGTTTTAAGATATGTAGTGTCCAAGGGGTCTATTGCTGTAGACGGTATCAGCCTGACAGTTGTTGACTGCGGGAGGGATTCTTTTACTGTATCAATAATCCCCCACACCTATAGAGAAACGACCCTTGGGAAGAGGAAAATTGGTGACCCTGTAAACTTGGAAGTAGATATGATAGCCAAGTATGTGGAAAAGCTGTTGAACAGGGACGGGAATGAGAGAATCAGCACCGCTTTCCTGGCGGAAAGGGGATTTATTGATTAAGTTAAAGAGGTGGAGACCATGGCAGGAAGGGTTTTCTGTACTGTTGAAGAGGCCCTGGAAGAATTAAAAAATGGCCGGATGATCGTTGTTGTGGATGACGAAGACAGGGAAAACGAAGGTGACCTGATTATTGTTGCAGACAAAATTACTCCTGAAGCAATAAACTTTATGGCTAAATATGGCAGGGGCTTAATTTGTATGCCTATTTCCGGAGAAATTGCAGACCGGCTGGATTTATATCCTATGGTACTTGAAAACTCGGACAGCTATAAGACGGCCTTTACAGTGTCTGTCGATGCTGCACAAACGAAGACAGGCATTTCAGCCTTTGAGAGGGCGGAAACCGTTAGGACAATTATTAACCCCCAATCCAGGCCTTCGGATTTGAAACGCCCGGGGCATATTTTCCCTTTAAGGGCCAAGGAAGGGGGCGTTCTCAGGCGGGCAGGTCACACTGAAGCCACTGTTGATTTAGCCAGAATGGCGGGTTTTCAGCCTGCCGGCGTGTGCTGTGAAATAATGAATGATGACGGCACAATGGCCAGACTGGCAGATTTGGAGGTATTTACACGAGAACACCGGCTAAAAATGCTCACGGTCGCCGACATCATTCTCTACAGGCGCAAACATGAACAACTGGTAAGGAAAGTGGCTGAAACAAGGCTGCCGACGAAGTATGGTGACTTTAAGGCTCATGTTTACGAAGATATTTTGGAAGGGGAGGGGCATGTTGCCCTGGTGAAGGGGGATATCCCTCCCCAGGAGCCAATACTGGTGCGGGTGCACTCACAATGCCTTACAGGTGATGTATTCGGCAGTTTGAGATGCGACTGCGGCGAACAGCTGGTGTCGGCTATGAAAAGGATCGAAAAAGAGGGGCAGGGAGTCCTGCTTTATATGCGTCAGGAAGGCCGCGGTATCGGACTAATAAATAAGATTAGGGCGTATAAGCTTCAGGATGAAGGTTTGGATACAGTGGAAGCCAATGAGTGCCTGGGGTTTAAAGCTGACCTGCGGGACTATGGTATTGGTGCACAGATACTGGCTGACCTGGGAGTCAGGAAAATAAGGTTGTTGACCAATAACCCCCGGAAAATTGCCGGTTTGGAAGGATATGGCCTGGAGGTTGTTGAAAGAGTGCAAATACAACCGGCCTGCAGCCCGGAAAGCAGAAAATACTTAAAAACAAAGAAGGAAAAGCTGGGCCATTACCTTGAGGGGGTCTAAGAGGAGTGAGAAACATGGAACGTACTTATGAAGGAATGCTGGTAGGCAAGGGGTTGCGTTTTGGAATTGTAGTCTCGAGATTTAATGAATTCATTACCAAGAAACTACTGGAAGGAGCACTGGATGCACTTGCCCGGCATGAAGTAGATTTGGAGAATGTCACTATTGTCTGGGTTCCCGGTGCCTGGGAAATACCTCTGGCTGCCAAAAAGCTGGCCGGAAAAGGGCAGGATGCTGTCATTTGCCTGGGAGCAGTCATCCGGGGTGATACACCCCACTTTGACTATGTTGCCTCGGAAACCAGCAAAGGTATAGCTTCAGTAGCCCTGTCAGAAGAACTGCCGGTTATTAACGGGGTTATCACTGCTGATAC
>LFTO01000022.1:2943-3895 GCA_001513335.1 Clostridiales bacterium DTU086 | reverse complement strand
CCGGGGAATAAGGGTTTCAGCGCAGCAGTATCGGCAATAGAGATGGCCAACCTGTTTCGTTCAATGGACTCCGGGTTTAATTACGAGGAAATTTAGTTTTGGTTTTTCTTTGGGGAGTCTTTGTGCGGGGGAATTGGCAGTATAGGAAAAATTTAATTTCCAGATGAGAATACTAAAATAGGATTTGGCTCAAAAAATGGCCAAATCCTAATTAGTTACATTGTTATAGAGCCTTTTGGATTTTTCCTGAACGAATGCACCTGGTGCACACCAGAACTTTGCGTGGGCTCCCGTCAATAATTGCTTTTACTTTTTGTAGGTTCGGTTGCCATGTTCGTCTTGTTTTTACATGTGAATGAGATACATTGTTTCCGGTAGCAGGTCCTTTACCACAAATGGCACATGTTCTACCCAAGTATAACACCTCCTATATAAGCTGCGGAGCAGATACGTACACACTCATAACATTATACCAAGGTGTGGAGTAATAAGCAACAATTTGGTATTTCTTCTTTCCTTGGATGTTTCCAAAAAGTTCCGCTCCCATAATACATACTGGCTTCGAAAACGTTTGCAACCGTCCCGAATTGGGAGTTACTAACTTTGTCGTGCTACCTCAGTTTGCCCTTGCACTTTGCCAAGAGGTGCGGTCATGTGCCCACATCTTGTCGTTCACAAGGAAGAAAGGAAATTTATGGTTTGTCCATAGTCTGATAAAGGCTTGGGAACCGTTTAGTCCTCAGTTTTTGGGGGGCAGGGTAATGAAGGATATTCTAAAATATAACGCTTATATAAACGGACTTAACACTTCCGTGGAATCCCTAAGGGGCATCGGTGCCAAGCGTGCACAGCTTCTAAGGAAAATGGGTATTGAGACCCTGGGGGATGTATTGTTCCATTTTCCCCGCAGGTATGAAGACAGGCGCCGCATTAAAGAGATTGGGGAAGTTTC
>LFTO01000022.1:0-2845 GCA_001513335.1 Clostridiales bacterium DTU086 | reverse complement strand
AAAAAGACCATGACAGCTGTGTGGTTTAACCAGCGGCACCTGTTAGGGCGCCTGAAAAGAGGCAGTGATATCGTTCTTGTGGGGAAAGTGAGAAACAGTTTTGGAGAACTTGAAATCAGTGTAAGAGAATTTGAAGAGACGGGTAAAGGTCTCCTTTCCGGGCTTATTCTACCTGTTTATCCCAGTACGGAAGGACTTCCCCAGAGAATTATGCGGGAAATGGTCTCCAGGGCATTGAAAGGAGTTGGGCTGATCCCGGACAGGCTCCCGGAATATTTAAGGGAAAAGTATGAACTGCCCGGTATAGCAAGGGCGCTTAAGGGAGTCCACCAACCTGAGAATTTTAAGGAACTGGAATGTGCCCGGAATAGAATGATTTTTGAGGAATTGTTCCTGCACCAGTATTGTCTTCGCAGCCTTTCTCTGGGAGACAAATCCAACCTGTCAGGTATTTCTCACGGGAAACCTAATTATTTGAAACAGCGTTTCCTGGATTTGCTGGAATTTGATTTGACGGAAGACCAGAAAAGGGTTACCCAGGAAATTGAGAAGGATATGGAAAGCCCGTCTTCTATGCGCAGGCTTCTCCAGGGGGATGTTGGTTCAGGGAAAACCCTGGTGGCAATTTTGGCAATGCTTAAAGCCATATCCAACGGTTTCCAGACCGCCTTGATGGTGCCTACGGAGATTTTGGCTGAACAGCACTACTTTTATCTTCTAAAGAAACTTGAATCAACAGGGGTTAATGTGAGTCTGCTTACAGGAAACATTACCGGTAATAAAAGGAGGGAAATCCTTGAGGGTGTTGCCGATGGGTCAGTCAATATTTTAGTGGGCACCCAGGCGCTGATCCAGGGACATGTGAGCTTTCAGAAACTTGGCCTGGTGATTATTGACGAGCAGCACCGTTTCGGTGTAGTACAGAGGATGAAACTGACAGAGTTAAATCCCCGCCCTGATGTCCTGGTAATGACGGCCACGCCTATCCCCCGGAGCCTGGAACTGACGTTTTACGGGGATTTGGACCTTTCCGTAATCAGGGAAATGCCTCCCGGAAGGAAGAAAATACTTACCCGTTATGTGGCGGAAAAAGACAGAAACAAACTTTACCGGTTTATGAAAGAGAGTATAGCTGAAGGGAGACAGGCATATGTAGTTTGTCCCCTTATCGAGGAGTCGGAGAGCCTGGAAATAGCAGCAGCAGAGAAATTGACCGGAGAACTTGAAAAGGTATTCAGGGATTATTCTATAGGACTTCTCCATGGAAAATTGAAACCGGACCAAAAAGAAGCAGTCATGGAGGAATTTAAAAACAATCAAATTGACATTTTGGTTACTACAACGGTCATTGAGGTAGGAATCGACGTTCCCAACGCCAACATAATTGTAATTGAAGGCGCCGAAAGGTTTGGCCTTGCCCAGCTGCACCAGCTTCGGGGCAGGGTAGGCAGGGGACAGTACCAGTCTTACTGTTTTTTGCTGGGGAAACCAGCTACCCGTGAAGCCAGGGAAAGGATTAAAGCAATGCTCAAAAGCAGCAGCGGTTTCGATATTGCCGAAATGGACCTGAAAATACGGGGTCCAGGTGACCTTTTAGGGACTAAGCAGCACGGCCTGCCTGATTTTCAAATTGCTGACCCGGTAAGGGATTTGCACTGGGCAGCTGCCGCCAATAAAGAAGTAAAGAAAATAGCAGCCGGCAGTTTTCCAGGGAGCAGAGAAGAATTGCAGTTATTGGAGTCCTGCTGTACAGATATATTTCAGCGTTTTGCGGCAAACTAAACACGAACAACTGTAATTCAAGGAGGGCAACATGCAGCAGGAACAAGGAAAGGTGACCGTACTTGGCTATTTCCCGTCCAGCAGCCATGTGGAGAGAGCGAAAAAGGCACTGGGGAGATTGGGAGTGGAAGTCCTCCAGGTAGACAGGATTAGCCGCTTTGGTACCAGCTTTGATTGTGAAAGGAACAGTGCCATTGCCGGTAGAGCAGAAACTCTTACAGGCCTAACCTTGTATTCGGAAAACAGGAATAGGTTTACTGAAACCGATTCTCGGGTTTTAAGGGGAGCAGACCCGTCTGTTTATTCCTTGGGAGGGGTAGACGGTGACCTGGCCGGAGGGGCTGCATTCTTACTGATTGTTGTTACCGAAGAAAAAAACGTGGATGACGTAGTTAAAATTATAAAAGCTGAGGGAGGAACTGTATAGTTGAAAAAACAGAAAGACAGTAAAGAAGAAGACAGGCAGAAGAACCTTAAATATGAAGTAGCCCAGGAAATGGGATTGGACTGTAAGGATAAGATGAAATGCCCCAATAGGGAATAACTTTGTCAATTTCACAGCAGGAGGGTGCCCTGGCGCACCCTCCTGATAGCTGTACGCCCAGCATGGGCGTCATCTATAGGGTGGAAGTCCCGAACGGGGGCTGGCGAGCGCCTACCGTTAGCCAAAGGCAAGGGTGTCCTTCGTGAGGAGGAATCTGAAGGAAGCCGGAGGCAAATGCTTGACCCGAGGTACACGAACCCAATTTGAGGCTGTTTCAGCCGGATAAGTCAGCATTACATGACAAAGTCCTAAGCCGCCAAGGGCTGAAGCAGTAGACTTGGGCGGGTACATGAGCAGAAAGCCCCTAAGACAATCAGACGTTTCAAAGACAAGATACGGTCGCAAGCACCGAAAGCAAATCGAACAGAATAAAAGCACAAGGGAGTGCTTTTGTGCACCCCCTAGGTTTTGCTTTCTTTTTTAACTAAGAGTTTACTGTAAGAACAAATTTGCGTTTTCACTGGTTATGTCCGGGTGCAGGCTCTGGTTCAGAGCTGTTGCCACGCAGCGGGCGGCATT
>LFTO01000011.1:26612-27081 GCA_001513335.1 Clostridiales bacterium DTU086 | reverse complement strand
GGGTATGGGGGACTCCTTCAAGAGAAACCTTGAGGAAACTCACCGGCGGTGTTGAACTGGAAGACGGAATTACTGCTCCTGCTTCAGTAAAACTGCTAAAAAAGGACGGCAGGCAGTCAGAAATTCAACTTACTATTCATGAGGGCAAAAAGAGACAGGTTCGGCGAATGCTGGAAGCTGTTGGACATCCCGTAATCAGTCTCCGCCGTACCCATTTTGGACCCCTTTCTTTAAAAGGACTTCCTGCAGGCAAATACCGCCACCTAACCCGTGATGAAATAAACATCCTCAAGGGAATCAAGAAGTCTGTCCTAAAGGAAAATTAAACGGGGGGCTGCAGGATGGCAGGAAAGCTCAAAAAAGGGATAGTGCAGGTTTATACGGGAAATGGCAAAGGGAAAACCACCGCCGCCTTTGGGCAGGCAGTGAGGGCTTCAGGTGCCGGTCTGGAGGTCTCCATTGTCCAGTT
>LFTO01000011.1:0-26539 GCA_001513335.1 Clostridiales bacterium DTU086 | reverse complement strand
CATTGAGGGGACTGGAAAAGTGCCGGGAAATATTGGAATATGATTGTCCGGATGTCCTGGTTCTGGATGAAATTTGTACTGCTGTTTCCTTAGGATTAATTGGCGAGGATGCAGTTTTACGTTTCTTGCAAATGCGGCCGGGTAATGTGGAATTTGTCCTGACCGGAAGAGAGGCAACCCCTGGGATTATCGGCGCTGCTGACCTGGTTACTGAAATGCGTGAAGTAAAGCATCCTTTTTCTCTGGGACAGAGTGCACGAAAAGGGATTGAGTACTGATACTTTTTTCCATATACGCAGGGTTTTTGTTTTTTTTGGCGAAAAAGGGAAGTACCTGCAGCTTAACAGGGGGTAAATATCTTGATTGACTTACCGGAAAAAAGTGAAAAAAATATTTATAAGCCCAAAGCCTTAAAAATGCGCCTCAGGTTCGATTACAGAGGTGAAAAAAGCGGCGGGTTATTCGGGCGCAAAAACAGCGAAAATGTCGCAGAGGACAAGCGGGAGCACGTAGCTGCCCTCCTGCGCAATGTTCCCCGCCGGGGGATTACTATCGAAGAAATTGACATTAACCACGAAGTGTACACTATTCTTGATGAAGAAACCGGCAATCAAGCCGCTTATGCCCCACTGGAAATTTTGGTTAAGGCAGATAGAATTGAGGACATCATGGAATTCATCATGCGTCCAGAATTTCGTCGAATAGAGGTTCTGCAGCCCCAGGAAATTTTATTAACTGACCAGGATATTGAAAGAATGTTATACAAGGTAAATGAAGAACTGCATAACTTTACTCAAATTCTGGAACGAAGGCTTAACAGTAAGTAGTTTTTTGTAAACAGTCTAACACGTAAGGAGGTTTGATAATGGTAACTGCTTTTTATGATGCCGATGCAAATCTGGACTTGTTAAAAGGGAAGACCATTGCCGTAATTGGCTATGGCAGCCAGGGTCATGCACAGGCACAGAACCTGCGTGACAGCGGCTTAAATGTCATTGTAGCTTCAAGAGAGAACGGAAAAGGGTGGCTGGCAGCAAAGACAGCCGGTTTTGAGGTCGTGAGTAACGCCGAAGCTGCCAAAAGAGCAGACATTATTCAAATCCTAATTCCCGATGAGACCCAGGCCGCCGTTTACTCTGAAGATATAGCCCCTAACCTTGAAGAAGGCAACGCTCTTGTTTTCTCCCATGGTTTTAACATTCATTTTGGGCAAATTGTGCCTCCGGATTTTATTGACGTCTTCATGGTTGCACCGAAAAGCCCCGGTCATCTGGTTAGGCGGATGTACGAAGAAGGAGCCGGTGTCCCTGCCCTCCTGGCTGTTCATCAGGATTACACCGGGAGAGCAAGAGACCTCGGACTGGCTTATGCCAAAGGGATTGGCTGTACCCGGGCCGGTGTTATCGAGACCACTTTTAGGGAAGAAACAGAGAGCGACCTTTTCGGTGAGCAGGCTGTCCTCTGCGGAGGCGTGTCGGAACTGATAAAAGCCGGTTTTGATACACTTGTTGAAGCGGGGTACCAGCCGGAAATTGCCTATTTTGAATGTCTCCACGAACTAAAACTAATTGTTGACCTTATTTATGAAGGCGGTCTCGATTTTATGCGCTTTTCCGTCAGCGATACCGCTACTTACGGGGATCTAACCAGGGGACCCAGAATCATAAATGAGGATACTAGAGAAGAAATGCGCTGGATTTTAAACGAAATCCAGTCAGGGGAATTCGCCAAGGAATGGCTTCTTGAAAACAAGGTTAACCGACCCACATACCGTGCCCTGTTTGCTGCCGATAAAGAACACCCCATTGAAAAAGTGGGTAAGGAACTCCGGGCAATGATGCCCTGGTTGAAAAAATAAACTTCGTGTAAGGGACGGTAGCTTTATTGAAGACCTTCTTTAGATCGGTGTTGTATTATTAAGTGCCTGCTGTAAAATAATTAATTTGCGGGCACTTTATTGTTGTCCAAAACACACCTTCGCAAACAGAGTGTACCTTGAGTCGGGATACCATCCAACGTGGCCTGAGGAAAAACGAAACTGACCAGGTATCTTTTAAGTGCCGACAATAGAAGGCCCTTTACTGCGACAAGACCCTTCGCTGCGCTCAGGGTGACCCAATGGCTAGGGTGACCTAATGGCTCAGGATAACGGAAGTTCTGTCATCCCGAGAAAGCGGAAGGCTGACAAAGTATCTTATTTTTGTGGAAATATTCTCAGCAGATTAGACAGTACATAAAATAAACCTTATTCGTAAAAAAACATAATTACCTGGAGGGCTGAAATTTGAACTCATACAAAGTAGCAGTCATAGGCGGGGGGGCCGCCGGGTTAGTTGCCGCAGGGCGCTGCGCCGAAACGGGGACCAAAACCCTCCTTCTGGAAAAAAACAAATATCTCGGCCGTAAAATTGGCATCACAGGCAAAGGCAGGTGCAACCTTACCACCAGCATTGCCTCAATTGAGGACATAATTGCACAGTACCCTGGAAACGGCCGGTTTCTCTACAGCGCTTTTTCCCAGTTCTCCAACCTGGATACTATTGACTTTTTCAATTCTCTCGGCCTAAAAACGGTAACAGAAAGGGGACAGCGGGTTTTTCCCGCTTCTGACAGGGCACGGGACGTTGTAAAAGCCCTTGAGAAATACGCTAAGTCTTCAGGTTGTGAGATCAGGCCCGAGTCCCCCGTTACCGGCATTTCCAGGCTACCCGTTTCAGGCTTCAAAATAACAACAGCAAAGGGACCTATTGAAGTCGAAAAAGCAATCCTTGCGGTAGGGGGCGCCAGCTATCCCGGGACAGGCTCTACAGGGGACGGTTATGCCTGGGCAAGGAAAATGGGGCATACTATAGTCCCCATCCGACCGGCCCTGGTCCCTCTGGAAACAAGTGAAACCTGGGTAAGGGACCTTCAGGGGCTCAGCCTGCGCAATGTAAAGGTATGGCTTTCGGATAGTGACAATATTTTAGGCAGTGAATTTGGGGAAATGCTTTTTACCCATTTTGGCGTTTCCGGACCGGTAATTTTAACTTTAAGCCGGATAGCAGCAGCTGAACTGGAAAAGGGAAAGCAGCCCTTAATCCACATCGACTTAAAACCGGCCCTTAGCCCTGAGACTCTTGACCGGAGGATACAGAGAGATTTTAAGAAATACCAGCGAAAAATTATACAAAACGCCCTGGTTGACCTCCTGCCCCAAGCGCTTATTCCCGTGGTTTTGGAAAATGCAGAAATCGAAAGGGAAAAAGCAACACACAGCATTACCAGGGAAGAAAGACAATCTCTGGTTGAAACTCTCAAGGATTTGAAACTCACCGTTTCAGGTACCAGACCCCTTAGCGAAGCAATAGTAACCGCCGGTGGTGTGGCAACAAATGAGATTAACCCCCGAACCATGGAGTCCAAGATTATTTCAGGACTCTACTTTGCGGGAGAAATAATTGACATTGACGGTAATACAGGAGGGTTCAACCTCCAGGCTGCTTTTTCAACAGGTTATGTTGCCGGCGCCAATGCAGCAGACAAATAATGATAAAATTTCTGTACCCTGCATAGCTTTTACTAAGAGATCTCATAAAGGTGCAGGAGCATGAAAATTTTGAACAAGCTGGAAAAAATCCTTATCGTGTGCGTTCTGGTTGGTTTGGGTGCAGTTCTTGCTGTCCAGTACATTATTGTTTTTGACACAGCAGAATTGTTCTTCAAAATTGGAGAGCACCTGGAACAGCAGCCTGTTACTTTTTATGAGGAGTTCCCTGAAGCCCGGGTAACTGCCTCAGACACCTACCAATCAATCTTCGCCACAATAACAATCCAATGTGAAAATTATTCCTCCCTGGAAAAGGCAGTTCTTTTAATAAACGGTAAAGAAGTTGGTGATTTTCGGGACAAAAAAATTACCGTTAAAGTCTCTTCAGGGGATGTCCTGGCTATAGATGGTTCTTTTTACGTACATGAATTAATTTTTAAAGTTGCAGCTACTTCGGAAAATGTAGCTCAACCGGAAATTGGCCAGGTTATAAGGGTTTGCGGTGATATAGGCATGTTGGGAGAAGTTAGGTTAAAATGAAATTATTGAATTGTCACGGATTTTGGAGTGGGATATAATGGGTTTAGAACGAAGAAGCGTACACTCCTGGTTTTGGGAGTGTAATTTTCATTGCCAATGGAGGTAAAAATGGAATTTGGCAGCAAGAAAATCGCCAGTGTAGCTATTCAAATGGTACTGACAGAGAACCGTGAGGAAGAACATAAAGTGAAAAATAATTTTGCAGCAATGGGAATTTCCACTGCAGCTGTTGACTACGGCGGCGAATTTATCGTTTCCGTTAAAAAAATTGTTGAGCGTGCCGTAGTTGCCGCCAAGAGAGAAGGAGTTATCAGGGAAACCCATACAGAAGAAGGCGCCGTTGCCGGGGCAACAAGAGAAGCTCTGTCTCAAATAGTTAATAAAGCCGTTGGTCTGAACGTAGGTGGGAAAATTGGAATTGCCAGATACCGCGACCATCTTGTAGTAGCCATTTTCTTCGGCATTGGCCTGCTGCACCTGGATGAGGTTGCTATAGGTTTGGGACACCGGGTCATCAGCTGATTGAGATTTTTTTTTGTATTGTCCTGTTTCTTCTGCCTTTCATGCCTGGGTTATCTGGATTAGTGTGGAAGGCTGACGACAATGACGTTCTGAATTTTACTTAAGCTTTACAGCACTTTTCGTAGGAGTGGTACCAGATTGGGAAAAGTAGCAGGTATACGGGGAGCCATTTCCGTAAAAGAAAACAACCGGGAAGAGATCCTGTCCTCAACGAGGCAGTTGCTCAGGGAGATGGTGGAAGCTAACAGTATTTGGATCGAGGATATCGCAAGCGTTATTTTTACGGCAACCACCGACTTGGACGCTGCATTCCCCGCAGAGGCTGCCAGGGAAATGGGGTGGACAGCAGTTGCACTGTTGGATGCAGTGGAAATTCCTGTACCCGGGAGTATGCCCAGAGTTGTCAGGGTACTAATTCTTGTAAATGTCCCTGAGGACTTTAAACCCAAACACGTCTTTATGGGAAACTGCAAAAAGCTGCGTCCGGACCTGTCCGAAACAGAATAGGAACTACCACTGAAACACCCGGCCTTTGGCAGAATCAAAGGCCTTCCCTTTCTTTCAAAACCTCATGCCCGGCAAGAAAGAGTACTATTCCTGGGCAAAAAAAACAATATTGTGTATGCCTGGCACCTGTGATACTATACAGGCTAAGGAAATATTGGATATTTTCTCAGCCGGAGATATGAGCTTTTTTTAGGTGCTTTTTTCTTTTTTCCGGCTGCAGTAACAGCTATTGGCCAGGGGACAGTTTGGTAGGTTCAGAACGGTAGGAAAACAGAAGGGAGACTTCTCTGGCAATCCTTTGATGGAATTGTAGAACGGCAGAACAGTAGGAGCAGCGGAACGCTGAAGGGATTTTTCCTTATCACTCCTATTATTTGGAGTGATTTTTGTTCCTTAATGCTCCTCCGATTAAAGGGGGAGACTAATTATGCCGCAGGAATAATGCATCCGGACTTGACGACAACGGTTTTGCGCTATTGGTTTGGGGCGAACCAACTGAAACCAGGTGCTCTTTTAGATTATGCAGCATACGGAGGTTTTTTGGATGATAGTCGTTATGCAATATACTGCTACCGAAGATAATATAAAAAAAGTAATTGAAAGGCTAGAAAGCGAGGGTTTTTCTACTCACCTTTCCCAGGGGGTATCCCGGACAATAATCGGGGCCATAGGAGACAGAACACTGATTCCCGGCCTTGCAATAGAAGCCATGGCCGGTGTGGAAAAGGTTGTACCCATTCTCCACCCCTACAAGCTTGTAAGCAGGGAGTTCCAGGAAGAAAACTCCACAATTCAATTGGACAAACTTGTTATTGGCGGTAAAGACATTCACGTTATTGCCGGGCCATGTGCTGTAGAATCCAGGGAACAGATTATTGAGACTGCACAAGCCGTCAAGGCAGCAGGAGCTACTATGCTCAGGGGAGGAGCATTCAAGCCCAGGACATCCCCTTATTCATTCCAGGGGCTCCAGGAAGAAGGTTTGAGGCTGTTAGCTGAAGCCAGGGAAGAAACTTGCCTCCCGGTAGTTACCGAATGTATGGATGTTGAAAGCCTTTCAATAGTGAGTGAATTTGCCGACATTGTACAGGTGGGTGCCAGGAATATGCAGAATTTCAACTTGCTTAAAAAACTGGGGACAATAGAAAAGCCTGTAATATTGAAGCGCGGGATGTCGTCGACCATTGAAGAATGGCTGTTGGCAGCGGAATATATTATGGCGTCCGGCAATCCCCGGATAATCCTTTGTGAAAGAGGCATTCGCACTTTTGAAAATTATACACGGAATACCTTGGATTTGAGTGCCGTTCCTGCAGCAAAAAACCTTTCCCACCTGCCTGTAATTGTCGACCCCAGCCACGGTACAGGGCGGTGGCAGTTAGTGGCCCCGATGTCCAGGGCTGCTGTTGCAGCAGGAGCAGACGGGCTGCTGATTGAGGTACATCTTAATCCCAGTGAAGCTCTTTCTGATGGGCCCCAGTCCCTGACTCTGGAAAACTTTACATCGCTCATTGGGGAGCTCGCCGTCATTGCTCCTGTTTTAAACAGGCAGCTGGCAGCAGCATGTAGGGATTAATCTGGTAATCTTAAACCTTTTTAAGGCTCCGGTGGGGTGGTACCATGAGGGAAAAATACCGATTATTTGATACAATTACTGTTTTCGGACTTGGCCTTATTGGCGGATCATTGGGAATGGCGTTGCGGGACCGGGGTGCAGCCGGTATGGTAATCGGTTATGATACTGATCCGGACACCCTCCTTACTGCCCGGGAAACAGGAGCCATAGACAATGGGACCACTGACATGGCAGAAGCCGTAAAAAAAGCGGATCTTATTATCCTGAGCACTCCTGTTGAAGCTTTCCTTCCCCTGGTGAAGGAGTTTGGCCCTTTTCTAAGGCCCGGCACGGTAATTACCGACACTGGGAGCACCAAAAGACAAATCCTCAGGGAGATTACGCCCCTTTTGCCCCGGTCTGTTGAGTTTCTGGGCGGGCACCCCATGACAGGTTCAGAAAAAGGTGGTATCATGGCCGCAGACAAATACCTCTTTGAAAATGCGGTTTATGTAATCACACCTACAAAAAACAATTCCCCTGCCGCAGTTAGGAAGGTATCTGCCATGGCACGATCCGTTGGCTCCAAGGTTGTAACCATGAGTCCGGAAGAACATGATACAATTTCAGCGGTTGTTAGTCATGTCCCCCATTTAACTGCCGCCGGGTTAACAGCAGCATTGGCAGATGTTTCGAAAACTTATCCTTTTGCTCCTGTACTGGCTGCCGGAGGTTTCAGGGATACCACCCGGGTGGCGGCCGGAAACCCAGATTTGTGGCAGCAGATTTGCTTCAGCAACAGGGATAAAATCGCTGCTGCCCTGGAAACATTGGTTGCTAAAATAACAGCTGCCAAGGAGTTCCTTGAGGAAGGCAACAAAGAGGCTCTGTACAGATTTCTGGCAGAAGCCAGGGAACAGCGGTTGAAAATTCCCTCCGGACTTAAGGGCCTTCTCCCGACACTTTATGAAGTTGTGATTACAGTGCCCGACAAACCGGGAATAATTGGTCTTATAGGTACTATTTTGGGCGAACAAGGTATAAACCTTATTGACATTGAAATTCTCCGGGTCCGTGAAGGTGAAGGGGGTACCATTCGACTGGGCTTTCAGAACGAGTATGAACGGGACGATGCGGAAAAAGCTTTAAAGAATAATAACATTCCTGTAAAAAGGCTCTAAACAAGACATGAATGTGGAGGAATAATGGTGGAACTCAGGGTCTGCCGGGCTAACAGAATATCCGGGGAAATCACCGTTCCGGGGGATAAATCCATATCCCACCGAGCAGTGATGCTGGCGTCCGTATCCGAGGGAATCACCCAGCTAGAAGGCTTTTCTCCCGGAAAAGACTGTTTGTCTACAGTGCGCTGTTTTAAGCAGATGGGAGTACATATTGAAGACAGCGGTCCCGGTAAAGTACGGATTCACGGGGCAGGTCTTTACGGGCTGAAGGAACCGGAAAATATATTGGACGCAGGCAATTCTGGTACCACCATGAGGCTTCTTCTGGGGATTCTGGCAGGCCAACCCTTTTTCTCCGTGGTTACAGGAGACGACTCACTGCGGCAGCGCCCAATGGACAGGGTAATAACCCCCCTGCGCCTCATGGGTGCGGAAATTTGGGGACGAAAACAGGGCAGTCGGGCACCTGTTGCAGTATCAGCATCAGGGAAGCTGCAGCCCATTAAATACAGCAGTCCTATTCCCAGTGCCCAAGTAAAATCTGCAGTCCTTCTTTGCGGTCTCTTTGCAGAAGGCCAAACAACAGTTTCGGAGCCTGTCCTGAGCAGGGACCACACTGAAAGAATGCTGGACTGGTTTGGAGCCGATGTACAACGGTATGATGATGGCCGAACAGTAAGCATAAAAGGAAGGCCGGTTCTCCGGGCCGGACAAATAAAAATACCCGGAGACATTTCCTCTGCCGCCTTTTTTATTGCAGCAGGATGCCTCCTGCCGGGGTCAGAAATGTTAATTGCCAATGTAGGAATAAACCCCACCCGGAGCGGAATAATCCGCACCTTTAAAGAAATGGGAGCCGATATTACATTATTGAACAAAAGGGAAGAATGTGGGGAACCTGTAGCCGATGTGCTGGTCAGACAGGCCCCCCTTCACAGTGTAGAAATTTCCGGGAGACATCTCCCCAGCTTGATTGATGAAATTCCCATTCTTGCCGTAGCAGCAACCCAGGCTGAAGGGACGACTGTTATCCGGGATGCTGCAGAACTCCGTTTTAAGGAAACGGACCGGATTAAAGCAATCGCCCTGGAGCTGGGTCGTATGGGTGCCGCTATCAAAGAAACACCTGACGGCTTAATTATCGAAGGGCCCGTTCCCTTGAAGGGTACCGTTTGCTTAAGCCACGGTGACCACCGTATTGCCATGTCCCTGGCAATTGCAGGGTTGGTAGCTGAAGGAGAGACGATTATTCAAGACAGCGGCATTATAGAAATATCTTTTCCCGGTTTCAGGGAAAAACTGGAGCAGTTCTTGTCATGATACTTTTTGGAGGTAACCAATGAGACCTAATATTGCAATAGATGGACCAGCCGGTGCAGGTAAGAGTACCGTGGCCAAAAAACTTTCTCAAGAATTGGGCTATTTATATATAGATACAGGAGCTATGTACCGGGCAGTAGCTTATTATGCTCTTAAAGAAGGAATTGACCTTAAATCCGAAAAAGCGTTAGCAGATCTGGTCAGGAACCTGGACATATCCTTGGCCTATGATCAGGAAAATCAACTGAAAGTATACTGCAATGGAACCGATATTACCGATAAACTGAGAACCCAAATAGTATCTCAAAACGTTTCCATTGTTGCCAGGGTTCCGGCAGTGCGTCTGCGCCTGGTGGAAAATCAGCGAAAAATGGCAGCCAAAGGGGGGGTAGTCATGGACGGAAGAGATATCGGAAGTTTTGTCCTCCCCGATGCCCAGTTGAAGCTCTTTATTACAGCTTCCCTAGAACAGAGGACTATACGCAGGATGAAAGAACTCCAGGCCCAGGGATACCGTATAGACTTTGAAGAGCTGAAACAGGAGATTAAACAGCGGGATACAATAGATGCATTAAGAAAAATGGCACCTCTAAAAAAGGCTCAAGACGCAATAACCGTAGACACAACAAACCTTACCGTTGATGAGACTGTTCAGCATATTCTCAACATTTATAAAGAAAGGTTTGGTTGTCAGTGAGCCTGTATAACTTTGCTAAAGGACTCTTTTATTTTATTTTCGTTTACTTGGCCAGGTGGAAAGTATCCGGAAGAGAAAACATGCCCTCAAAAGGCCCTGTGGTAGTAGTCTCCAACCATATTAGTCTCTGGGACCCTATTGCGGTGGGGGTAGCCCTGAGCAGGCAGGTTTACTTTATGGCTAAGGAAGAATTATTCCGTTACCCGGTATTTGGACGGATCCTGCTGCGGTTGGGAGCATTCCCTGTTAAACGGGGCCAAATCGACAGGGCTGCAATAAAAAATTCTATGGAAGTTTTGAAAAAGGGTAATGTCCTGGGCATCTTCCCGGAAGGCCACCGTAGTGATTCCGGAAAGCTGGAACAATTTACCGAAGGGGCGGTACACCTGGCAGTGAAATTTAACGCATATATCCTTCCGGTAGGTGTGGCAGGTACAAAAGGAATGTTCCGCCGGGGTCGGTTCCACCCTTTTAGTGTCAATATAGGTAAACCTGTGCTGGCAAAAAACACCGGAAGTTTAAGCCCTTCAGAATTTGCGGCCGAACTCAATGAACGAATTAGAGAAGAAGTCGGTAAGCTCGCCGGACTGGAATTGAACAAATGATAACCAGAATTTCATTTCGGGAATTAAGAACTTACAAAAAAAAGGAAGGACTTTCTCTACCCTTGAAGAAAAGTTATAATGTTCGGCAAAAAGCAACAAACTATCAATGCCGGTAGTCAAATCTTAGCTGGAGACAAGAGATGGAGATATATGTAGCGGAACATGCTGGATTTTGTTTTGGGGTAAAAAGAGCCATTGAATTGGCGGAAACAAGCCTTTCCAGCCGAAAAGGCCCGCTGTATTCTCTCGGCCCCCTGATACACAACCCGCAAACCGTTGCCTTATTAGAAAAAAAGGGCATTAAGCCAGTTGAAGGTATTGAGGAAATCAACAACGGCAGCCTGATTATCCGGTCACATGGCGTTTCCCCTGACACCCTTGAAACAGGGGAGAGTAAGGGCCTCACAATCATAGACGCCACCTGTCCCTTCGTCCAAAGAGCCCAGCGCTTAGCTGAAACACTCTACAACGATGGATACCAGGTTATTGTGATAGGAGACGCCAACCACCCGGAAGTAATCGCTTTGATAGGGTGGACACGAGGTACGGCTGTAGTCGTAGAAAATGTTCAGGAAGCCATTAAACTTCCTTTTTTCCCTAAAATTGGCGCTGTTGCTCAAACAACTCAAACAGAGAGCAATTTTTGGGAAGTAATAGAGGTGTTGAGGAAAAAAACTGAAGATTTGATTGTTCACAATACTATTTGTCATGCTACCCGGGACCGTCAGGAAGCCGCAGTAAAACTCGCCGGTAAGGTTAACCTGATGATAGTGGTTGGTGGGCGCAACAGCTCCAACACACGGAAACTGGCGAAGGTTTGCGAAGGTACAGGCACTACAACGTACCTTATAGAAAGGGCGGAGGAACTGTGTCCCAGGTGGTTTTATGATAAAGTAAGGGTTGGGGTAACTGCCGGAGCTTCAACCCCAGATTGGATAATTGAGGAGGTTGTTCAGAGGATGAAGGAATTTAATGAGTTTGATGAAGTCAACGAGGTCCGACCGGAAGAAAGCACTGAGGAAACGAAAAATGTACAAACAGTACCGGAGGCGGAAGAAGATGAATATGCGGTAAGAGAAATTGGGGTTTCCGGTCTGGAAACCGAAAATACCGCTGATGAAGCCCTAAGCCAGCCGGATGAAGAAAAAGAGGAAGATTCAGTAAGCCAGGAGGTTGAAGCACACCTGGCAGAAAACCTAATCAGCATCAGGCGGGGCGATATCATTACTGGTACTGTTGTTCAAATAAATGAAAATGAAGTCCTGGTTGATATTGGAGGAAAATCCGAGGGTATTATTCCCTTAAACGAATTATCTCTGGTAAACACCCATGATCCCAAGGAAGGCATTCAAATTGGGGACAAAATTGATGTACAGGTAATTCGTGTGGAAAACGAAGACGGAAACCCTGTACTTTCCAAAAAACGGGCTGACCGGAGAAAAGCCTGGGAAAAGCTGGAGGAAGCTTTTGAGAATGGAACCGAACTGAAAGGAAAAGTAATTGAAGTTGTTAAAGGCGGTCTTTTGGTTGACGTAGGTGTCCGTGGATTTGTCCCTGCTTCCCTGGTGGAAAGAGGTTATGTTGCTGACCTAAACCAATATCTGGATACGGAACTGCGCCTCCGCGTAATTGAACTTGACAGGAGCAAAAATAAAATAGTTCTTTCACAAAAGGTTATTCTCGATGAAGAATATGAAGCCAAGCGGAATGAAACCTGGGAGAGCCTTGAAGAAGGCCAAACCCGCCACGGTATTGTAAGACGCATCACCGATTTTGGCGCCTTTGTTGATTTAGGCGGTGTCGACGGTCTCCTGCACGTATCCGAGATTGCCTGGGGACGTGTAGAACACCCTGCCGATGTACTCAGTGAGGGACAGGAAATTGATGTTTATGTGCTGGGAGTAGACAGAGAAGGAGGAAAAGTTTCTCTTGGCTTAAAGCAGCTTCAGCAGAACCCCTGGGAACTGGCAGCAGAAAAATATGCTCCCGGTTCAATCGTTGAAGGGAAAGTCCTTAGGATTGCGCCATTTGGAGCCTTTGTTGAAGTAGAACCTGGTGTTGAAGGCCTGGTTCATATATCCCAGCTTGCCAACGAACATGTGGAAAAAACAGAAGATGTAGTTTCCATCGGTGATGTAGTACCGGTGAAGATTCTCAGCGTTGATCCAGAGGCACAGAGAATGAGCCTGAGCATTCGCCAGGCTAAGCCGAAAGAAAAGAAACAGGAACAAGAGAAGGAAAGACCACCGAAGAAAAAGGAAAATGTTGAACAGAACGGTTCTTATACCGAAGACGAAGAAGGCGGAATTACAATTGGCGATCTTATAGACAAAGATATTTTTGATAATATAGAAGAATGATTTTCTGCCTCCTAAAGGGTCCATACCACAACGGTATGGATCCTTTTTTGTCGTATACCAGGAAATTATCCTTTTCAAAATTAAGCCGTGACAACAGGCAAGAGCCTTCTACTGCCCCCTGCTGGCTCAAGAGTTCGTACCGGAAACCTCTATGGTTCGCCCTCCGGTCAAACCGTGCTGCCCAAAAAGCGACATCCTGTCTCCACCCCGCTTGCCCAGGCGTCCTGCCAGCGCCTCCCGGTTTTGATATGCGGTATCGCAAAGAGTTGTTTGCCGCCGCTCACTATTCGCACGCAGGAGACATAGAAGCCTTCAGATGAATCGTATTCGCTCGAAGCGAATTTCCTTGCGTCGTAAGGATCTCTTTTACTCATTCGCATAATCGCGGCAGGTCAGGGGAATTATAGGAGATAGCAACCCCAATAAAAACTGCCGAAAATAAGGAGGCTGACAGGGTGACAGGGTATCCTATAGGAACCATCGCTTTAGTTATTGTAGCCGCTTTAATCTACTTCGGCCTTGGCCAAAGAGCCCTGGACAGGCTTTATTTAACCGATAAGGCCGCGCTGGCACTCATAGTGGCGATGATACTGGGGGGATATATTGATATTCCCATTCCCTTCGCTGGAGTAGATGCATCTGTAAATGTTGGAGGAGCTGTAATTCCAGTTGCTCTCGCTGTTTACGTCCTGACAAAAGCAGGTACAGCGAAAGAGTGGATAAGAGCCCTCCTGGCTGCGGCAGTTACTGCTGTAGTAGTTTTTTCCGTAAACCGGTATGTATTGGATGCCAAACCATGGCAAACTAATACAGATTTGATTGACCCCATCTATTTATACCCTATCCTTGCAGGGTTAACTGCTTATATTGCAGGCAGGTCCAGGAGGGCGGCCTTCATAGCTGCCACTCTCGGTGTGTTAGCCCTGGACATTGTTAACTACTTAAGCGCCCTGTTTTCTGGTGTTAGAACCACGATCGCTATTGGCGGTGCAGGCATTTTTGACGTAATCGTTTTATCGGGGATCCTGGCGGTTGGTTTTGCTGAAATAATTGGGGAATCAAGGGAAAGGCTCCAGGGAGGTCCGGCAACAAGGGGCCGTGACAAGAAGCTCCTTGCCGGGCTGAAAAACGAAAACTACGGTGGAGACAGGGAAAAGGACATTTCAATTGTGAACAACCCGGACCGGGGGGATGATGATGAGAGATAAAAGGACAATAGCAATACTGGTTGCTGTGATGATCACAGCCGGTGCAGCAGTACTGGTTGGGGAAAACATGCTGATTTCAACATTCAGTCCGGAGATTGGGGCTTTTGAACATGAATTGGAACCGGGGGATTATTTCACTATTCAGGACAAAGACGGCAAAGAACTGGAAAAAACCTCCCGCCATGTTTATGCCGGTGATGAATTTATAACTGAAGACAACATGCATTACCGGGTGGAAAAGGTTGAAGGAAAGACAGCAACAGCAGTACTTATCGGCAGAGAAGAAATAGCCTGGGACGTTTACGAGAATGAAAAAGGAGAAACTGTGTCTGCCAGCGCAGACAAAAGTCTACCCGTACAGCAGCAGCCAAGAAATAATGTTATAGCCATTTACCATACACACAGTGACGAGTCATATATTCCCACTGACGGGACAGAGAGCATTCCCGGTGAAGGGGGCATATTCAAGGTAGGAAATGTTTTCGCTGAAAAGCTCCGCAGCATGGGAATCGAAGTAGTCCATGATTTAAGGAGTCACGAACCTCATGATGCCAGTGCTTACCAGCGTTCCCGCCGGACGGCTTCCAAACTCCTCAGCAAAGACCCTGCTGCAATAATTGATGTCCATAGGGACGGTATTCCTGACCCTGATTTCTACATTGACGAGATATCCAACGTACCAATATCCAAAATGAGATTGGTTGTAGGCCGTCAAAACCAGAACATGCAGGCAAATTATGACTTTGCCAAGCGCCTGAAAGCTTACTCAGATGAAAAATACCCCGGACTGGTCAAAGGAATCTATTTGGCCAAAGGAAATTACAACCAGGACCTGTCCCCCCGTTCTATCCTGGTAGAAGCAGGGACACATACAATTAGCCGGGAACGGGCCCAAAAAGGTGTAGCCCTCTTCGCAGAAACCCTGCCCCCTGTATTGGGAATAACGGGAGTTCCCACTCCCGGCGGTGGGGAAACGGGAGAGGGGACCAGCGGAGATGCTGCTGCTGCCCTTTTCGTCATCGCAGCTCTCCTTTTGGGTACGGCAATTTACCTGGTAATCAGCACAGGAAGTATTGAAGGGGCAGTAAAGAAAGCAAAACAGTTTGTAACCGTTGAATGGGCTAATTACCTGGGAAGGCGCAAAAAAGAGTAATTACGGCAAATAAAGTACCTGCTCCTAAGAGAGTATATACCCCTAACTGGAGAGCAGGGGAACACCTAAAAAGAACACCATTATTCGGGAGCAGGAGAACTATCCTGCTCCAGGTTATATTGGGAGGAAAACTGTGGACAATTATGTACCCACCCTGGTAATCGGATTAATTGTAGGAACGCTGGCAAGGCTCCTTACCTTGAGGTCTGATTACCGGCACTTCCCCGGTTACCCTCATGGTTATGTAACACATATTTCCCTTGGAGTTGTTGCCGCAGCCCTTGGTGCTGTTGCCATACCCGCATTTGTGGAAAAAGAGTATACTGCCGTAACTTTTCTCACCCTTGCCGCACAACAGTTTCGTGAAATCCGAAATATGGAACGGGAAACTCTAAGTCAGCTGGATGAAATTCAACTGGTGCCTATGGGTAAAGATATGATTGAAGGAATTGCCCGGGTCTTTGAATCCCGCAACTACCTTACTATTGCCGCAGCCTTACAGGCCAGCCTTGTAACCTATGTGTTTGGCACTGCCTGGGCAGTACTTTCTTCCGCACTGGTTTTGTGGCTGTTCGTACGTTATCTGGCTACAGGACCTGTAATCGGGGATATCGCAGAGGTGGTAGAGTCGAAACCATATTTTGGTTACGGGAATTATAAAACCCTGTTAATGATAGATGAAATTGTAATCATGGAAGTAGGCCTGGAAAGCTCCAGGAAAAAAATTGAAAAAGAAGCCCTGGGAGTGCTGATTAAGCCCAAGGATGATAATGCTAGGGCCACACTGAACAGAGTTGGCCAGCGGCAGGCAATTCTAAACACAGTAGCTACCCTTATTGGCTCCAAAAAAGAGATTGGCGAACCCGATTGGACCCCACTGGCTAGAAAAAACATCGACACCGGAGAAGTTGCTGTTTTCATCCTGCCTAACGAACCGGATATTGAGCCTCTCATAGAGGCTGTTAAAGCAACACCTGTACTGGAAAGCGCCCGCACAACACCTTTGGAGAGCAAAGCCGGCAGCAGAGCAGCGGATTAGAGGAGGAATAGAAGAATGTCTGAAACAAGCCGGATTGATACTATTCTGGCAGTAGTAGTGGTTGAAGAAGCAAAAGCAAAAGTTGCCGGTGGAAGTGCACCGGTTTTTATAGTTAAGGATAAGGAAGAGCAGGAGAAAATAGCTTTAATTCTCAGCCGGATTACTAAAGCCATGGCCCATGACCTGGAGAACGGTGTTTACATTCTCGTCAAACATTGAAAAAGACCCTCCACAGCGATACTGGCCTATTCCTTGACTTGCAGGGGGCTTTGGTTAATAATGTAAGGGTAAATTGTTCCTACTGCTTGAAAGCGGTGATTTACTTGAGTGAACCGGATTTGCTGACTGTTACCTCTGTAGCCGGGGGCAGTATTGCCGAGAAAGTTGGCTTCGAAAAAGGAGATAAACTGGTTGCCATTAACGATAATCCTGTTAACGATATAATTGATTACCACCTGCTCACCTGCGATAATTATCTGAAGTTGGAGGTTCGGAAGCCTTCCGGGAAAAGATGGATTGTAGATATTAAAAAGGATGATTATGAAAGTCTGGGCTTGACCTTTGAAGAAGATATTCCCATGGGGCTTAAAAAGTGCAGCAACAATTGTATCTTCTGCTTTATAGACCAGCTACCCCCGGGGCTGAGAGAAACACTGTATGTTAAAGATGACGACTACAGGCATTCATTTCTTTACGGGAATTATATTTCCCTTACCAATTTGAGCCAGGCGGACTGGGAGCGCATTAAGAGAATGCGCCTTAGTCCGTTGTATGTATCGGTACACACTACGAACCCACGCCTGCGGTCAAAGATGTTTCGCAATCCCAGAGCAGGAAGGATAATGGACCAGCTCAGGGACCTTGTTAGCGCAGGAATAACCCTCCATGCACAGGTTGTGATATGTCCCGGAATAAACGACGGCAGTGAGCTGGATACTACCCTCCACGATTTGGCTTCACTGTGGCCGGAAATGTCTTCAGTATCTGTGGTCCCTGTAGGAATAACAAAATATCAGAAATTTGATTACCCCTTTTTCCCCGTAGACGGGACAGCAGCAGAAGATATTATCAATCGTGTGGATAGGATCCAGAAGGAGTGCAATAAGACACTGGGATATAATTTTGTCTTTGCAGCAGACGAACTCTACCTCAAAGCAGGGCGCGTTATCCCCCCGGCAGAATACTATGAAGATTATCCACAGTTAGAAAACGGTGTCGGCACAGTCAGGCTGTTTATTGATGAAATGGCCGAAATTATGGAGGAACTCCCTGACAGGATTAGTCCACCCCGGAGATCTCTGGTGGTAACCGGCGTATCTGCTGCGGCACTGCTGAAACATACTGTCCGGAAGCTGAACAACATCGTTTCAGGCCTTGATGCTCGTGTGCTGCCTGTAGTAAACCATTTTTTCGGTCCCTCGGTCACGGTCACGGGTCTCTTAACCGGGCAGGATATTGCTGTTTCCTTGGAGCAATACCTGCGGGAACAGCAGGACAGGGATCTAGACGTTATCGTGTCTTCGGCAGCTCTGAAAGCCGATGAGGAAGTTTTTCTGGATGGATATACAGTAGACGATGTAAAAAAAAGAACGGGATTAAACCTGATAATTGTTGAAAACAGCGCCCGGGGCCTGATAAAGGGCACTCTTGGTCTGGAGGTGTTGTGATGCCAAAACCTATTGTAGCAATTGTGGGCAGGGCAAACGTTGGAAAATCCACCCTGTTTAACAGAATAACCGGAGGGCGTACGGCAATTGTTGAGGATGTGCCCGGAGTCACCCGGGACAGGGTATATAAGGACACTGACTGGGGTGGTATTTCATTTACCCTTGTTGATACAGGAGGTATGGAGGTTCGAGACAAAGAAGACATTCTGGGCAATCAAGTACGCAACCAGGCCCAGATTGCCATGGAAGAATCGAACGTAATAATCTTCCTTGTAGATGGAAAAACCGGGGTAACAACTGAAGACGAATTACTGGCCAAGGCACTTCTTCGCAGCTCCAAGCCAGTGATTCTTGCTGTCAATAAAATTGATAGCACGAAACAGTCCTTCGCAGTTTATGACTTCTACAAACTGGGCTTCGATGAGCCAATACCTTTATCCGCCGAACACGGAATGAATGTAGGGGATCTGCTGGATGCGGTAATTGCTCATCTCAAAGAGATACCCGGTGAGGAAGAATACGAGGGGGATGCAATAAAAGTTGCTATTGTAGGCAAGCCAAATGTGGGAAAATCATCTTTGGTAAACCGTCTTCTAGGCCAGGAACGGGTAATAGTAAGCGATATTCCCGGCACTACCCGGGATGCTATTGATACCCTTGTTGAGCATGAAGGCAATTCCTATCTTTTAATTGATACTGCCGGAATCCGTCGAAGATCCAAGATTGCTGACCCTACTGAAAAGTACAGTGTAAGCCGTTCCCTCAGGGCAATCGAAAGATGCGATGCAGCTTTGTTGGTATTGGATGCTTCAGAAGAAATCTCGGAACAGGACCGGAGGATTGCCGGGTTTATTCATGAAGCCGGCAAAGCCGTAGTAATAATTGTTAATAAATGGGATTTGATAGAAAAAGACGACCGGACAATGGACAGCTTTGATGCCAACATCAGAAAGAATTTTGTATTCATGCGCTATGCTCCAACCCTCTATATATCTGCCCTCACAAACCAGAGAGTTCCAAAAATATTTGAGATGGTAGACTTCGTCGTCGAACAGGCCACACTCCGTGTACCTACTAGAAGACTCAATGAGGTGTTCGAGGAATCGGTAATCAAACACCCGCCGCCGTCTTTTAAAGGAAAGCGGTTGAAGGTTTACTACATTACACAGGTTAAGGTACAGCCTCCAACATTTCTGCTTTTTGTCAACGAACCTAAATTGGTACACTTTGCATACAGAAGATTTTTGGAGAACAGGATTCGTGAAGAATTTGGATTTGAAGGTACACCCATCAGGTTGGTGGCCAGAAAAAAAGAATAGTATACCTGAAGATACAAGGAGGTGCCGGCAACCATGGAGTATTTCCTTGTTTTGGCAGCGAACTATTTGCTGGGCTCCATTCCTTCAGCATATATTGTAGGAAGGCTTAAAGGAATAGACATTACCCAGCACGGGAGCGGCAACGTGGGTGCCACCAATGCTTTCAGGGTGCTGGGCAAATGGGCCGGTTTGGTGGTACTGGTTATTGACTGCCTTAAAGGGGTAATCGGTGTACTGCTTGCCCAACAAGTGGGAAACCCCTGGTTTGTAATTCTTGCCGCCCTTGTGGTAGTGGCCGGCCATAATTATTCTTTATTCTTAAAATTTAAGGGCGGAAAAGGTGTGGCTACAGCGGCAGGCATTTTCCTGGTTCTGGCACCCAAGACAGTGCTGGCAGCATTGTTTGTTTTCATCACCGTTGTGGCTGTGAGCAAATACGTATCCCTGGGATCACTGGTAACTGCCGCAACCCTCCCGATTATTATGATGCTGATTGGAGAACCCCTTCCGGTAAGGATACTGGGTACCGTAGTTGCCATATTTGTAATCTTCAGGCACACATCCAATATTAAGCGGCTTTTAGCCGGTAAGGAAAACAAAATTACTGATAAATTGCATTAATTTTTTGAAAGGAGCTTTCCAGTGGAAAAGATTGGAGTAATGGGAGCAGGAAGCTGGGGGACGGCCCTGGCGATTAGTCTCGGGAAAAAAGGATATCCCGTATATCTCTGGGCAAGAGACAATCAAACTGTAAAGGAAATAAAAAACAAAAGGGAAAATTCCAGGTACCTTGCTAGATGCAGGATTCCTGATACGGTAAAACCAACCCAGGACATTCAAGAAGCCCTGGAACAGGCCGATGTGATCGTCCTTTCAGTCCCGTCCCACGCAGTAAGGGAAGTTGCCCGGCAGTGCAGTCCATATATCAAGCCGGGAAAGTACATTGTAAACACTGCCAAAGGGTTTGAATTGGAAACCTTAAAGGTTTTGACCAGTGTAATTGAAGAAGAACTCATTCCCCAGTTGAGAGAAAATATTGTAGTCCTCTCAGGGCCAAGCCATGCTGAGGAAGTAGGCCTGGGTATGCCTACAACGGTAGTAGCTGCGGCAGAGAAGCGTCAGGCAGCAGAGTATATCCAAAATATCTTTATGAGCGATACCTTTAGGGTTTACACCAATCCCGACATTATTGGGGTCCAGCTTGCCGGTGCGCTAAAAAACGTAATTGCTTTGGCCACGGGAATATCTGACGGGTTAGGTTTCGGTGACAATACAAAGGCTGCATTGATGACCCGGGGAATAGCCGAAATTACCCGCCTGGGTATCCGTATGGGAGCTGAAGCAATGACATTTGCAGGCCTCTCAGGCATTGGCGACCTGATAGTAACCTGTACCAGCATGCACAGCCGCAACAGGAGAGCTGGAATCCAGCTGGGTGAAGGAAAGAGCCTTGAAGAAGTTTTGGAACATATGGGTATGGTGGTTGAAGGTGTCCGCACGGCAAAAGCAGCCCACAGGCTGTCACAGAAATATAAAGTTGAGATGCCGATAATTGAGCATGTATACAAGGTCCTGTTTGAAGGACTGGATGCGGACAAGGCGGTAAACATTTTAATGATGCGCGGCAAAAAGCACGAGATGGAGGAAGTGGTGCTCAGCCAGAAAAAATGGAAATAGCCCGTAAAGTTGGTACGGGACTTCCGAAGGGGACCGGATTTTGTTGCCGGTCCCTTTTTGTTGTTGCTTTTTATCCCCTATCTCACCTTTCCCCCATATAATTTTCTGGTTTTTCTTTCCTAATTGTAATAATCAAAAATGCCTCTCATATATATATAACGTTATTAATACCAAATACAGGAATAGCTACTCGCAAGAACGGGTGACTCCCTTTAATTTGTTCGCTAAAAGGAGGGATCGTTTGAACTAAAGGTTATTTTTTCAACGTTACAGATTGTTTAAAGGAGGGACAAAGCGGAATGGAAAAATACGATATCTTCAGAGACGTGGCTGAGCGAACCGGAGGAGATATTTACCTGGGAATAGTTGGTCCGGTTCGTACGGGTAAATCTACATTCATAAAAAGGTTTATGGATTTACTTGTGCTCCCTAATATTAAAAATCCCAATGAAAGGGATCGCGCTAATGACGAATTACCGCAAAGCGGCGCAGGTAAAACAATCACAACAACGGAACCGAAATTTGTTCCCGATGAAGCTGTAGAAATAGAAATTAAAGAAGGTCTTAAGATTAAGGTACGCCTTGTTGACTGTGTTGGATACACAGTGGACGGGGCAATTGGTTATGAAGAAGAAGACGGCCCCAGGATGGTCAATACTCCCTGGTCCGAGGATCAGATTCCTTTCCAGGAAGCTGCGGAAATCGGAACCAGAAAAGTAATTGAAGACCATTCCACAATCGGAATTGTCGTAACTACAGACGGGAGTATAACTGATATTCCCAGGGAAAACTACCTGAACGCGGAAGAAAGGGTAATTTGGGAGCTGAAGGAACTGGGGAAACCCTTTATCGTCATTCTCAACTCTTCGTATCCTTACAGGCAGGATACTGCAGAGCTGGCCAACCAGTTGGAAGAGCAGTACAATGTTCCCGTTCTTCCTGTTAACGCACTGAAAATGGAAGAAAAGGATGTCTTGAGCATTCTTGAGGAGGCTCTTTACGAATTCCCGGTCACTGAAGTCAACATTGGTCTGCCCAAGTGGGTTGAAGAACTTGAAGTGGATCACTGGCTGCGGAACAGCTTTGAAGACGCAGTACGTTCAGCCATTAGCGGGGTAAAGAGGCTTCGTGACATTGATTCCGCTGTGGAAGCCCTGGCCCAGTGCGAACATGCAGGAAGGGTCTCTCTCCGTGACGTGAACCTGGGAACAGGTGCAGCCTCAATTCAAATGACGGCAAAAGAGGGCTTGTTCTTCAGAATTCTTGAGGAAATAACCGGGTTTACTATCGACGGGGAACAGAATCTAATCAAGCTGATGCGGGAACTCTCTGTAGCCAAAAAAGAATACGACAAGATCGCCTTTGGCCTCCAGGAAGTAAGGTCAACAGGATACGGTGTAGTAATTCCCAGTGTTGATGAAATGGTTTTGGAAGAACCCCAGATTATCAAGCAGGGTGGACGCTCAGGAGTTAAACTCAGGGCAAGCGCGCCTTCCTACCATTTAATCAAAGCTGAAATCAGTACGGAAATAACACCCCTGATAGGAACAGAAAAGCAGTGTGAAGAGCTTATCCAGTGGATACTGGAAGAGTTTGAAGACAGTCCGGAGAGGATTTGGGAAACGAATATTTTCGGCAAGTCGCTCAACGACCTGGTTCGCGAGGGAATCCAGGGAAAGCTGTACCGCATGCCTGAAAAAGCCCAGTTTAAGCTGCAGGAGACCCTGGAGAGGATTGTGAATGACGGCGGGGGAGGGTTAATCTGTATCATAATCTAGCTTTCACAGAATACCTTTACCGGGCCGGTTTTCGTCGGCTGCAGCTTAACGACAAAATTGCTCCTACTGCTTTTGCTTACTCCCGGAATTCGCACAGGACATCTCTAAGGCCAAACTTAAGGTCCAAACTGGGCCGCCTAAAAAGCAACTTCCTGTCTTGATTGGGCTGGCCCGGGCGTCCGGCCCGTGCCTCCCAGTTTGTACCTCAGTTTTGCCAAGAGCTGTTTTCCTGTGCTCATTAGTCGTTCGCAAAAGCGTAGAAGCAAATTCTATGGTTTGTCAACAGTCTAGCCGGTTTTGCCGACTTTTTTTTTGTCCCTTAATCCGTCTTGTGCCCAAGCCGGCATGTCATTTGAGAGCGCGTGTAATTCTGAAGCGCCCAGCCTGGTTCTTAGAACCTAAGCGAAGCTCTCAGCGCCTCAGCGACGCTCTTAGCTCTTTAGCGCTTAAAGATGCCCTTGCGGGTACAGCAAAGGATCTTACGCTTCCGAGGGTAGTAATGGTACCTTAAGCCAGCAAAGGCCAATAAGGCTAATACCTTCTTAAAATGACAGGGGAAAGGCTTACATCACCCCAGGTTGGCGTATTTATAAAAACCCTTCAAATATGAGCAATAACGAGAAAAAACCATAAAATAATGAAGGATTATTTCATATTTTGGCGTAAGCATACCTAACAGGAATATACTCAAAATTAAAGCAATGTTATAATGTCTACTTGACAAGGAACATTGTCCTCTACGGGTGAACGAATATTATTACAGGGAGGGCAGGCTCGTGTCTGAACAAAAGAATAAATATTACCTTGTAGAGAGCTCAATCTTGCCGGAAGCGGTCAGAAAAACCGCTGAGGCTAAAGAGCTTCTTGTTCGCAGCGAAGTTGCCACAGTTAATGAAGCAGTGACCAGAGTTGGAATCAGCAGGAGCGCATATTACAAATACAAAGACGGCGTTTTCCCCTTTAATGATATAAGCAGGGAAAAAATTGTCTCCATCGCCCTGGTACTGGAACACAGGCAGGGTATTTTATCACAAGTCCTGAATACCTTCGCCGATAATGGAGCTAACATTTTGACCATTAACCAGAGCATCCCGCTCCAGGGGCTGGCCAATGTAAGTATTTCTATCGAAACTGCAGAGATGAAATGCAATTTAGAAGAAATATTGAAAGTTCTTCGGGCGATAGATGGTGCCCGGAATATTGAAGTGGTTGGGCACAGTTAAAAGCTTTAGAATGCAATAGAAAAGGTGAGAGCGATGAATCCTGTAATCAAAATAGGTATGTTGGGTATGGGCAACATTGGAACAGGTGTGGTTAAAGTCCTATCCAGCAATGGAAGTGATATTGAAGAAAAGGTTGGCCGCCGGATCCAACTGGAGTCAATCCTGGTTCGCGACATCAAGAAAAAAAGGGCGGTTGATGTTTCACACCTCCTGACTACTGACCCTGCAGATATACTTGAAAATCCGGAAATAGATATAGTTGTTGAGGTAATGGGAACCATTGACACTGCTTTTGAATATATTCTCCGGGCTTTCGAAAACAAGAAGGCTGTGGTTACTGCAAACAAAGATTTGGTTGCGGTCCATGGAAAGAAACTCTTTGAGGCTGCTGAGGAAAATGGGGTTGATTTCTTCTTTGAGGGGAGCGTTGCCGGGGGAATTCCCATAATTCGCCCTCTGAAAGAATGCCTGTGCGGGAACCGCATTAACGGGGTGATGGGTATCATTAACGGGACCACAAACTACATCCTTACAGCCATGAGCCATGGTGGAAAGGAATTTGCGGAGGCCTTGGAGGAGGCTCAAAGACTGGGTTACGCAGAACCTGACCCTACGGCAGATATTGAAGGCCTTGATGCAGCAAGAAAGATAGCCATTCTGGCTTCAATTGCCTTTAATTCCCGCATTACTTATCCCGATGTTTATGTGGAAGGCATCACCAAAATAACTTCATACGATATCCAATACGCAGAAGAGCTGGGTTACAGGGTAAAACTCCTGGGAATAGCCAAGGGAACCGAGGAGGAAGTGGAAGTACGGGTCCATCCTGTACTAATTCCCAGTTCACATCCCCTGGCATCGGTATATAATGAGTTCAATGCTATCTTTGTGGAAGGCGATGCCGTAGGTGAAACCATGTTTTACGGCAAAGGGGCCGGGGAACTCCCCACAGCAAGTGCAGTTGTAGGAGATATTATCTCGGCTGCCCGCAACATTCAGAACGGAACCCCGGGCAGGATTGGCTGCACTTGCTTTAAAAATAAAAGGATTAAACACATCAGTGAAGTTGAATCCAAGTTCTATATCCGCATTAGTGTCAGTGACCGGCCGGGGGTGCTGGCCAGTATTGCCGGAGTTTTTGGCAACAGCAGCGTCAGCCTGGCCTCGGTTATTCAAAAACGGCTGGAGGGAGACCTGGCGGAAGTAGTCCTGATTACCCACAAAGTTAGGGAAGCCAATCTTCGGGATGCCCTGGCCATTATTGAAGGCCTCTCGGTAGTTGCAGAAGTTGGCAGCGTCATACGCGTTGAAGGGAGTGAGGAGTAGTGGCCTGGCAGGGAGTAATCCCGCAGTATAAAGACTATTTACCGGTAAACAGCAGGACCCCTATGGTGAGCTTGAAAGAAGGCAATACACCACTCATCAAATCTTACAGCATCTCCGAAAAAGTCGGAGCCCAGGTTTATTTTAAATACGAAGGAATGAATCCTACCGGCTCTTTCAAAGACAGGGGAATGGTGATGGCTGTTGCCAAGGCACTGGAGAATAACAGTAAAGCTGTAATCTGTGCCTCTACAGGCAACACTTCAGCTGCTGCTGCCGCCTATGCCGCAAGGTGCGGATTAAAATGCAGCGTAATAATTCCCGAAGGCCATATTGCCCTGGGAAAACTGGCCCAGGCCCTGATTTACGGGGCTCAGGTTATTTCTATTCAGGGAAGTTTTGATGATGCCCTGAATATTGTCCGCAGTATCACAGATAAATACGATACCATAACCCTGGTTAATTCCTTAAACCCCTTCCGCATAGAGGGGCAAAAAACCGCCGCTTTTGAAATTTGCGATGTGCTGGGAGAAGCCCCCGACTACCTGGCTATCCCTGTAGGAAATGCCGGGAACATCACTGCCTACTGGAAGGGTTTCAAGGAATACTTTGCCGCTAAACAGGTAGGCTGCACTCCCAGAATGATCGGTTTTCAGGCAGAAGGGGCTGCCCCCATTGTCCGGGGCCGCATTGTAGAAAACCCCGAAACTGTGGCCACGGCAATACGTATAGGCAACCCCGCCAGCTGGAAGTATGCGGAAGAGGCTGCCCGGGACTCGGGCGGCTTTATAGATATGGTTAGTGACGAGGAAATTTTAAGCGCTTACGCCCTTCTGGCGCGCAGTGAAGGGATTTTTGCCGAACCGGCTTCAGCAGCCTCTCTTGCCGGGGTACTAAAATATGCCGAGAAGGGCTTATTTAAGAAAGAAGACAGGATTGTCTGTGTCCTTACCGGCCATGGACTGAAAGACCCGGATAACGCAATCAAGCAGATTGCCAGGCCTGTTTCACTGCCGGTGGATGAGCAGGCAGTAGTTGATCTGGTGCTGGGTTAAGACCCTTTCGCGCCCCGGTTTATTTCCGGAAAGCACAAATTGGGCTTGATAATAACAACTGCCGCAGCCAACTGTTCACCTTTCGGAAAAGTATCGGATCGGCTGCGGACTGCTTATTGTTTTCAACGGTTAATAAAATTAGGATTTCATGGAGGAAAATATGGTTAGGGTAAAAGTCCCCGCAACAACTGCCAATCTGGGCCCGGGATTTGATGTACTTGGCATGGCTCTGAAATTATACAACTATATAGAAATGGAACTGGCCGGCTCGGGGCTGG
>LFTO01000151.1 GCA_001513335.1 Clostridiales bacterium DTU086 | reverse complement strand
TTTACCGATTTCATTTTCAAATTTCTTGTGAACTGCTTTTGTTGCTTCGGCAAAAACTTCTTTATCAGCATCTGTCAGCGTGTAAACTTCTGTTCCGCTGTCCTTAATAGTTTGAATCAGTTCTTCTTCTTTGTCAGCGGTCAGCTGTCTTTCATAATGAGCACATTCCATCGTAGCATCGGCCAATATCTTCTGGATGTCCTCGGGCAGACCATCATAGAAGGACTTGGAGAACAGGAAGGCATATCCCAAATATGCATGGTTGCTTAAAGTCATATGATCTTGAACTTCATACAGCTTCATGTTAACGATGGAAATCAAGGGGTTTTCCTGTCCGTCAACAACACCCTGCTGCAGGGCATTGTAGGTTTCAGCAAAGGAAATGGGTAAAGGGTTGGAGCCCAGGGCTTTGAATTGCTCAATAATAACCGGGCTTTCCATAACTCTCATTTTTAATCCCTTAAAGTCTGCAGGTGCGTGGAGTGGTGAATTGGCGGTAAACTGTTTAAAGCCGCTTTCCCAAAACGCAGTGCCCTTAATTCCTATTTCCTCCAAACCGGCAAGTAATTCCATGCCAATTTCACTGTCCAGCACTTTATAGCATGCTTCTTTCGTTGGGAACAAAAATGGCAGGTCAGGCAACTGCAGCTCGGGTGCATACCCAGAAAGTTTTGCTGTGGGAATTAGAGCTGCTTCTACAGCACCTGTTTGCAGCATGTTAACTACTTCAACATCATCACCCAGCTGGTTGGCTGGATATATATCAATCTTTACTTTGCCATCGGTCTTTTCTTCTACTATTTCTTTAAATTTTTGAGCACCCAGGTCTTGAGGAGTACCCTCATTTAAGTCATGATGCAGTTTAATGACGATTTGGTCTTCGTTTCCTCCTTGTGCGGTGTTCTCTCCTCCACCACCGCCGCAGCCGGCGATAATTAAACCAGCAGCCAGTAAGACAATTAATGTTAACAACACCTTTTTATTTGTCATTCCTATTCCTCCTCTAAAGTTAGTTTTTTAGTTGCCGAAAACGAGTTTCTGCCGCAACTTTAAACTCCTTACACCACCCCCTAACACAGCAACCAGGAAACAGCTACAGATTTAACTTTTCACCGATTGCAACGAGGGCTTTTTCGAAACAACCCATAGGAGCGTTAACGACACCGGCGCCTACCTGCCCAACACCAGGCTCCTTATGGGCTATACCAGTGTTGATTACCGGGGCAATCCCCTTGTCTACGACCTTAATTACATCTATACCTGTGGGAGTGCCCTCAAAATCCAGGTTTGGGAGAATATAATGGGTGCTTTTACCAACGGTAATTTCGTACATCTGTTTGCTGTAGTTGATGGCATCTTGGAATGTCCCGGCTCCAACAAAACGAACAACAGCCGGTGCAGTTGCCATGCAGAACCCTCCTAATCCAAAAGACTCAACAATAGCACTGTCGCCCATGTCGGGATTGGCATCTTCTGCAGAAAATCCGGGGAAGTACAGCCCCTTAGGCATTTCAACAGGTGCTTCAAACCACTGGTCTCCGGTGCAGCTTACTCGGATTCCGAAGTTTTTCCCGTTGCGGCACATTGCTGTAACCACAGTAGAATAAGGGATATTGTAAGCGGGATCCATGGTGGCTTTACCCATAGCCATGGCCAAATTGAGGAAAAACTGTTCGTTCCCTGCAATAAATTCGGTAATTTCCAAAAGCTGTTCTCCGTCTTCCACCACTTGGATTAAATAGGGTATTATTGTCTTAAGGAATAAGGAGCTGGCTGCAACATTCCGCTGGTGCATTTCATCACCCATGGTCAGGGCTTGGGCTGCAATCACCTTTAAGTTAATTCCACCGGCTAAGGCAATTGCTTTCTTTAAGGCAGGAGCAAGGGCCCTTTCCAGCCATTTCAGCCTTTCAATAACTTCATCGTTGTTTGCACCAAAACGCATTACTTTTCCCAAACCTTCGTTAATTGTACAGTAGGTGCAGTTGCCAAAAGCCTCGTTTTTAACCACAAATACAGGCATGGAATAGGTTGTCATCCCGGTCATTGGCCCTACGGCACCCCAGTGGTGGTTGGGAGAAAATTTAATCTCTCCGTTGATGACAAGCTTTTCGGCTTCTTCTTCAGTGTCAGCAAGTCCTTCGTATCTTATTGCTCCTAAAACGGCTCCTTTCATGGGACCGCACATGTCCTCCCACTGGATTGGGGGTCCTGCATGAAGAATTGTTTTTTTATCAAAGCCAGGAAAAACTTCATAGGCGTATTTTACATCAACAAGAGTCGGTTGTGCATCATTTATTATCTGTAAAGCTTTGGCATTTGCCTGTTCGATTTTTTCCAGCATAGGTTACTCTCCTCTCGCTTGAATAGTTTTTATCAAGGCCTTATTATCTGTTCAGTTTATTTAGGATTGAGAGCATTTTCTCGTTTCCCCCTGCAGGAGGTTTCCAATTAACATTAACAACTTTTACATTTTGGTCAATCAGAGAATTATAAAAGCTTTCTATTCCCACATTGATGACCTTTAATTCCTGGGAAAACAGTTCATTAATTTTGTTCATAACAACACCTACCCTCACGAGATTTTTTTGCAATTAAAGCTGCAAGCCGTGCCGCCTGGGCGTTGCTGGCCATTACTATAGCCCCTGCTTTCTCCAGCTTTTCAATCTGGTCCTCACGGTTTTGAGGATCAAGTTGGGTACCGCAGACAGAAACTACTACTGACAAATACCTGCCTTTTGCGGCTGCAGCTTCTTTTGCCTCAATAATGCTTGGTGACAATACCCCTGCTGGGTCATGGTGGCATCCATAACCTAATACAACATCAAGAAGGAGAACAGCGGTTTCTGGGTCATTGGCTTCCTGAAGTATCCTTTCTTTTCTCAATGCCGGTTCAATCATCGGATGAGGACGTCCCCGGGTAAACTCGTCCTCCCCTAGATCAACACAAGTATGGCTTATGGATTTGCTGCTGTCGGGAAGTTTAAGTGACGGGTCCAAGGGTGAATTGCTGTAAATACCACCTAATTCCTCCTGGCAGACCAGCAGAGCTTCATAACATAATGTACCCCCGCTGAAATTACCTCTAAGATACTTCTGTTCAGGTGACATTTTTTCAATTTCCGTCCTGGCGATGGATTCAATGTCTGCAGTGTCAAGAGCATTACCCGTCTGAACTCCCTCTTTTTCCTCAAGAGCCATGGCTTTCTTTGCTGCTTCCTCTAATGTGTCAACAATAAACACTCCACTGCATTCGGTTTGAATCTTTTGGCCCAGGAAACAAATAACCACGGGCTTGTCTACCTTTTCAGCCTCGGAAATCACCTTTTCTGCAATTTCCTGGGCCGGGGGCTTGGAGATTAATACTATTACTTTTGTGTTATCGTCAGCGGCTAAAGCGCGAAAGCCTTGAAGCATCATCCTCCCGTTAACCGGTTCCTTTAAATCCCTGCCCCCTGTTCCCAGTGCCTGGGAAATTCCAAAACCATTTTGGGATAGCAGGCAGGTTACTTCCTGGAGGCCTGTGCCGGCTGCAGCAATAAGTCCAATATCCCCTGGAGGTACTACGTTTGCGAAACCAATAGCACGATTATTGATGATAGCAGTCCCGCAATCAGGCCCCATCATCAGCAAGCCTTTTTCTATGGCAAAATCCTTAAGTTCAATTTCTTCTTCCAGACCTACGTTGTCGCTGAAAAGAAAAACATGGCACCCGTTCCGGAGGGCTTTTTGTGCTTCATATTTTGCATACTGGCCCGGCACGGAAATCACTGCCAGGTTGGCTCCTGGGAGCATGGACAGTGCCGATTCCAGGTTATGGGCCGCTTCCTCCTGAAGGGAGCCAGTTTTTTCATCCTTATTTTTTATGAAGTTGTCTACTTCTTCAAAAACTCTGGCGATGGCTTCTTCATCTCGTGCTGACACGGCAATAATCATGTCATTGGCTGTTGCCTGCCGCCCCTCTTCCATTAACAGTCCGGATTCCTCCATTAGAGATTTATTCATGTCCGTCCCCATCATTACGGCAGCTTTATCCACGCCAGGAATAGGTGACAGTTTACTTGACAACAACATAAGGTTCACAGAATCATAGTAAGAATTCCTTTTGATAACATTTCTAATTATCATTACAAAGCCTCCTTGGTAGCAAAGAATGAAGGATCATTTATTTGAACAAACCTTATTCCAGATATTATTCCGCACAAGGTGTCGACTCCCGATGAGTGACCACAGCTCAACAGCCGGTCGGAGTATTCGGACAATTTATCAAAATTTTGTTCCGCCAGAGCCAGCAGCAGGCAGCCAACAGGTTCGCTCACCTTTCCTTCAAGGGAGAGCATGAGAAAATTACTGCTGATATCACTTGTGCTGTAAATTCTTTGCTTAATTTCACCTATGAGCACCTTGAGGAAGTTTTCCAGGTATCTGTT
>LFTO01000138.1 GCA_001513335.1 Clostridiales bacterium DTU086 | reverse complement strand
TTGCAATAGTTGAGTTATGAAGATAATGTTCACGCTGCATGTCCAGATCGCACTTCTGCAATAGTTTCCTGTTAAAATCTTGTAAACTCTCAAACCTGGGTACAGGAACAAGAAAGTTGCGGCGGTGATAGCCTACTTTGGCTTCTACATTGCCTTTTTCATGGCCTGCGCCCGGGTTACAGAAGTTGGTTCTAAAACCGTAATGCTGTTTGAACCTGAGAAAGCCTTGGGTTAATTCGCGTTCTCCTTCTTTTAGAATCTTCGTAACTATTGTGCCGGTATTATCAAACCAGAGCCTGTGGGGGACACCACCAATGTGCTCAAAAATTGTTTTCAAACCTTCAAGTAGACACTCCTGATTTTCCCCTTTGAATAATTGGGTATAACCAGCATTGCTGTGGGGGAAAGAAACATTTAGATAAGCGCCGTTGTAAAGGGTTCCGTTTTCATAAAAATCTGCATGTCCGAAATCTACCTGTGCTTCTCCGGGTATGTGTTCAAGTGGTATCATGCAGGTATCCTTCTGATAGAGTTCTTTTTTCTTTATGGCCACATAACCGGCTACAGTACGATAAGAACAGTCAAATTGTTCTCCATATTCTTCGACAAGGCGGTTATAGACCCGTTTGGCAGTATGCCGCTGTTTCCGCTTATGCTTTTTGTCATCCAGCAGCCAGTGATCAATTTTTTCTTTATAGG
>LFTO01000232.1 GCA_001513335.1 Clostridiales bacterium DTU086 | reverse complement strand
CTGACAAAAAGAAAACGCTACCTCCAGGAAATTAGGACACTTGCCCAGCGGCAGAAGATGGCCATTGCCAGGAAAAACCAGGAGGAACTGCTGCAGCTGCTGGAGGAACGTAAGCAGATAATTTTCCAGGTAAATGCCTTGGATGCAGCGGATAACAGGGCTTTGGAATTTATCCGGTCCAGTGGAGGATCCTCGCAGAGGACTGCTCCTGACGGTGCGCCGGAGGAGGCCCTTGCTGTTGCAAGGGAGATCAAAAGCATTGCCAGTGAAATTCTTTCCCTGGATGAAGAAAACATTGCTTCCGCCCGGCATCTGCAGAACGACCTGAGGATGCACCTGGACGGGATTAATAAACACCGCAGGAGCAAGAAACTGTACCAGGGAGATGGGAAAAAAATCACTGGAGCCTTGATTAATAAGGTCAGGTGAGCTGGTACTTTAATTAAGGGCGTTAAAAAAGTTAGGCGCAGAAGCCTAAAGAGGTGAGACGTATGCGTTTACATGGTGTTGATCCTAATGTGGTGGAGCG
>LFTO01000226.1:6425-14780 GCA_001513335.1 Clostridiales bacterium DTU086 | reverse complement strand
AAAATATCTCTTTAAAGAATCCATTTATGGCTGATATTCCACCTGCATGCAAAGTATAAAACCAGGGAGAAACCAAGCAGCGCCGCAGAGCACAACCACATTGACATGGTGCTTGTTCCGGTGACAGCCCCCTTTAGGATGTCCACACCGTAGGTCAGGGGTAGCACATAGGCGACGTGCTGTAGGATAGCAGGGAGCTTGGCAATGGGGAAGAAAAGCCCGCAGAGAAACAGCATGGGGAACCTAAAAAAGTTGGAATAGGTCTGGGCTTCGAAAACCTCCTTGGCTGTTGTTGCTATCAGAAGGGCAAAAAGGGTGGAGGTAATGGCAATAAACAGCACGGCAAAAAGCACCATTCCCCACTGAACACCATTGAGGTTTACGAAAAGGGCGGAAATCAGCACCGGCACGAAAGCATTGATAATTCCAAAAACAATGGCGCCTGCGGTCTTGGCATACATAAGCACGTCGAGGCTCACCGGAGCAAGAAGCAGCCGGTCAAAGGATCTGCCCTTCCGCTCAAACGTGATGGTAACAGCCAGCATGGACATGGTTCCAAACAAAGCACTCATAGCCATGAGCCCCGGCAGGAGTTCCCGCATATTGACCTGGCCGGGTGTGCGGATAAACAGCATCATTGTCCATGAAAGAGGGAAAATGATACCCCAGCTGATATTCGGAGGCTTTAAGTAATAGTTTTTTATGTCCTTTCTCAAGATACTCCAAAAGGCAATCCAGGTCTTCACTTTTTTCCGCCTCCCTGTTCCTTTTCTTTTTTGAGCCTGGCGGCTTCGATGCCTGTTATCTGAACGAATACGTCCTCCAGAGTGGGCCTGAGTTCCCGGGCTTCAAAAACAGGTATACCCTTCCCATCAAGGAACTGCAGCACCGGAGACAAAGGAATCCGTTTTTCGGATTTGATAAGGATTGTGTTCTCCTTTGAGGTGTGGATACTGCAATCGGGGAAAGCCTCCCGTAGTTCACCAAGGTATTTCAAAGCACAGCCGTCAATATTCAGCTTGATGGAGTGACCATGAGAAAACCCCGACATCAGCTCCTCAACGGTTCCCTCGGCGACAATCCTGCCTGCCACAATAAATGCAATTCTGTCGCATAATCTTTCTGCCTCTTCAATGTAATGGGTGGTGATAAAAATGGTTGTGCCCTGTTTTTTCAGTTCCAGCAGGAGGTCTCTTATCTGGCGGGCATTTTCAACATCAATTCCGGTAGTCGGCTCATCGAGAAAAAGGACTTGCGGGGAATGGACAATGCCTGCTGCGATGGTGAGTTTCCGCTTCATGCCCTTTGAATAGGCTTTAAAAGGACGCCTGCCGGTGTCATCAAGGTTAAACTGCCGGAGCAGTTCCCTGGCACGGGTTTCACGATCAGCTTTCCTCATTCCGTACAGTGAAGCGCAGAAACAGAGGTTATCAAAGCCATCCATTTCACCGTAAAGATTGCTTTCATCAGGCACCACACCGATAAGGGCCTGTACTTTTTTAATTTCCTTTACCGCATTAAAACCGGCAATTTTTATGCTGCCGGCACTGGGACGAGACAGGCCGATCATCATATTAATTGTAGATGTCTTGCCGGCGCCGTTAGGTCCGAGAAAACCAAAGATTTCCCCCTTCTGGATGGAAAAGGACACATTTTTCACGGCCTGGAGTTTTCCATATGTTTTGCAGAGGTTGGAAACGCTGACAATTTCCATATCAAGGGCTCCTTTATCTCTTTTTTTATAATGATATTTGTGTGTGATGCTGCTGGATTAAGAGGGGCTGCCGTATCCACCATTTTCAGGGGTACACTTTTCTCTTTCCATTTCACTGAGGGTTTCAAAAAATGAAGCAAGCTCACGGAGAGCACTTCGGTTAACGTCGTAATGCATAAAATAACCGCGTTTTTCGCCAACGAGAAGGCCGGCTTCCCGGAGTATTTTGAGATGGCCGGAAACCGTGGCTTCAGTCAAACCAAGAGTGCTTGCCAGGGCACGTACACAGTAGTTATGCCGGAGCAGCAGCTTGATTATGTTCATTCTGGTTTCATCGGCTACAGCCTTGAGGACTTGACCAGTATGCATGTATTCCTGATTCCTCCCGGATAATTATTTCGGCGTACGCCTAATTAAATATATCCTTTTCTTCTGAATAGGTCAATAACGAATTAGAAATTTCCGGCAGCAACTGCAAACATGCCGGACAAAAATAAAAAGGCTGCTGCACATGAACAAAAGTGCTCCATGTGCGGCAGCCTTTTCCTTCGAAAATGAGAGTCTTTTTTTACTCCAGCTGTCTAATCAGCTTGACGGCTTCAGAGAAAAATAACCTGGCCAGGCCAAAAACAGGCACGGCGACAAACATACCTATTGTTCCCCAGAAATAATTCCCTACCAGAATAACAATTAGGATGACTACAGGGTTCAAGCCTGTTGACCTTCCCTGTAAACGGGGAGTAATTAAATTGCCTTCTAATTGCTGGATAACCAAAAAGGCGACCAGGGTGATAATCCCTTGCTGCAGGCCGCCTGTTAATAAGGCGATCAGTGTAGCAAGGGTACCGGCAATAATAGAACCAAAATAGGGTATAAAGTTGAGGATTCCGGCAATTACCCCCAGCAAAAATGCATATCTTACACCTATCAACAGGAAGGCAACAGTTGAGGCTGCCCCTACAATGAGAGCTATTAGGACCTGTGTTCTGACATAGTTCCAAATTACCTGGTTTGAACCTTCAATCATATTTACCACTGAGCGGCGCAGGGGTTCAGGTGTGTGATTAACAATACCATGTACCATTTCTTTTCCTGATGCAAGGAAATAAATGACCATAATAAAAACAAGGAATATATCAACGATTGTGAAGATTACCCCCAGGACTGACCTCAGGGTACTTACGAAAAGATTCCCCAGCCAGGTGACGAACTGGTCAAAATACTGCTGCAGTTCCATAAGAATTGTTTCGGACAGTCCCTGGTCCTCCAGGTAGACGAAAATATCTTCAATTATCCGGGTTGAATTTCTGCTGATTGTCTGGTAATCCCTGATAAACTGGCTGGCTTGATTTACTACCGGAGGAATAATCAGGTCGATCAACAGGGCCAGAAGTCCCAAAATAAGAGCCAGCAGAATGGTAATCGCCAACCATTTCCTTATTCGTAATTTTTTCTCTATCAGCTCCACCAGGGGATGCAGCAGGTAAGCAATTATGACGGCAATGATTGCAGGCTGAAGAGCAGGTGCAGCTTTGAACAGCACCCAACCAACCGCTATTCCCAATATGGTAATTGCCCATAGCTTTGTATTAGACATTATGACACCTTCCGCAGAATAAATATTCTTCGAAATTACGGAGATACCACTTAATTAAAAACATTCTATCACACATGTACTACCCTGGGGGACTTTTCCTCGCTGTACAAGTTCCAAATAATATGGAATAATTTGCTAAACGGGGATGCCTACATTATACCCAGAAAGGGGCGGATACCAGTCCCCAATTTTCGTTTTTGTTTTTTTCCCTACCAAATTCTATTCGCCCGAATAGTGGAGCAGCACCTTTAGCTTGCCCCAATCGGTAACCAAGCTCTCAGAAAATCCCTGAGGGTCTTTTTCTTACGCTTTTTTAACTAAAGATGGCAATTTATTGACTATATCTGTACCACTGGTGCAAGTAAAATAGTTTTGAATCAGGGGGTAGCATTCCCTCCTTTCTATAGGTGTTAACGAGATAGAGCTGCCATTGAGTGTAAGTTTCGAAAGGAGTCGTACCCGTGAAAAGACATTTCTCCATCTTAATAGCATTGGTTATAGTTTTATGTGTTGTTGTCCCGGCTGGTGCAGTCCAAAATGACATTGATGGCCATTGGGCAGAGGAACAAATATTAACACTGCATGCTCATGGAATTATGAATGGGGACGGCAAGGGCTCCTTTCGTCCTAATGACCTTATCACAAGAGCTGAGTTTGCAGCGTTGGTAAATCGTGCTTTTGGGTTTGTTAAGGATTCCGGAATAAGCTTTAATGATGTGAAACCTACCGACTGGTTTGCCAAGGAAATCTCTGTTGCTGCAACACAAGGATATTTGCAGGGTATAGGCAACGGGTTGATTGCTCCTTCGGACAAGCTTACTCGTGAACAGGCAGCGGTTATCATTGGTAGGATAATGCAGCTGGCTCCAGGTTCGGGAGAAACGGATTTTACTGATGCTGACAAGATTTCTCCTTGGGCTAAAGGAATGGTCTCGGCAATAGTCCGGGAAGGCTACATGAAAGGTTCACGGGGCTGTTTTTTCCCAGGAAAAAATGCTACCAGAGGTGAAGTGGCTGCTATTATTGTAAATGCAGCAGGGGAAATTTTTAATAATTGCGGCGAGTATGACGGCGAAGGACGAGTCGTTAACAGCAATGTGACCGTTGCTGTTTCCGGTGTAGTTCTCAAGAACATGACCATTAACGGCAACCTGTACATAACTGAAGGTGTCGGAGACGGCAATGTGACTTTGGAGGGTGTCACTGTCAAAGGCAAGACCTTGATTTCCGGCGGGGGCATTAACAGTGTCATTATTATCAACACTGAGTTAGGTTCTGTGACTATAGATGTCCCTGATGGTGCACCTGTCAGATTTGCTGCTCAGGGTAATTCTTCTGTAGAATCGGTTCTGGTCGCTTCTGATGAGGTCATCCTGGAAGCCGGCAATAAGATTAAAACAACTATTATAGCCATTCCGGAAGGGGCAACTGTTGAACTAAAAGGCAGCTTTGGCAGGGTGGAGGTACAGACACCGGGCTGCGAAGTAAGAGCAAAAGACGGAACGATAGCAGAATTGATTATAAGCAGTTCGGCAGCAGATGCCAATGTGACCCTTGAAAATACGGCTTCTGTAAATTCACTGGTTTGTGATGTTAGCTGCAATATTGAAGGCAGCGGGAGAATCCAGTCGGCCACTATTAATGCAAATAAGGTCAATATTAAGCAAAAGCCTGGCAATGTCACGGTACCAAAAGGGGTCAGTGCTACAGTTAACGGAAAGACCGTCACCGGCGGCAGTACCGGTGGCGGCAGCGATGGTTCAGGGGGAGGGAGCACTTCTTCCTATAGTTTAACCCTGGAGTCCAACCCCAAGGGTGCTGCCACTCTCCAAGGTGGAGGTGTGTACAAGGCGGGTACAAGTGTGACCTTAAACGTAACGCCTCTACCAGGATGGTCATTTAGCAACTGGACCGTAAACGGAAAAATTGTCAGTACCAAAGAAAAGTTTGTTTACGTTATGCCAAAGGATGACGTAACGGTTACTGCCAACATTACAAAAAATTATAAACTTACTGTATTGGCCAGCCCTTCTGGAGGAGGGGAAGCAGCAAAATCAGGAGAATATGCGGCAGGCACAGTCTTTACCGTAACGGCCACACCTAAAGCAGGTTATGTTTTTGATCACTGGGAGGTGGACGGTGAGATTCAAAGTGTGGATGAAAGTTTTACGTCTGTGATGCCTTATAAAGATACGGTGTTTACTGCAGTATTTTTGCCTGAAAATACAAAGGATACCTGGAACGGGCAAACCGCAAATGTGATCTATAAACTGAAAGACGGAAGTTATTTGGTTACCAGCGGGAAACAGTTGGCTTGGATCTCTGAGCAGGTTAACAGCGGCAAGAACAGCTTTGCCAAGGAAAAAATTGTACTTGGTACAAATATAGACTTAAACAATCTTTCTTGGACCCCTATTGGCAATGATCTAAATCGTCCTTTTAAGGGCACTTTTAATGGAAACGGAAAAACCATATCCAATCTTCGGGTTAACCTTAACACAGGTAGTGCCAACACTGTTTTGGCAGGTCTGTTCGGGGTAATTGATAAGGATGCTAAAGTTCAAAAGCTGAAGCTGGAAAACGTAAATATTACTGCGCAAATTGGCATCATAGACAAACACGCCAGCTACAATTACGCCGGAGGCTTGGTGGCCGTTAATGACGGTGAGATAAAAAACTGTTCGGTAAAGGGGCAGGTCACAGCCCAGAACGGCTTTACCAATTATGCCGGAGGCATTGCCGGTTGGAATGATGCCGGAACTATTAAAAATTGCTTTAACCTGGCCCAGGTTCGAGTGTTAAACACTGCCGGCGCAGCAGGGGGAATAGCCGGGGAGAATTTTGGAGAAATCGAGACTTCCTTCAATGAAGGTGTGATATTGACCCAGGGTAATGAGCAGAGTTATGCGGGAGGTATTGTCGGCTATGCCAGGAACAGTTCCACGGTCAATTGTTTTAACACCGGTTCGGTTACGGCCAATGGTGACTATGTGGCAACAGCAGGCGGGATAGTTGGGAATTGTGATCCCGCCAGCAAAGTTGAGACCTCATATAATACCGGACAAATTAAATCTACAATAGTAAATACATCCCATCCCAAAAAAATCAATGCGGCAGGCGGAATAATCGGTGGCTTGACAGCCGCCTCTGCAAACATTAAAAACTGCTATTTTATGTCCTCTTCGGCTAACCAGGGGGTTGGCAATCCGGTCGGGACCGGCGGGGTAAAGGTGCTTAGTGATACTCAGATGCGAAATCAAAGTGCCTTTACGGGTTTTGACTTTGCCAAGACATGGTATTTCCAGCCTCCGGGAGAATATCCTTATCCCCATCTGCAGTCTTTTTCCAGCTCTGTTACCCTGACAGTAAAAGCTTTGCCTGCGGAGGGGGGAACAGCAAAAGTAGACAAGGGTGCAGGTAACAAATTCAAGCCGGGAGCCATCGTTCCCCTGGTGGCTGCACCAAAGCCGGGCTATAGCTTTGTAAACTGGACCATTAACGGCATGGCGATTAGTGAAGAGGCCGCATTTAATTACAAAATGCCTGACACCAGAGTAACAATTACCGCAAACTTTGTTGCAGATGACCCGGAAGTTTACATGTTAAACGTAAGTGCAAGTCCCGGAAACGGCGGGACAGTCACCGGCGCTGGAAGCTATTTTGCCGGAGAAAAGGTTGTGGTTAAGGCAACTCCTGACAAAGATTATACTTTTGTGGCTTGGGCGGTAATGACAGGGGAGGGGCCGGAGGTCATTGGTGAAGATCCTACTCTGACTTATTCCATGCCGGCTGAAGATGTGGAAGTGTCCGCTGTTTTCAGGAATGCCAACATTCCTGAGCATCAGCTTACTCTTCTTCCTTCTCCCCAGGAGTCCGGGCGGATTATAATGCAAAACCAGCATATTTACGATCGGTATCCGGCTGGGACTACCCTCCGTATGATAGCCGTACCGTTGGAAGGGTACGAATTTGTAAACTGGACCGATGACGGGGAAATTTTGGGGACAGAACCGGAGCTTGCCATAATTATGCCGGATGAAGCTCTCACCATTAAAGCTAATTTTATGCACTCTGAAGGTGATGGGGAGGCATATAAACTTGTAGTGGGAACGAACGACAGCTATCGAGGCACTGCCTATCTTGAAGGCGGTGTAAAAGAGGGGACCTATCAGGTAGGTACACCTGTTTCTTTAACAGCGGTGCCTTCGGAAGGTCATGCCTTTGTCTACTGGACCATCAACGGCAGGGTTGTAAGCACCGAAGCTGATTTTACCTATTACATGCCCAAGAAGGATACAACTATTACAGCAAATTTCAAACCCCATGGCTCATATATGGTTGCGGCCAGCAGCAATGATGAAGCAGCGGGGAGCATATTAATTGATGGTGAAAACAAAGAGACAGAAGCTTATAGTGAAGGTAGTTATTTTGAATTGCAAGGGGAACCAAATGAAGGCTATGTGTTTATTAACTGGACGGTAGATGGCAGGCCGGCAGGCTGGGTGTCAAGGCTAATGTATCCAATGCCCGCCAAAGATATTGCCGTTGTAGGTAATTTTGTTCCTGATGATGGGGAAATGCGTGCCTTGCAGGTTGAACCTAATGTGTCAACAGGGGGTAGAATTTCTATTAATGACGTTATAGGGACGGAAGGAAGCTTTCCCACGGGGACTGAGGTTTCCGTGAAAGCGGAAGAGAACTTTGCCTATGCGTTTAAGAACTGGACCATAGATGGTGAAGTTGTTTGGGAAGAGTATGAGTTTAGATTTGCCATGCCCCCTGAAGGGTTAAATATTGTGGCCAACTTTGAAGCTGTTCCCATAACTGAAGGAGAGACTGCTTCCATAAATATTTCAGGCAATAGCATTGCTGATTTTGCCTGGGATGGTGAAAAGGTTTACGTGGGGGTTGGAGAAAACGGGGCAGTTATCCGTTCAGAAGATAATGGCCAAACCTGGACGCAGTACTGGTCAGGGATACACGCAGAGGCAGTAGCTTACGGCAACGGTAAATTTGTAGCTGTAGGGGATGGTATTGCAGTGTC
>LFTO01000226.1:5024-6366 GCA_001513335.1 Clostridiales bacterium DTU086 | reverse complement strand
CTGGGAAGCTAACGGAGTATCCGCTGGCATTCAGTGCCGGGCTGTGGCTTCCGATGGATCCCGTTTTGTCATAATTACAAATGATACAACCATACTCGTGTCCGATGATGGTGAAAAATGGTCTTCTTATGATGTTCCGGTACCCGGGAATAGCAGTGCGCGTTGGGACTATCTTGCTTACGGAGACGGCAAATTTGTGGCCTGGTTCGGTTCGATAAACAAAGGCGCGATAGCTGTCCTTAAAGCCGGGGCCGTTGCTTGGCAGGTACTTGTAGATGATGGTGATTATTATGGATACCGGGACCTGTACTTTAACGGGGAAGACTTCAAGATAAGATTTAAGGGGCTTTACTCTTATGTAGCCGGGACTCGCATCCTTAAATTAGAGGAAAATGCGGAGGAAGTCCTTGAAAGTTTTTCTATCCAGGGTAAAAAAGAATACGGAGAAGCCGCAGCTGGGAATTTAGAGTTTAGCAGGGAAAATTATGGCGGTCTTCGTGTTTCGACGGATAAAGGCCAGACCTGGACAAGGGCTATTGAGGCGAACCCCTTTGATTTTGAAAACATGACCTATGGTAATGGCGTTCATCTCCTGGCTGGGGCGAAGAATTTTGATACGGCGGACCACAATGAGTTTACGGAAGGCGTTGTGTTGACTTCGGGTGATAATGGTGATAGTTGGGAAGCATTTACCCTGATACCGGAGATATGGAACGAGCAAGGTCAGTACTTTGGCGCGGTCCATGGGATAGCGTATGGCGACGGCAGGTACGTTGCCGTAGGTGAACACTATTTGGGCGGGTACGGTAATGAAGATGCCCCGACTTCTTTAGGCTATATCTTTACCTCAACTGATGCTAAGGAATGGAGAATTGTGGAACAGGAGTTTTTCTCCATAAGTCTGCTGGATGTGATATATATTGACGGCACTTGGTTCATCAAAGGCCATGACGGGGAAAAAGATATAGTTTACACTTCAATCGACGGCCTTGCCTGGGCAATAGCTGGTGACGGAGTAGCCTATCCTTCCAGTCCAGTAAAGAAGGCTGGAATACCTGGCTGCCTCAGTGATCTGTGGCAAGTTACCCTTAACGAAGGAGGAGACTGGATCTTTGGTGACAAAGGTGTGGTTTTAAATCCGGATCTTTCGAAAAGCCAAGGGTTATTCTCCCGAACAGAGCTAACCTTTAGCTTTAAGCTTGGGGAAGAAATTTCCATAGAAGAAAAAGGGACTACTTCTTTGGAAGAGGAAGAGACTGGCGCAGATAGTGAGCTTGATTCGGTGCCGGGTCAAAGGGATGATGTTTTGCCCAAGGAGGAAGATACCTGTCCAAAAAATCCA
>LFTO01000226.1:0-4993 GCA_001513335.1 Clostridiales bacterium DTU086 | reverse complement strand
AAATCCAGGACCTGATTCGCAGGCAGAAGAGGAAGACGCCTGGGATGAGGAAGATGAGCCTGCCCAGGAGGAGCCAGTGCATGATTCGGAGTCAGGGCAAAGGGACATTTTGTCCAGGGAGGATAATCCTGCTTAGGATAGGGCGTAAGTCGGAGGCAGAAGGGGTAAACGCCGGCTATAAGGACTTCTTGAGAGTTGTTTCGGAATAGTAGTTGGGGAGGCCTTGATAAGACCCCCAATAACATGAATAAGTTTTTCAGGTTGTGAATTGCAGAAACAAAGGAGTGGGGTGGGGCCCCTGCACTCTACCAGATTAAAGAGGCACGGCAAAAAAGGCTGTGTCTTTTTTCTATATATTATAATATAATGATGGTGGGAATTTCCGGGCTGTATCCGGTGAAGAAAAAATAACCCCGTGCAAAAATTGCAAAAAAGGTGATAGCTGTGAAGAATCAGATGCCGGGTTTTTTGGAAGGAACCAATCCGTTGGGCGAAATTAACGAGGCGGAGAGCAGGTTAGAAAAGCTGAAGGCATCCTTTCTAAACATTTCGGATAAAGAGGAACTCTTTTTCAAAATCATTGAGTTTTTCCCTTACCCCATTCAGGTGTATTCACCGGAGGGAACGTCCATAATGGTTAATTCCGCACTGCTTGATGAGTTTGAAATTTCCAGCAGGGATATGGTGATCGGCAGGTACAATATACTTAAAGATCCTGAGGTAATCAAGGCGGGAATTTTAGAACAGCTGCAGAGGGCATTCAACGGGGAAGTGGTCCATTTAAAAAATGTGAAAGTACCACTTGAATCCTTCGAAGAGTTATATAAAACGGACTGTTATCATATCGGCGCAGCCTACCAGGATGGCACGGTTTTTCCCATCTTAGATGAAAATAAGAACGTTTTATATGTAGTGGTACTTATGTTTACCAGAAAATACAAGGGAAAAGAGAGTATTATTGATGCACAGGAATACCTGAAAAAAAATTGGATAAAGGACTTTGATATAGATGAGGTATCCCGGGCTGCGAATCTCAGTCCCAGTTATCTGTCACGACTTTTTAAAAAAGAGGTAGGTGTCACCCTTTATAACTATTACTTGAACATCAAAATTGAAAAGATAAAAGAAAAATTGCTGGATCCTAACCTCTCCGTTTCACAGGCTTTTGCGGCTTGCGGCCTCGACTATAACGGTAGTTTTGCCAAACTCTTCAAAAAGAATGTTGGACTGACTCCCTCAGAATACAGAAAAAGTTTCGAGAGATAGAACTACTAAAAAGGGCGAAATTAAACTCCACCGAAAAACGTGTAATGAATTGGCGGATGTTTCGTAAAACAGAAAAACAATAGACGGTTTACGGGGTGTTGAATATGAACAAATATATGGAAGCTGCCTATGCCGAAGCTTCGAAGAATATTAACGGCAGCGAGGGCGGGCCCTTTGGTGCGGTTATTGTCAGAGATGGTGAAATAATAGCAGCAGCCAACAATCAAGTCTCTTTGGGCGTTGGCTTGGAAAAAACAAGGGGGTTGGAGCAGTATGAGAAACAACAGGTTAAATGCGGCTTTAGTTGGGGTTCTTTTCATACTGGGCGCATTATTTGGATTAATCTATGAAACTTCTTTTACCCAGAAAGCTTTTGCCGCCGGTCCGGATGTTTTTTATTCGGCGGAAGAAGTATCAGACATGCTTCAGGAAGAAGGAGACAGTCTCTCTCAGAATCCGGAAAACAACCTTTTGGGAGATATCTCTGACAGGAACAAATGGTTTTATCCTCACCTGTCGGAACTCTATGAAAAAGGACTGCTTGATGGGGCAGTTTCTTTCAAACCTGACTCCCCGGTGGAGGAAGAGGAACTTGTTGACTTGTTGGCAAAGGTTTTGCTTACCAAAGGTATAAACTTTGAGGCTGTACAAATGAATGAGGGCGGCACGTTAAACCGGGGCCGCATGGCAAGTCTTTTGGCACAAGCCGCAGGGGTCGCAGGACTTGAAACCCAAGAGGCACTGTTTGAAGTTGAAAAAAGAATAATTAAAGAAGACCCCCAGGTCCTCAAGGATTTGAGACAGGTTTTTGACCTGGGCATTATCACCGGATATCCGGATGGAAGCCTGCACCTGGACAAAAGGGTTTCCCGGGGGGAAATGTGGGCGGCGGCTTCAAGACTGCTCAGGCTCGTGGAAAAGGGAAGCATTCTTCCTGATGGTTTTGTTTACCTGGATGAAGTAATTCCTGATGCTGTTCTTGAGGTAAGATATTATTCGAATGATAATTTTACCGGCGGCAGGGTGGACGGCTATATAGCTCCCAAGGTGATACTGACTGTCGAGGCTGCCGAGGCGCTGGCTGGGGTTGCGGATGAGTTCAGACAGCAGGGACTGATACTAAAAATATTCGACGGATACCGCCCCCAGCAGGCGGTGAACAATTTTGTCAGGTGGGCTGCCGATGTTGGTGATACGAAGATGAAGGCCAAGTATTACCCTGATGTAGATAAAAAAGACCTTTTCCGGCTCAACTTCATTGCGGAAAAATCCAGCCATTCAAGGGGCAGTACAGTAGACCTGACGCTGCTGAATGCAGAAACCGGAGAAGAACTGGATATGGCCAGCGGGTTTGACTTTTTTGGTGAGATTTCCCACCACAACAGTGGGCTTATTTCTGAACACCAGCTCCAAAACAGGAATTTGCTGAAGGGAGTTATGGAGAAACATGGGTTTATTCCGTATCCCGAAGAGTGGTGGCATTATACGTTGGATCGGGAACCTTACCCTGATACTTATTTTGATTTTCCCGTAAGGTAAAGGATACAGGGATAAAATTGCGGATATGAAATACGGGTATGAAGAAGTTGAATGTAGAATAAGGGGTGAAACAGGTACAACGGTTATATTAACCATTAGCCGGAACTGGAAAACTATCGACTTTGTGATTGAAAGAGTGCCGGAATATTAAGAATGTAAGGGAACGGCAGGATTACCCGTTAAGGTTCAAAACGGCAGTGAAATTAGATGCCTCCTATGGTAGAATTTTAAGTGTATTTATATTTTCATAAAAAAAGATTACATTTGGCATTACTGCGGGGAGGACGACATGTATAAGGGAGTACCCAAAAGGGAACTGGAGGACAGGCTGGCAAGGTTTTATTTTACAATGAATAAATTACACCCGGATTGGGATACGGCCGTAATTTTTGGCAAGGTGAACCAGTATTACTTTATGGGGACGATGCAGGACGGGATGCTGCTTATCCGGAAGAATGGACAAATTTTTTATTTTGTACGCAGGAGTTTTGAACGTGCAAAGGATGAATGCCCCCTTCCTTATGTTTATAATATGAAAAGTTTTCGTAACGCTGTTGAAGCAGTAGGAACCTCTCTGGGGAATACTTTCTTGGAAACCGAAACTGTAACCTTGGGAATAATGGAGCGGCTGAAAAAATATTTTATTTTTGATAAAGTCAGTCCCCTGGATATGGTGGTTCTTTCTCTCAGAGCAGTTAAGTCTCCTTACGAGATGGAATGGATAGAGCGCTCGGGAAAACAGCATCAATATTTGTTGGAGAATATAGTACCCTCTTTACTGGAAGAGGGGATTACTGAAGCTGAATTTGTTGGAAAGCTCTATCACAAAATGATTGAACTGGGTTATCACGGAGTAAGCCGGTTTTCCATGTTTCAGACGGAGATGGTTGTCGGCCAAGTAGGCTTTGGGGAAAGTTCACTCTACCCAACCAGCTTTGACGGTCCCGGTGGCGCTTACGGGATGTGCTCTGCTGTTCCCTTTGTCGGGAGCCGCGAAAGGAAATTAAAAAAAGGTGATTTGGTTTTTGTGGATATCGGTTTTGGAATGAACGGGTATCACAGCGATAAGACACAGGTTTTCTTTTTTGGTGCAAAGCCTCCCCAAGAGGTAATTGATACCCACCGGGCTTGTATAGACATTCAAACCCGCATTGCACAGCTCTTAAAACCTGGAGCAGTGCCTGCAAAAATTTATGACACGGTTATGAGTGATTTGAGGGAAGATTTCAAATTGAACTTCATGGGTTTTGGGTCCAGGCAGGTTAAATTTTTAGGCCATGGTATAGGACTGCATATTGATGAGCTGCCGGTAATTGCAGAGGGGTTCGACACACCTCTTGAGGAAAACATTGTAATTGCCCTGGAGCCGAAAAAGGGTATTGCCGGGGTGGGCATGGTAGGAGTGGAAGATACATATGTTGTGACTCCTGACGGAGGGAGATGTATTACCGGAGGTGGACGCGATATTATAGTAGTATGAAGTACCTGATTCTTTGAGGGCCTGATATTTGTTAGTTGTCCAAAACTTCAAAAGCGAATTATTTAAGACGTCTGCCGGTTGCTCTCCAACCGGTTTTTTTGTTGTCCCTCGCCGCTCACTATTTACTTGCAGGAGGCCTATTAGCCTTCAGATAAATTATTTTTGCCAGTCGCCCGAAGGGCAGCAATTTGTTTTTTAAAATAACAAGATTTTGAATATAGTTATTGACATATGACCAAAATAAATATATTATAGTTATGAACATAAGCCAAAAACTATTTAAAAAGTTCGTGTAGTACTTGTTTGTCTGTGCCGACGGACTGGTGGGAAAGTGATTAAAGGCCTTTTGAATAGGAGGTGCAGCATATGCCCAGAGGTGACAGAACAGGTCCTACAGGGTTGGGTCCGTTGACAGGGCGAGGTGCCGGATTTTGTGCCGGCTTTAAGGTACCGGGATATGCTAACCTAATAGTGGGGTGCGGATTGGGGTTTGGCCGGGGGCGTATGTATAAAATCGCCTGTCTGGCAGGAGCTGCGTATCTTGCTTATCAGTGTGCAAGTCGGAGAAGTTTATCAAAACAATAAATAAAGAAGGGTTTATTTTTGAAAGGAGGTGTAGAATATGCCAGGACTGGATGGAACAGGCCCATTGGGATTTGGTCCCATGACGGGACGCGGTGCAGGTTTCTGCATGGGTTATGCCGTACC
>LFTO01000073.1:452-1860 GCA_001513335.1 Clostridiales bacterium DTU086 | reverse complement strand
CCAACTGACGTGGATAGTTCCCATATCATCAACACTAGTAACCGTACCTTTATCTCCTGGCTGAAGCTTGGTATAAGGGTCATTCATCTTAAGTAGCATGACACGAGTTCCTGGAGTGTAATAACTTCTAAGTTGCTTTAGCATTTCTGGGTGAATGATATTCATTATTCACTCACCTCCTGATGCTTGGCACATCCGCTTTTGAAGGCAGAGCTACCCGACAGTTTCGAGAGGAGAATTTTTCGTTCTGTTTTGTATTCTGGACCGATAAAGCCAAGTCTTAGAAGGAAACAACGGAAAGCGTACTTTTCATTCTCCACTGATTTCTCGGTCGAGTTGACGCGGGTCTGCTTCTTTGCCATTTCACAAAGTGCTGTTACAAAGTGGGTATAAGCCTTAACCTCCTCTGCGGAGCACTCACTCTGGAACCAAGGGAAGGTTATAAATTCCTCATTTATGATAATGGGAATAGAGTCAGTATCAAGTGCTTTCTTTATAAGGGTTTCTTTGCTTTCTACCAATCCTTTTAGGTTACCAAGTGCAGTTTCGCTAAAACCCTCCCTCGGCATTTGAATAATCAAACTAATAGCTTCTTCGGTTTCATTTGATTCGCTGTATACGGGAGGTTCTTCGTAATCACTATTTGGACTTACCCTACCCCCAAGAGCCGCTTCATTAGGAACTTGAATATTTTCAAGAACAGGCTCTGCTTCTGGAAGTGGTGTGTCAAATTCTACTGTAACCGCCTTAAAGTCATGAAGGCCTAATAGATCATTAACCAGTTCAGAATTATCTGGTCCTCTGACTACCCCGTTTTTGTCAATATTGTAGTCTGCCACTTCATATGCAAATGTAGGCGCTCCAAGATATCTTGCAGGAGCATTCAGTTTTTGGCTGATTGCATTGACTAGCTCTTTTCTTTTTGCTCCTGTGACATTATAGTTTATCTGCATTTTTTATACCGCCTTTCTATTTTCGGTACATACATATATCACTCTAAAGGCTGTTAATATCAAGTCATTTAGAGCATCTTTCTGTAGAAAATACTGTTCCATTAATCGGCGGTAGCAACGTCTGGCAGGTCACAATATCTTATTTTCGAACCATCTCTTAAAAGAAACACACCGTCTGAGTTTCCAACTTGCTCAATATACCTTTTCACAATAACATCACAGTACTTTTCATCCAGTTCAATGGTGTAACAGATTCTATCTGTCTGCTCACAGGCAATCAGTGTGCTTCCTGAACCACCAAAAGGATCAAGCACGATACAATTAGAAAGGCTTGAATTCAAAATAGGGTAGGCCACAAGTGCAACTGGCTTCATCGTAGGATGATCACTGTTTTTCTTCGGTTTCTCAAATTCCCAGATGGTGGTCTGCTTTCTATCGGAATACCAGTTATGCTT
>LFTO01000073.1:0-383 GCA_001513335.1 Clostridiales bacterium DTU086 | reverse complement strand
AATGCTCTTCTAAAATTGAGTCCTTCGGTATCCGCATGGAATACATAAATAGAAGCGTCCTTTGCCATCGCTGCTTCGGTGTTCTGAAATGCTGCAAGCAGGAAATCGTAGAACGCTTCGTTAGCCATATTGTCATTTTTGATTTTTCCAGCGGTGCCTTCATAGTTAACGTTATATGGAGGGTCCGTAACTACCAAATTAGCAGTTTTCCCATCCATCAAGACATCAAAGGTGTCTTTCTTTGTACTGTCTCCGCAGACTAATCGATGCTGCCCAAGTAGCCAAACATCCCCTAAATGCGAAACAGCGGGCTTTTTCAGCTCGCTGTCTACATCGAAATCATCTTCTTTTATATTATCCTTAAGGGAATCCTTGAAAAGATC
>LFTO01000131.1 GCA_001513335.1 Clostridiales bacterium DTU086 | reverse complement strand
CCCTCAATAATATCAACCGCTTTTTGGTGTGTTTCATAGCAGATACTCTGGGTATCCGTCCCTGCAGTGGTGATAAGAAAATATAGCGGTTGGGTTCTCGCATCACCAGACCCTTTTGTCATAACATCAAATAGTTTCCTATTTGGCTGAGTATGAAGTTCATCAAAAACAACACCATGTATATTGAAGCCGTGTTTTGAATAGGCTTCAGCCGACAATACCTGATAAAAGCTGTTGGTCGGCAGGTACACCAGTCGTTTAGTTGAAGCCAGCAACTTCACTCGTTTATTCAGCGCTGGACACATCCGCACCATATCGGCTGCTACTTCAAATACAATTGATGCCTGCTGGCGATCTGCGGCACAACCGTATACCTCTGCTCGTTCTTCACCATCTCCACAAGTGAGGAGAAGTGCGATTGCTGCTGCAAGCTCGCTTTTTCCCATCTTTTTAGGTATTTCTATATAAGCCGTGTTAAACTGCCGGTATCCATTAGGTTTTAAGATACCGAATAAATCACGGACAATTTGTTCCTGCCAGTCGATAAGTTCAAAAGGCTTGCCTGCCCATGAACCTTTCGTATGGGAGAGTGCTTCGATAAAAGCCACAGCGTAATCAGCAGCGTCCTTATCGTAATATGACCCTTCAGCTATAAAGGCGGTCGGCTTATATTTCTTCAGTTTCCGCATAAACACCGCCCCTTTTATGGAAAAGGACATAAGAAAAGAGCCTCAATCCTATAGATGAAGCCCTTTTCTCTATCCTATTTAGATTTAGTTATTTCTTTTTATCCACTTCACCCGTCAGTATGAAATGGGCATATTCTGCTTTATGGTCTATTAAATAGACTACCAATTCATAAAACCCTCGTTCATTTGCCTCATACTGTACTCGGTCCACATCAAACATATTTGTGACTCCACTTTCTCGGATGGAAAGGATTTGTTGCTTAATTATCTCATTCATTGGCTACCTCCTCCGATTCTATTGAATCGGTTGTCGCTTTGCGCAGGATTTCCACATCGAAGCCCGCACTCTTATAGCCTTCTAAAATTGTACTGTAATAATAACAACTCGGCTGTCCAAGCGGTCTACCATCATTCATGATGTAGACCATCGCCTTGACGGTTTTGCTTCCCAACTTCACTTTTATTGTTTCCTTTCGATAAAGGAACGGCCATCCCTCGTAACGGTCAAGTGCCGCTTCATCGGTCGGTGTAATCTCCCAAACTAAAACTGGTACGTTGCCACCCTCAAAAGGCTCGATTGTCGCCACAGCGCCCGCGTGTGCCCCTCTAAATAATAGGCGGTGGTCATTGATTTGACTTGCTCCTACCACCTTCGCTGTGGGGCATCTGTCGGCCATTTGCTTTAGATTAAGGTTGGAGCCATAGGCAAGATATAATTTATTCTTCATTGTAATCCTCCTTCTTAGCTTTGTGGGTTAGGGGCAGCTCAGGCCGCCCGAAACCGCCATGCAGCTGAACCCGAAAGTGCTGCTGTCAAATGTTCTCTGCAGTTTGCAAATTCATCCCCAATGAAACCAATCCGGTTTAGATAGGTTCTCATGGCAAATTTCTCGTTTTCCACCTGCGGTTTCTTTGCTGATGCACACTTTTGTGTTAAGGCTTGGTGGTTGATGGCAAGTGCTAGAACAATGTAGCTTCTTATCTTTCCTGCATGAAGTTCGCTATTGAACCCTCTAAGTTCAACTGTATGGTTTCCGGTAAAAAAGCTGTGAAGGTTGAGGAAATGGTAGCGGCTGTTGTGGTAATGAGTGCTTCTACTCTCGCTGTAACCTTCGTACCAAATGTCCTCAATTTGTCTCATGGTTTTAGGCTTTTTACGGTTCATCTTCTCAACCAAAATGCTGTCCATCTTTTTGCAGTAATTCATTCTCTGCGGTGCAATCTGAAGTGCTTTATAAAATAAGTCGTTTTTGCTTGCAATGATATTTACAAAGTTTCGAATGCTTCGTGGGGTATGTTCAGCACCGTCTAGATGAATGTGAATTCCGCAAGATGTATTTGTAAAGGCTCCAGCTTTGCGAAGCTTTCTTACTAGCTCTTGCAAAGTTTCAATGTCCTCCCGATAGGTTAGTATTGGGCTAACCAGCTCAACACTATAATCTCTACCTGCAGCTACTTTTCTTCTACCTTCTTTTCTTTGGCAGTTGATGCTCCCATCGTACATAAACTTCCACACTCGACCATCTGAAGTTTTTACCTTCTTGGTGTCGTAGTAAGTCCCGCCTTCACTGTAAATGCCTTGCAAAAACTCTGCAGCGACTCTAGCCGCCCTTTCCCTTGTAATCCCTGTAAATTCAATCTCAATCCCGAATTTTGCACTTAACATCGTGTCTCGCTCCTTTTAAAGTGTGTTTGTCCTTTCGGCATGTACATATATCACTCTAAAAGGCTTATATAGCAAGACAATTCTGCAATACAAATCTACATATTTACTGCCATATTGGGCTTAAAATGTGTATTTTTATTCTTCGATTTTCTTGCATAAATCCTCTCCAAAAACCACTCCAAGGGAACTGCCTGAATCCCAACTGACGTGGATAGTTCCCATATCATCAACACTAGTAACCGTACCTTTATCTCCTGGCTGAAGCTTGGTATAAGGGTCATTCATCTTAAGTAGCATGACACGAGTTCCTGGAGTGTAATAACTTCTAAGTTGCTTTAGCATTTCTGGGTGAATGATATTCATTATTCACTCACCTCCTCATGCTTGGCACTTCCGCTTTTGAAGGCAGAGCTACCCGACAATTTGGAGAGGAGAATTTTTCGTTCTGTTTTGTATTCTGGCCCGATAAATCCAAGTCTTAGAAGGAAACAACGGAAAGCGTACTTTTCATTCTCCACTGATTTCTCGGTCGAGTTGACGCGGGTCTGCTTCTTTGCCATTTCACAAAGTGCTGTTACAAAGTGGGTATAAGCCTT
>LFTO01000194.1 GCA_001513335.1 Clostridiales bacterium DTU086 | reverse complement strand
TCGTCGAAGCCTTTGATTTTACTGGTAGCATGCCGTATGAAAGCTTTCTCCATATCATCGGGAGCAATACCGCACCCATTGTCCGATACTTTAATCGAGGCAGTACCCCCTCCGTCTATCTCCACGTTAATCCGCGTGCTGCCGGCGTCGAGAGAGTTTTCCATTAATTCTTTTACTACCGAAGCCGGGTCTGAAACAACTTCTCCGGCTGCAATTTTGTTGGTTGTGGCTGTATCCAGTAACCGAATAATGCCCAATTTTAATCACTCCGTGTTACTCCTGAGGTTTACCGTCCATGCCCTTCCTCAAGTCCTGCTGTATTTTATATAAAAAGTTTAGGGCTTCAAGGGGGGTTGTGTTCTGGAGTTCTAAATCTCTGATGCTGGAGATAATATCTTCTTCCAGGGACGCAACAAGAGACTGTTCTCCGTCACGCTGATCTGCCGCCGTTGCTGTCTCTTCCATTAAAGGAGACTGCCCTCTGCTGCAGTTCCTCTGGGGCGGCAGGCTTTCTGCCTCAAGATCCGGTCCCTGACCGTATCTTTTCCCCTTTGATTCTCTCTGTTCTGCAGGGAGAGCTCGTTTGTTAGTGTCTCCCTTTGATGTTTCGAGAGTGGCCAGGATTTCCTCTGCCCGTTCAACCACTCTTCGAGGCAGGCCGGCCAATTTTGCCACCTGGATGCCGTAACTCTTGTCAGATTTTCCGGGAAGTATTTTATGGAGAAAAGCAATTTTATCTCCCATTTCTTTGGCAGCAACAAAATAGTTTTTTACAGCTTCATAATTATCAGCCAGGGCAGTTAGTTCATGGTAATGGGTGGCAAAAAGTGTTTTGGCCTGCAGAGTTGTTGTCAAGTATTCAACTATTGCCCAAGCAAGGCTCAATCCGTCATAGGTGGCAGTACCCCGGCCCACTTCATCCAGGAGAATAAGGCTGTCTTCTCCTGCATTGTAGAGGATATTGGCCACCTCACTCATTTCAACCATGAAAGTGCTCCTGCCGGTGCTGATGTCGTCTGAGGCCCCGATGCGAGTAAAAATCCTGTCTGTCAGGGAAAGCTCAGCTTTCTTTGCCGGTACAAAGCTGCCAATCTGACCCAAAAGAGTAATCAGGGCTACCTGGCGGAGAAAAGTCGATTTTCCAGACATATTTGGCCCCGTAAGGAGGATTATCCGCTGGTTATCCTGATTCAAGAGGACATCATTGGGTACGAAGTTTTCCTCTCCCACACTTTTCTCTACTACCGGATGTCTTCCCTCGGTTATTTTTATCTTGCGGCAAGTGTTAAATGTGGGTCGGGTATAATTGTTTTTTACCGCTGCTGCTGCCAGTGACTGGAGAACGTCCAGCTCTGCAATGGCAGATGCATTTTGTTGGACAACAGCTGTATAACCGGCAATTTCTTCCCTGACTTTACAAAACAATTCATATTCCAATTTATTCAGCCTGTCTTCAGACCCAAAGGCCTGATGTTCAAAATTCTTTAGTTCCTCGGTGATAAAACGTTCGGAGTTGACAAGTGTTTGTTTGCGTATGTAATCGTCAGGAACGTTTTCCAGGTTTGACTTGGTAATTTCAATAAAGTAACCAAAAACCTTGTTGTACTTTATTTTAAGAGATTTGATACCTGTCCGCTGTCTTTCCCTGGCTTCCATATTGATAAGCCACTGCCTGCTGTTGGTAAGGAAGTCCCGGAGTCTGTCCACTTCTTCGTTATAGCCTGCTTTAATTATATTTCCTTCAGTGAGAGAGGAAGGACAGTCTTCCTGTATGGCTTTGGTTATCAGGTTTACAACCTGCTCAACCGGGTCCAGGGAATCTCTCAGGCAGACTAATTTTTTGCTGCGGAAATCCCTGCTTAACTCCAGTAATTGGGGGATCTGCCCCAATGATTCTTTTAAATTTAAAATGTCCCTGGTGTTGGCCTGCCCAAAGGCCACCCTGGAAGCCAACCGTTCCAAATCGTTGATGTGGGCCAGCCGGTCGGCCAGTTTTTCCCTGAGTAAAGTATCGTTTTTCAGCTCTTCTACCGCATCGAGACGTTCCTCAATTTCCTGGTGATCCATCAGAGGCTGCTGGATTACCTCTTTAAGGAGCCGGTTTCCCATAGATGTTCGGGTAAAATTTAAAATATCAAAAAGGGTGGTTTTTTTGCTCCTTTTTTCCCCGACCAGTTCCAAATGTTTTCTTGTGATACTGTCAATAACCATATAACCTTCCGCTTTGTAACTCTGAAGGCTGGTAAGCTGGGCTAAAGATTGTTTTTGAAGCTGTTTTAAATAACCCAGGAGCATACCTGCTGCTGTGGTGCCTGCCTTTAAATGCTCACAATCAAAACAGTCAAGGGTATGCACTCCGAAGTGTTCAAGGAGTACCCTGCGGCAGGAGTTGTAGTTAACAGAATAAGAAGGCACCGTGTTAATGACGATGTTGGGGAAGCGGGCTCTGATTTTGTCCCAAAGGGGATTCTGCAGCATACTCTCGGCAACAACCAATTCCACCGGTTCCAGGCGCAGCATTTCATCCACAACTGAATCTTCAGCGGAGCCAAACTCCGCCAGTCGAAACAGCCCGGTAGAAACATCTGCATAAGATAAGCCAACCAAATCCCCATACAGGGCTATGGAGGCGATGTAGTTGTATTTCCCGGCATCAAAAATAGAATCCTCTACAAGGGTGCCGGGGGTAATTACCCTGATTACCTCCCGTTCCACCAGGCCCGGTGATTTGGAGGGGTCACTGACCTGTTCGCAGATGGCAACTTTTAGTCCTTCATTGATTAATTTGGCAATGTAACTTGAGGCAGAATGGTAGGGCACTCCACACATCGGTACCCTCTGTTCCTTTCCAGCGTCTCTCCCGGTTAGAGTAATATTGAGGATTTGGGAGGCCGTTACGGCATCCTCAAAGAACATTTCATAGAAATCTCCCAGTCTAAAAAACAAAACCGAATCTTTATACTGTTCCTTTATTTCAAGGTACTGTTGAAACATGGGAGTATATTTGCTCAAAATTTCCCCTCCCCAAACAGCTTTCAGCGTCCTATTTAGACCAGTCGGCCTTTAAGTGACCAGGTTTTTGCTTCTGTAATTTGTACTTGTACAAACTGGCCCATAAGGTCTTTGTTTTCCCCATTCTCAACTGAAACTATTTTATTTGTGCAGGTTCGCCCTGAATAAACTATCCTCCCGTCCTTTCTTTCGCTCCGGTTTTCTAGCAGTACTTCTACTGTTCTACCAACATATTCCCGGTTAAGCTCCAGGCTGATTTCGTTCTGCACTTCCATCAGTCTGTCCAACCGCTCCCGTTTGACTTCAGGAGACACCGGGTCCTCCAGAGAGGCTGCCCTGGTCCCCCTTCGGGGGGAATACATGAAAGTATAAGCACTGTCAAAACGCACCTGGCGGATAAGGTCCAGGGTGTTTTGAAAGTCTTCTTCCTTTTCCCCGGGAAAGCCAACAATAATGTCACTGGTTAGACTGACTCCGGGAATATTTTTCTTAATTCTCTCAACCAAACTCAGGTACTGATCCCGGGTATAACCCCGGTTCATGGCTTTCAACACTCCGGTGCTTCCGGCCTGGACCGGAAGGTGTACGTGGTTGCATACCTTTTCGCAGCCTGCAATTGTATCTATCAGCTTATCCGAAAAACCTTTTGGGTGTGAGGTCATAAAGCGGATGCGCCTTATTCCTTCAACAGCAGCAACCTGAAGCAGCAGATCGGAAAAGTCAGGATAGTTTTCATTGTCATTGCCGTAGGAATTGACGTTTTGTCCCAGCAGGAGGACTTCTTTACACCCGTTCTCCGCCAGGTGGGTAATTTCTCCAATTATTGCTTCAGGTTTCCGACTAACTTCCCGCCCGCGGACATAGGGGACGATGCAGTAGGAACAAAAATTATTGCACCCAAAAGAGATATTCACTTTTGCCTTAAGCTTATTTGTTTGCACCGGTAAAGTATCAGGGAAGCTTTCCGGCCTGTCCTCTAAAACTTCAATTAAAACACCCTTATTACCTGCTGTTTTAAGGAGTTCGGGCAGCCTGTACAAGTTATGTGTACCTAGGATGAGGTTGACTTCCGGAAACCTGCGGGCAATATGTTCCGGTACCCCTTTTTGCTGCACCATACATCCGCAGACCACAATAAATATATCCGGGTTGGCTTTTTTATTCTTAACCAGTTCACCAATCCTGGCATAAACTTTTTGTTCTGCCTTTTCCCTTACGCAGCAGGTATTGAGTACCATAAGGTCAGCTTCCTCAGGTGCGACTGCCTGTTTCATACCCATTTCATCCAGCATACCGGCAATTATTTCAGAATCCCTCTCATTCATCTGGCAGCCCCATGTTTGAACAAAATACATGGAAGGCCTAATGGTAGTCATAGCTTACATACTCCCGTCTGTTAGTTGTATTTGTATAAGAAAGCCCTGGGAGCAACACCAGGGCTGTTACTTTTATTTTTAATCTTTTCCCGAGTTGTTGTATTTTATAGTCTTTCCTTCCCACGTCCTAATCATAATATAGTCACTTCCTGCAGATATCCGGTACATAGGCTGCATGGGAATCTTACCGTATCCCCCTGGAGCATTGACAATGTACTCAGGAATAGCCAGACCGGAAGTAAAGCCCCGCAATTTCTCCATAATTTCAATGCCTGTTTCGACTTTCGTAATAAAGTGGGAAGTTCCCTTTACTGCCTTTGCGTGAAAAATATAATACGGTTTGATCCTTGCTTTCAGAAGCTCGTGATTCAGCTTTTTCATTATGTGCGGATTATTATTAATGTTCCGCAGCAGTACAGTTTGATTACCCAGAGGAACACCGGCCTTAACGAGTTTTTCTGCAGCTCTGTGTACGTCTTTTGTAATTTCCCTGGGGTGATTAAACTGTGTATTTACATAAATGGGAGGATATTTTTCCAGCACTGCACAAAGGTCATCAGTGATTCTCTGGGGCATTGTTACAAGAGTCCTGGTACCAAAGCGAACAATTTCTACATGGTCTATCCTGTGCAATTTAGATAACAGCCATTCCAATTTCTCTTCCCCAAGCATAAAAGCATCTCCGCCGGTAATCAAGACATCCCTGATTTCAGGGTTATCTGCAATATACTTTATGGCTGCCTCCAATTCTAGCATCGATTTGGGTTCATCGACTTCCCCGATATTCCTCCGCCGCTGGCAGTGGCGGCAGTACATTGCACATTGATTGGTTACATTAATGATTAACCTGTCCGGGTATCTCCTGGTAATACACGGAGCAGGAGAAGTATATTCTTCATTCATGGGGTCTTCCGTTCCATTATCATCGGAAAGCTCCAGGATAGATGGAACAGCCTGTTTCCTTACCGGACACTCAGGGTCATCGGGATCCATTAAACTTACATAATACGGGGAAGCAGCCCAGCGAAACTGTTGACTGACCCTGTCGATTTCTTCAATTTCCTTCTGGCTTAAATTAATAATATGGGATAAGGCACTGGCTGTTTCGAACCGATTGTCCATCTGCCAGTTCCAATCCTGCCAATCTTCTTCAGTTGCGTTTAAATATTGAAGTATTTTCTTTTTTTGATAATCTATTTGGTCGGCCATCAAAAGACCAGTTTTTATAGTTTTGGAGGTTTCCAGATAATCTTCAATTATACTTTTAAGTTCTTTTGCTCTTTCCAAAGCCCGTGAACGTTTCTCATTATAGTGATATAGTGCTTGGCCCATTAACCCACCCCTTATTAAATAGATTAGGAATTAATTAAGAGTCATTCTTAATTATAACACAGAGAACTTTAGTCAGGGAATACCTTCTTTTCAATGGCTTGCCTGTCATTGACGTCATTATTGGAAGTAGGCTCGGATGCAAGAAATACGGCTGAAAGCCGTGTTCAGACTGTCCGTAAAATGTGAAATTATCTTCCTTTGATTTTGCGAATTATGAGCACTGGCAAAGGGAAAGTACAAACCGGCAGGAACGGACAAGAAGGCCTGACAAGACGGGGTAGAGGCAGGAGGTCCCTTATTGGGCCCCCAATTTGGACCTAAACCTTTCCCTTGGTAATGTCCTGCGCTATTTCTTGCAGAAAAGAAAAGCATAGAGGCGATTTGCATCAAAACAAAAACACGGCCGAAGCCGTGTTCACGTTAAGCCCTGTAATTAGGGGCTTCCTTAGTAATGGTAACATCATGGGGATGGCTTTCCCTGAGCCCGGCAGGAGTCATTTTGATGAATTTTGCTTTAGTTTGAAGTTCTTCAATGGTTGCAGTTCCACAGTAGCCCATGCCTGACCTTAAACCACCGATTAACTGGTAAATTGTGTCTGACAGCGGCCCCTTATAGGGGACACGACCCTCTATGCCTTCAGGAACAAACTTGTTAGTGGCTTCCTGGAAGTAACGGTCGCTGCTGCCCTGCTTCATTGCTCCAAGGGACCCCATACCTCTGTATACTTTGTAGCTTCTCCCCTGATAAATTTCAATATCGCCGGGGCTCTCTTCAGTACCTGCCAGGAGGCTTCCAATCATTACAGCGCTGGCGCCTGCTGCAAGGGCCTTTGTAATGTCCCCTGAATGCTTGATTCCTCCGTCCGCAATTATAGGAATGTTATGTTTTCGGGCTTCCTGATAACAGGTATAAATAGCGGTTATCTGGGGAACTCCGATTCCTGCAATTATCCGTGTTGTGCAGATTGAGCCGGGACCAACACCGACCTTGACGGCATCTGCCCCAGCTTCAACCAGGGCTTTGACGGCTTCCGGAGTGGCGACATTTCCGGCTATTACATCTAACTGAGGGTAATGTTTTTTAATTGTTTCTGTCATTTTAATCACATATTTTGAGTGCCCGTGGGCTGTATCCACAACGATACAGTCTACTCCGGCACCAACAAGTGCATCTACCCGCTTCAGTGTTTCAGGATTAATGCCTACTGCAGCTCCCACTCTCAGCCTGCCCTTGGAATCCTTGGCTGAATTAGGATATTTTCTGGCTTTTTCAATATCCTTGATAGTAATAAGTCCCTTCAGCATAAAGTCATCGTCTACAATGGGCAGCTTTTCAATTTTATATTCCTGAAGAATGTCCTTGGCTTCTTCCAATGTGGTACCTACAGGGGCCGTAATCAAGCGGTCTTTCGTCATTACTTCACTGATAAGCTTGGAGTTGTCCCTTTCAAAACGCAGGTCTCGGTTAGTGAGAATTCCCACAAGTTTTCCCTCAACGGTGATAGGCACGCCTGAAATCCTGTATCTTGCCATAATGTCCAGGGCATCCTGAATAGTGTTGTCAGGAGCAAGGTAAATGGGGTCAATTATTATCCCATGCTCCGAGCGTTTTACCCTGTCTACTTCAAGGGCTTGATCCTCAATAGTCATGTTTTTGTGGATGATCCCCATACCGCCTTCCCTAGCGATGGCAATTGCCAGCCGGGATTCGGTGACAGTATCCATTCCTGCACTGATTATGGGAATATTAAGGGTGATATTAGAAGTAGCCAGTGAAGTTAAGTCCACTTCCTTTGGCAAAACATCCGAAGCATCAGGAACAAGAAGCACGTCATCGAATGTTAAACCTTCTCCAATAAATTTATCCTGGTTCAATTTTCTTCTGCTCCCTTCCATTATTCATACGTGGTATAAAAGGTTATTTAGACATTATAGCATAGTTGAAAATGCCAGAACAGTAAAGGTCAAAAAATTCCTGCAGAAACCCTTTAAAAGGGAAAAAATAACCTCACCATGAAAGATAATGGCGGATTGTTCGAAAAACCAGAGTGGAAGTACATAGACAAAACCTTTGTCAATGTTGACCCACTTAAATGCAGATATGGTGGAATTCCGAAAGGCAAAATGTATTATTCCGCTACGGACAAGCTTGCACGCCGTTACCGCCGGCAGAGCCGGCGACGGCTGAGCAAAACAAGTCCCGCTGCATAATACATTCGGCCTTTCAAAAAATGGTTGGAACTGTCTAAAATTGGGACTAGTGTCCTATGCGAATTCTGGGAGTAAGCGAAAGGCCTGGAGCACTTTTGCAAAAAGTAATTCTCACCCTTAAGGTGATAAATTGGTTAAAAAGTCAATCCAGGAAAAACATTGTTGTAGGTATTGGCAGCTGCTGTCCCTGTTCATTAAAGACTGAGAAGAAAAATTTGTCCCTGTAGAAATACCCTCTGTTTACGCTGAACAGCTCCAGGTACTTCGGCTGACTCTCTGCCAGGACAACAACCTTATTAGTTCTGTACATCAATTCCTTTGACTCCATATTGATGCTTATTATAGGCAGCTCCCTTTCCCAGTTTACCATTCGAAGAATTTCCATATCCAGTCCAAACCTGTTTAAGGTGGGTCTCAAGTCCTCAGGAGTATTAAAAGCGCGAATATTTAACTGACTTCCTGTAACACGGGGATAATCAGTTCGTGTTATTATAGGGTCCTTGCTCAAAGGGATATACTGGACAAGTGGATTGTCCAAGACCTGCTGCCAAATTGGGTTTATCCTCTTCAAATTCTTCTCTCCCCCTAAAATATTTCTGAATACATTCTATGCTCCATATGGGGAAATTAGTTTTTTCCAATAAAAAACAGCCTGGCGGCAACCCCAAGAAAGTTCTCTTTGGGGGTCCGGACAGGCTTGAGGTACGGAAAAACTCTTAGTCCTGGCCTACTATGGACTGAATTCCAAGCCGTTCAAAATGCTCTCGCAGTCCAGCGATAGTCTGCTCTGAAACATTAAACTCTTCAGCCATGGTGCTGATGTCTTTATTATTTCTTATCCCTTCAATAAACCGGTCAAAGTCAATACCAAGGGCGTCAGTTTTTTCCTTCAGGCTTGGTTCCAATCCCCAGGGAACACGGGAGATAAAATTATGCCCCATTAACTTGTCAGTTGCCTCCTTATCAAAGTCAACCTGCTGTTTGACTGACAGGTTTATACATATTCTTTCTCACGATCTGCCTTCAATTCCACAATTTCAATATTCTTCTGCACAATTGTTTGGGCATAGCGGTAATTATTTTTCTGCAGTTTCTTATTTTCAAGTTCCAGCTGTTGTTTTTCTTTCTCTAACCGTTCAACCAGATACATTAGAATTCTCCTGCTGACCCGCAGGTTTTCAATTTCTTTTTTTAGTTTATCAATTCTTTCTTCTTTTAGGCTTTCACTATACACGGTACATTTCACCACCCCTGGCACAAAAATCATTACTAGTATATTCATTTTTATCTAGTATTAGTCCAAGGGCTCCTACCTGGAAAGGTCTTTTATGGCCTCCACCACTGAGAAATCCACACAGCTTTTCCCCAATTTATCACCCGTAAACCCGTGAAAATCGGATCCCCCTGTAACCAGTAACCCCTTCTCTTGAGTCATTATTAAAAGGGTGTGGATCAGGTCCTGGGAGTGGAGAGGATAATATACTTCCACGCCTTTCAGCCCTATAGGGGTAAGTTCGGCAATTAATTCCAGACAGTTTTTTACCAGGCCGGGATGTGCCAAGACAGGAATTCCCCCTGCAGATGCGATGGCCTTTATGCCTTCCTCAGGGGTTATTTTTTCCCTGGGTACATAAGCCGGAGCCCCTGCTTCCAGGAGTTCCTCAAATACCTCTTTTACATCCTCATAATATCCTTTGGCGATTAAAGCTTGGGCGACATGAGGTCTGCCGAGACTTTTCCCTTTGGCACAGGCGATTATTTCTTCTTCGTCGATTTGGAAGCCTAATTTCTGGATTTTATTGACTATCTTCGTTATCCGGTGCCTGCGTTCTTCCTGGAAAGAGACAAGCATCTCCTGGAGGTAACCTTTTTCAGGTGAAACATTATAGCCTAAAAGGTGAACCTCCTCCCCGTGCCAGTGGGTGCTTATCTCCACTCCCGGAAGGACTTCCAGGCCAGGCTCATTTCTCTTTTTCAGTGCCAAAAAACCGTCCAGAGTGTCATGGTCGGTTATTGCTATCCCGGCTAAACCAGCCTTTATCGCCATGGCACAGATTTCCTCGGGAGAATGGAGACCGTCAGAAGCCTTGGTATGGATATGGAGGTCAGCCAGCATAATATCACCACCTCATTTAATCACCCTTTTTAGAAGCCGGAGGACGTTTCCTCCGAAGATTTTTTCCAACTCTGCTTCCGTATATCCCCGTTGGCGGAGCACTTCCTCCAGATGGGGAACTTTTGTTACGTCTTCCAGCCCTGCAGGGACTTCTTCAGTCCCGTCAAAATCGGAACCAATACCTATATAGTCTACACCTACAAGGTGTTTAATATAATCGATATGGTCGGCGACACTGTTAATGTCTGCCTGACTTCCAACGGGGACCAGGAATTCCGGGACAAAAGTAACGCAGATAATGCCCTTCTTTTCAGCCAGCAGGACTATCTGTTCATCATCCAGGTTCCGTGGATGGTTGCACAGGGCTCTTGCATTTGAGTGGGAGGCGATTACCGGCATTTTGCTGTTGTTAAGGACGTCAAAGAATCCACCCCTGTTCATATGTGATACGTCAATCAGCATCCCCAGGCTGTTCATTTCTTCGATAACTTTCAGCCCGAACCGGCTTAAGCCCCCGTGGGGCCCTTCGGAGGCACCATCGGCAATGGCATTGCGCTGATTCCAGGTAAGGGTTATTCCCCTGATTCCAAGCCTGTATAGATTGCGCAGCAGGAAAAGGCTTTCCTGTATCGCTTCTCCCCCTTCTACAGTCAGGAAAGCACCGATTTTGTTTTCCTCCTGGGCTGCTTCGATATCAGAAAAGGTCTTGATTAGCTTTAACTGGCTTGTATTTTCCGCAAGTTCCCTGTAGAAGGTATCAATAAGCTCCAGGGTCCTCTCTAAAGCACCGATAGGCTTAAATTGAGACTCAATATATAAGGCAAAGAACTGGAGAGAAATTTGGCCCTCCCGTAAACGGGGGATGTCAATATGCCCTCTGGAGGACCGTTCACCCAGGCTGCGTGTGCCAGTAGCGATTTCAAGAATCGTGTCACAGTGGCAGTCAATGCGCACCGGTTTGTTACTTTGGCTGTTTTTTTTCATAATGGCACTCCTCTAGGAATATATTTAATAATTGTTCCAATAAAAAAAGACCTGTCTATTTTTTATAGGCAGGTCCCTAATCCTTTATCGGGGCTCAACGATTAATTTTATGGCGGTCCTTTCCTCGCCGTCAATCATAATATCTGTAAATGCCGGAATGCATATAAGGTCTATTCCACTAGGAGCAACAAAACCTCTGGCGATGGCTACAGCTTTAATTGCTTGGTTCAGAGCACCAGCTCCAATGGCCTGCAGCTCAGCTCCTCCCCTTTCCCTTAATACACCTGCTAAAGCACCTGCGACAGAATTTGGGCTTGATTTTGCTGAAACCTTCAATACATCCATTAAGACTGAACCTCCCTGTTGTTTCATGTGTAGAAACGGCACTTTACCAATTTTTATTCTCCTTAAAGAAAAAAAATCCTTTTTATCAATAAGAAAATTTTGGAATTACCCTCAAAATTAGTCTATTTCTTGGATATTTTCGATAGATTTTACTTTTGCTGTACTAATATCCAATTCCAATAATACCGCATTCAGCTGGGCATGGCCCCCCGCCACTTCAAAATGCTGCGGCAGCCTGGTGGTAAATGAGGCTATAGCCAGCTCTTTTTTTATCCCCAGGACTGATTCATAGGGACCGGTCATTCCTACATCAGTAATATATGCAGTGCCCTTAGGAAGGACTCTGGCGTCTGCTGTCTGGATGTGTGTATGGGTACCGATAACCGCCGATACCCTGCCGTCGGTATAATAGCCGAAAGCTACTTTTTCCGAAGTTGCTTCCCCGTGAAAGTCTACAATAACAAAGTCCGCTTTATTGCCAATTTCTTTTAATATGGCATCAATAGTTTGAAACGGGCAATCAAGGGAAGGCATAAAAACCCTGCCTGAAAGGTTGACAACAGCAATTTTAATTCCATTATTAATGGAGCTGATGAAATATCCCCTGCCCGGTGTGTTGGGGGGGTAATTTGCAGGACGAATAACCCGGGGTTCCCTCCATATCCAATCGAATACTTCTTTCTTATCCCAGATATGGTTGCCCCCTGTAATGACATCCACCTCAGAGGAAAAGATTTCATCTGCTACGGCTTGCGTTATGCCGTTTCCTCCTGCAGCATTTTCCCCGTTGGCGATTACAAAATCAATATTTCGGTCCTTTCTTAACTGGGGGACCATAGTGTGGACTATTTTTCTCCCCGGTCTGCCTACAATATCCCCGATCATTAAAATTTTCACATACTATCTCTCCAAGAGCCGTGTATTAAGAGAGGCTCATAAATTATTATAGACCTGAGAATGGAAAATTATTCTTATTTATTGAATATCAACACCCTTCCTTCTTCCCTAAATGCAATAAGTTTTTTATCAGGTACAGTGTATCTGACATTTTCCAGCATTTTGCCAATTTGCTCTTCTTGAAACATTTGGTCTTCCTCAATTTCCGTTTCCTTATCCGTCAAAAGATATTCCGCAAAACTCTCTCTGACCAGGGCAATTGTTAGAGATATTTCTTCACTGGTGAGTGAAGAAATATCTCTTTTATATTCCAATAGCGTTATATCCTCACAAAAAGAATATTTCACATCCAGAGTCTTTGCTTTCTGAAGAGCTAAGTAATGGAATGTTTCCAAACAGGACAAAAGATTGGCTCTGAATTTTTCTAACACCGGTTCCGGAATAAGTTTTAACATCATAAACGTTATTTTTAAGTTGTTAGTTTCAGGGTCAAAATTGATTGTTCCAATCTCCGGATATCTTACTAACATTGAAATTAGAAGACCAACGCTATCAGATACATTTTCCCCGTTTTTGTACTTTAAAACCAAATAAACCACCTACCTGAAAGCACGACATAACAATAGTTCATTACACTTGTATTCTGCAAAACAAAAATTTTCCCTCCAAGCACAAGTTGCCATTTTTTGTGGGAAAAAAGAGAAAAAGCGGCACTAAGCCGCCTTTTTTAGTAAATTATGCTATTTGGCGTAGTCAACACTCCGTGTTTCCCTGATAACAACTACTTTTATCTGACCCGGATATTCTAATTCTTTTTCTATACTTTTTACGATATCTCTGGTCAGTTTTGGCGCTGCCACATCGTCAACTTTATCCGGTTTAACCATGATGCGGATCTCCCGGCCTGCTTGAATTGCATAAGCCTTTTCAACGCCTTCAAAGGAATCCGCTATTTCTTCTAATTTTTCCAGCCGTTTGATATATGCTTCCAGGGTTTCCCTTCGTGCTCCCGGTCTGGCAGCAGATACTGCATCGGCTGCAAGAACCAAAGCAGCTTCAATGGTAATGGCGTCCACGTCTCCATGGTGTGCAGCCACGGCGTTGATAACTTCAGGTGACTCGTTATACTTTTTAACCAGGTCAGCCCCGATTTGAACGTGAGGTCCTTCAACCTCATGGTCTACAGCCTTACCAATATCATGGAGAAGCCCTGCCCTTTTCGCAAGTTGAATGTCTGCTCCTAACTCGGCAGCCATGTTGGATGCCAGGTAGGCAACTTCCAATGAATGTTTCAGCACATTTTGCCCGTAACTGGTACGATACTTCAGGCGCCCCAAGTATTTAATCAGCTCGGGGTGTATTCCCTGAATGCCGGTTTCAAAAACGGCTCTTTCTCCTTCTTCTCTTATAGCTGTTTCCACTTCTTTTTGTGCTTTTTCAACGGCTTCTTCAATTCTAGCCGGATGAATCCTGCCGTCAGCTATAAGGTTTTCCAGAGCAATCCTGGCAATCTCTCGTCTGATTGGATCAAAACCCGAAAGAATTACTGCCTCCGGTGTATCATCGATAATTAAATCAATTCCCGTCAGTGTCTCAAGGGTTCTGATATTGCGGCCTTCTCTCCCGATAATTCTTCCCTTCATCTCATC